>CALLYK010000162.1 GCA_937858365.1 uncultured Isosphaeraceae bacterium | reverse complement strand
AAGGCGACAAGAACGGGGAGCCATCCGGGACGCGCCGACTCCTCCAGGATGCGCGGTAGGAACCAGGTGGGGAGAAGACCCTTCAGCACGTCGAGCATGAAGATGATGAGGAAGAAGTGAAAGCCCAGGACACGTCCGGCATTGGTCGCGCCGACGTTGCCCGAACCTACCGTGCGGATGTCGATCCCCTTGAGCCATCGAACAAGAAGATAAGCGAAAGGGACCGCGCCCAGGAGATAGGCCGCGAGGACGATCGTGATGATGAGCACAGGTCGCATGGTCAGCCAATCTTGAGTCTTGGTCGCTCCGCATCGCCGAGGAACGACGCGCGATGGGCCTCGAAGATGTCGTTGGCGGCGGCGTAATCGTCGTGACGGCCAATGTCGAGCCACTGACATGGCTCACGATAACAATGCACGGCCAGGCCGTCGCCGCGCATCTGTTCCAGCAAGTCGGGCATTTGGACGGTCGCGCCCGGATGAAGGTAGTCCCAGGCCGATGGATCCAGGACGTAGAGACCCATGCTGACCTGATAGGAATACCGCGGCTTCTCGCGGTAGCCCTCCAAGACGTGCGGGTCCTTGCCGAATTCGAGCACGCCGAAGTCGATCTTCACTTCGCGCTCGAACGAGGCGATCGTGGCGGCCGGCCCTCGGGCTTGATGGAACGTATACATGGCGGCGAAATCGAGGGTCGTCAGGATGTCGCCGTTGAGGACGAGCACGGGAGCGCGCGGCCGCTCGATCAGGACGAGTCCGCCCGCTGTGCCCAGTGGGGTCACTTCGCGTCGATAGTCCACACGAACACCGAAGCGCCGGCCGTTCCCGCAGAAGGCCTCGATAAGTTCGGTGAGATACCCGGTGATGATCGTCACGTCTCGGAACCCGAAGCGTCCGAGCTGACGCAGCACCACTTCGAGAATGGGCATGGGGTCGTCGCCGCCGAGGGGCATCAGCGGCTTGGGCAAGGCGTGTGTGAAGGGCCGCAAGCGAGTACCTTTGCCACCGGCGAGCACGATTGCTTTCATCGCGAGACCTCCCCGGCCATCAACGTGGGACATCCATCCGAGTGCGTGCCCGTTTGCGAAGAAGCGGGCGCTTGTCCGCCGCGACTTCCTCGAAGACCCGCAGCAAACGTTCGACATGAAGGTCGAGCGACTGGGCCTGACCCAACGCGCGGGCGTGCCGCGCCATGATCGCGCGTTGACCGTCGTCCACGAGGCGCTCCAGGGCCTCGCTGATTGCCTCGATGGAATCAGGAGACGGCACGACGAACCCCTCGCGACCGGGCGTGATAAGCTCTCCCGCACCATTCATCGCGGTCGTGATCACCGGCAGGCCGCATGTCAGGGCCTCGAGCACGACGAGCGAACATGGGTCGTAGTAAGTTGGCAGGGCGAAGGCGTCGGCGGCCCAGTAGGCCTCCTTCACGGAAGGGAGGAAGCCGACGAGGTGGGCGGTCGAACCGTGACCAAGGTCGCGCGCCTTGCGTCGAAACGGCGTTGGGTCTCCCCCGCCGCAAGCGACCAGGTGGATCGGCCGGGCCCCCGCGTCGTTCCGCGCCCGGAGCGCCAGGGCGTCCATCAATCTCCCAAGGCCCTTCAGCTTGTAATTGTGGCCCACGAACAAGACGACTAGGTCGTCGTCGTGGAGGCCAAGACGTTCTCGAAAGGCCCTGCGCGTCGCGCGTGGGTCGGCCGCTTCCAGTCGGCCCGCGTCAATTGCGTTGGGGACGATCGATATGCGGTGACGAGGGACCTGGTGATAATGTTCCAAATGATCACGGACCATCTCCGAGACCGCCACGACTCGGGCCCGTCGGGCCGGGTCGTATTGCTTCTTCTCAATTGCCCGATAAAGGCCCGCGGAGGGATTGAGCCGCTTCCCCAGTCGATAGAGCGACCGCTTCCAGCCGGGGCGAAAGCGTCGCGCATTGGCATCCAAACTTCCTTGATGCAATCCGCCTTGAGGAATGATTACGTCATGATGCCATGTGTTTATCAGGCCGACACTGCAATCGAATTCTGCGGCCCGCAGGGCGGACTCGGAATTATGGGCGAACGACCAGATTCGGGCCTGCTTCGTCCAACCCCTCGCGGGGACATGATGACAGGAGACCACGGAGGGGATGGCCTCGGGCCTCCATTGGTTTGCGTAAAGGGAAACGTCGTGACCCACCGCGACGAGGCGATGCGCGAGGTCGGCCACGTAAGTCTCCGCGCCGCCGCGATCGGGGTCGACTCGTTGGAAGTTCAGGGCGATGCGCATCTCGGGCCCTCTCGGGTCAACGATTGTGTTCCAGGTAGCGGTCGGCCTTGCGCCGGACCGCCAGCCATTCGCGACGCGGCAACGACCGACCCATCCCGCGCCGATAGTGCGACCAGAAGCGCAAGCGGTCGCGGTCGTCGATCCCCGCGACGTCCATCGTGGAGAAGAGCAACTGACCCAGGTCCTTGCGTCGCCAGCGGAAGGCCAGCCAACGGTGGTGGGCCAACCGGTGCAGGTCGATCAGTGTGAGTCGTTGACCGGCCAAACGCTGTTCGTCCAGGAAGAAATGGCAGAGATACAGATCTTTGTGGAAGAGCCGTCGGGAGTGGAGGCCGACCACGATCCGGGCCATCTCGGCGATCAGCTCGCGCTTCCAGCGAATGAACTCAGCCTCGCTCATGGAGTCGGCCAAGCGCGGCAGGGCGTTGTTCAGTTCGTCTTGCCCCACAAGTTCTCGGACCATGAGGTAGCTTTGCAGACGACCCCAGGGCCCGATCCGCTCCCCGACCGCCACGACTTCGGGCACGGCGATTCCGAGGGCCCGGACGCGCTCCAGATGGGCCCATTCGGCCGAACCAGGAGTGTGGCCGACACCGGGTCGCAGCAAGGCCCCCAACCGGGCCGCCAAGGGCAAGCGGTCGTGACGCTTGAGATAGACAGGCAAGCGACCATCATCGAATCGGAAACGCGCGGTCGAGCGGCCCTGCTTGACGTGCTGGCGATCATCGCTTTTCAGGTCCATCACCCGTTCGTCGAGGTCCGGCGGCAAATGGTCGCGATGTCGCTCGGCGACCCACGACCACCGCGCACCTCTCAGAAGACGGACGAGCGGGAAGGGCAAGGTCATGGTCTCAAGCCCTCCCAATTCGTCCCGGGCCAGTAACGATAGACATAGACCGCAGGCCCTCGGCCGTCTTCACGCCCAGAGAACGAAGCCACGCGCGTCGCGGCGGCGGCGAGCAGAGCGCGGAGCGAAGCGGCGCGTTTTGTTGTCGCTCTCAATTCGTCGGAGCCGACCACTACGTAGGCCAGGTTTTCGTCCTTGAGTGCTTCGCCCATGTGCCAGGGGTCATATGCGGGAAGATCCGACACGAACGAGGCCCAGCCCCTCGTATCGAGCACTTTCTGACCGGTTTCGGCGCGGTCTTCGAGCCACTTTCCAGCTTGAACGTAGCCCCAGCGACTGGGATGGGCCTGTCGGTTTTGGAGAGAGAACGAGACGACGACCACGACTGCCAGCACGGCCCAGCGCAAGGGCCGAATGTACGAGCGTTCGCCAAGTCGAGAGCGGACGCGAGCGCGAAGATCGTGTATGCCGGCCGCCGCCCAAGGGACCGCCAACCAGGCGAGGGTCAACGTGTGCCGGCCGGAGAGATAACCCCACATCGTCGTGTGGCGAATGAGGACAAAGGTGAAGAGGCAAGCAAAGACCAGCGAGGCCGTCACAGCGGCTCGGGAGTCGGCCCGGGCGCGACATCGCCAGACGCCCCATGCGGCCATAACGGCCAAGGCCCCCGCGAGGTCCTCGGCCCAGGCGTGGACGACCAGCTTCGTCGCCGCGAGCGGTCCCAGCGTGCAGGTCCTGCCACTCTCTTCCTTGGGCGAGAAGTCCCAATCGGGGCCGTCCAGTCCGGCGGGCAAGCGGTTCGTGCTCACTTTCCCAGCGGCGCTCGGTGGCAAAGCGGCGGCCCGTCGCAAGGCGAGCTTCTCGGAGACCTCCCCTTTGACAAGGGCGTAGGAACCCAAGAGAGCCAGGAAGACGGCCGCGAGCCCCGTTAGGCGAGGCAAGGCGGGTCGTAGCTCGGGGAGTCGCACGCGACTCAAGAGCCCGACCACCACCATCACCACCGGGGCGAGGGCCACTTCGGGGCGAGTCAAGAAACCAAGTCCCGACGCTAGGCCGCAGGCGAGCGCGGTCTTCAGGCCCCCTTGTCGATCGAGAGTGGCCGCCCCACAAGCGAAGGCGCTCGCGAAGCAGAGCAAGGCCAGGGGGTCGCTGAGGGTGTCGTGACCCACGTCGCCGGGCAGCGGTAAGAGGGCCCAAAGCAGGGTCGCGAGGGCGGCGGTCTTTCTGTCGAAGAGCCTCTTCGAAAACCAATAAAGAGGCACGAGAGTGGCCAGTGAAGCGAAGGCCGAAACCGACTGCGCCGCGATCCGCCAAGCGTCGGGCCCGCGTCCGGTCAAGGGTCGAACCAGGGGTTCGGCCAGGATGATCGCGGCCGGATAAAGCGGGTGCTGGTCCGTGCCTCGGACCACATCCCACCAGGGCCGTTCTTGAAACCCCTTGGCGACCCGAATGAACTTCAGGCCATCCTGAGCGGGAAGGTCGGTCCGCGACATGCCCAGGGCGTGCAAGGCCGCGGCCACCGCGATGATCCACGGCAAAGGGTGTCGAGGCACAGTCGGTCCTCCGTGACCTTCCACTGACCCGCGTTGGGCCATCCGCGGGCGGCGGAGTATATGTCCGTGGGGCCCGTCCTCCAAGGTCAATGCGTCCGGCGTGTGGGCTGCTCCAAACGGCCGATGCGGTAAGGTCGGCGCCGTTGGAACACCAGAGCGTCCACGCCAATCGTCATCGCGCCCGGTCGCGCGCCAATTGGGGCCCCAACGAAGACCTTTGAGGCGTCTCGACTTAAGACCACGAAACGGGTTCGTTGTTCATCCACGGGCCCAGGCCAAAACAGCGACCGAAACCAGAATGCATGATTGCGTGATTGCGGTCGAGTGGGCCTCTTCCCAGGCTGCTCCTGTTGTGGGGCCTCACACCACGAAGGCAGAGGCGCTATACTGGTCATTCGTGATCTCCTTGGGCCCTACCGGTCGAGGCCGCCTTGATGCACTTCCTGCTCGCCTTGTCCCTTCTGAACCTGACACTGACGCCGGCGCCCCAAGAGCAAGCCGTGCGCTCGCCGCTCGTGGGGAGCGATCAGGGGAAGAAGACCTTCGATGCGGCGTTCGCTCCGGAGGGGGGCCGATTACGGTCGATCGAGGTCAACGTCGGTCCGCGGTTTGGTGGGCGGGTCGTGAAGGGCTTGCGCCTCATCGCCGAAGACGCCGATGGTCGAAGCCTTGAGACGGTCGTTGGTCCCGCCACGGGCAAGTACGAAGCGCCGATCGTCCTTGGGCAAGGGGTCGAGGTGGTTGGATTGAGCGGGAAGCATGGACGAGTGGTGGATTCGATTCAGTTCCACCTGAGTGACGGGTCCGCCACGCCGACATTCGGCGGCGAAGGTGGCTCCGACGACTTCCGCCTCATCCTCAAGTTGAAGAAAGGTGCGCCGCTGGGTCGCGTGACCGGCCTCTTCGGCGCGGCCGACGACGACTCGATCACGGCGCTCGGGCTCCTGATGACGGACCGCTCGGGCATGGCCCCGCGCCTTGATGGTCCCGAGCCGCTCGTCCTGATCACGCGGGGGGAGGTGGACGCGGCCTTCGCGCCTACGGTGGGCCGCCTCACAACTCTCTTCTACGAGGGCTATCCAAAACTCCTCGAACGATTCGACGACCCGGAACGGCCGGCGAGTCGGGAGATCACCTTGGTTTTCAAACGCGGAATGGACGTGCCGGCGTACTGTCGAGGGGCCGAGGTCTCCATCAACATCGACTGGCTGAAGCGCCACCCCGACGATGTGGCCCTGCTCACGCACGAACTCACACACGCGGTCCAGCGTTACCCGGCGCAAAGGGTGGGCTGGCTCGTTGAAGGGATCGCCGACTACGCGCGTTTCGCTTACGGGCCGAAGGACCAGCCCGGCTGGGCGCTCCCCGCGAAACTCACGGCGAAACAGAGCTACAAGGACAGTTACCGCACGACCGCGCGGTTCCTCGTCTGGTTGGAGGAGAAACACCCTGGAATCGTGGACAAGATCCATCGCCGTCTCCGCTCAGGCACCTTCCACATCCACGCCTTCCAGGAGTTCACCGGGCGGGGAGTCGACGACCTATGGGCCGACTGCGTGGCGGAACCGAAGGACGTACCCTAAAGCACGTGCCGGAATTGACGACCGGTTTCTCGGTGCTTCCCGTACCGTCAAGTGGACCCATCGAACCAAGCCCCACTGTTAACAGCGAGGCCAGGAATGTACCCATTGCCCACGCCTCAGAGTCGGAGCCGATCGCGGCGTCGACGACGCGTCGCTTTCTTCATAATCATGTTGATTGTCGGTGTGATCGCGGCTTGGATCATGACCTGGCCCTCCAGTCGTCCACCCCGTGCCGTTCATACTTTGAGTACGACGATGCAGGAATCATCCAGAGACCAAACGTCCCTCTTTTTCAGTGATGACGACGGTCTCGTCCACTTTTGGGACGACGGCGCCGCGCGTGAGGTCCGAGTCGTCGACACGAGGTCATCCTCGAACATGGTGCGGCCCATCGCGATGTCCTCCGATCGGGAATACGTCCTCATGGCGAGAATCGAGGATCGAGACGAGTGGGGTCGGGACCCCTTGACCCCCTTTGGTATGTACTTCGTCTGGGACCTGAGGATAGGGCAAGAGCTGCCGCATTTCGGCGGCCACGACGTGAAGGTCGATCTCCACGGGTTCACACCCGATGGACGCGGTCTGGTGGGTTGGTTCATGGAGGAGGGCCCCGATGGCATTGGCCCGGAAGATGTCAATATGTGCCTTGCCGCCTTCGACTTGCCGTCAGGGGGAGTGCGATCGTGCGTGTCCCTTCCGGACACGACCTCGCAAGCCTGCGTGTTTTCCGAAGACTCCCACGGCCGCACGATCACTCGGCTGGATTTCCAAGGTAGCCCGGTGCGACCGCTCGTCTTCATACCCGACGGGAAAAGCATATGGTCGACCCGCGCGCGAGAACGGCACGACGAGGTGCTCGAGTGGGACCTATGAATCGCATCGCGACCCTCGAGAGGCACCGAACCTCACCTTCTGCGGCCGACCGTCCCCGCGAAACTCCGTGGTCTCCAGGACGGCCGCTTCGGGTCTCGATCCTACGAAGACACCCTGACCCAGACGTCACGACCTCGCTCCTCGCAGGCGAAGGCGTGGAGCTGATACGACCCGTCCGTTGAGCACTTGCCCGTATCGACCCGAAACCGCCAGCGGTGCAGGGGACAGACCAACTCCCCCTCTTCCAACCACCCGCGATCGAGTGGCCCATTGGCATGAGGGCAACGAGCCGACAAGGCCCGCCAAACACCCCCCTCACGCACAATCGCCAACCAATGGCCGGCCACCTCGACCCCTAGGGCCCGTCCCTCCGGGACTTCTTCCACTCCACAAACCCGCACCCAGTTCGCCAAAATCCCGCTCCTCGCGTCGCCCGGAAAAACGAATAGCTTCGGACTTGCGGCGCGTGCGGCCCGCTCGGTAGAGTTTACACGCATTCGATGGGCCGCACCCAGAGACCATCCCCTTGCTTCACCTCGCTCCACGGCTGGTTTTCTTGCTACCGGTCGCCCTTCTCTCAGGATGCGACTTGACCGGCCGCGCGACGCCCGAGGCCGTTTGGGGCATCCACGGCACGCGACCCGGTTGGCTGCAAAAGCCCCGCGTGGCCGCCTTCGACGCGGACGACCAACTCTACATCGCCGACCTCACCGATCGCATCCAGGTCTTCGATCGAGACGGCAATTTCAAGCGTCACTGGCGGATGCCCGCCTTGAATGTGGACGGCCCCAGCGGTTTGACCGTCGATCGCTGGGGGCGTGTCCTCGTGGCCGACACGCACTTTTATCGAGTGATGATCTACTCGCGCGAAGGCGAGTTGCTCATGCAGATCGGCGACGGCGTGCAAGGGACCGAACCAGGGCGCTTCGGGTATCCCACCGACGTCGTTTGCGACCGGGCCGGCAACTTCTATGTCAGCGAGTACGGTGAGAACGACCGCATCCAAGTCTTCTCTCCCGAGGGAAAATGGCTACGGCAGTGGGGCGGTCATGGCGATGAGCCGGGACAGTTCCTCAAGCCGCGGGCGCTGGCGATCGACGAGAAAGACCGTATTTATGTCGCCGACAGTTGCAACCATCGAGTCCAGGTCTTCGATACCCAAGGTAAGCTGCTCGATTGTTGGGGCTCGCAAGGACCCGCCAAGGGCCAGATGTCCTACCCCTACGACATTGCCCTGGCGCCTGACGGCACGCTCTATGTGGTCGAATACGCCAACCATCGCGTCCAGCGGTTCACCAAGGAGGGACGCTCTCTGGGCACTTGGGGGTCTCCCGGGCGTGAGCCGGGCGAACTCTACAACCCCTGGGCCCTCGCCGTGGACAGCAGCGGCGTCGTCTTCGTCATCGACACACTCAATCATCGCGTCCAGCGCTTTCGTATGGGATAATCGACCCCGGTGCGGCCCGAACCGACCTTGTCGCTCGCACCCGCCGGTGGAGACCTGAGATGGCCGACTTGACCCGCAACCTGTCGATCACCGTGGGCTGGTGGTGGGCCCTCGCGCTGATACCGGTGCTGGTGCCCGCCGTCGTCGCTTTCAGTTACAAGAGCCTCGCGGGACTCGGCCCGCTGCGCAGGCCCTTGGCCATCGGCATCCGCGTGATGGTCGTGATCTTGCTCATTCTCGCCCTCGCCAAACTCCAGTCGGTCCGGACCGACGACCGCTTGACCACCATCTTTCTGCTCGACCTCTCCGAGAGCATCCCGCGCGAGTGGCAGCAGAAGATGATCGAGTTCGTCAACGGCCAGGTCGATCGCAAGAACACGCGCGACCTCGCGGGCGTGATCACGTTCGGTAAGAACGCGCGGGTCGAGGTCCCCCCCACACCACACTTCTCCCCCATTTCGGGCTTCGAGAACCCGGTGGACCTCGAATACACCGACATCGGCGGCGCGATCAAGCAGGCCCTCGCGAGCTTCCCCGAAGACACGGCGCGCCGGATCGTCGTCATATCCGACGGCAATGAAAACCGCGGCCGGGCCCTCGAACAAGCCTTCGCCGCGAGCGGTCAGAAAGTGCCCATCGACGTCCTGCCGATCGAGTATACGTATGGCCAAGAAGTCCTCGTCGAGAAGGTGGACCTGCCCCCGGACGTGAAGAAGGGGGACACAGTCGAGGTCCGCGTCAACATCCGGGCCAGCGAGCCCACTTCCGGCACCTTGCAGATCTTCCAAGAGGCCGATAACTATCGCGCCCCCGCGCCGGGAAACGAACAACCGCTTCGGATCGACCTCCAGCGCGGTGTGAACGTCTTCACGCTCAAGCAATTGATCACGGAGCCGAATTTTTACACGTACACGGCCACGTTCGTGCCCGACAAGGACAGCGGCGACCGCCGCGCCATGAACAACACGGCCTACGGCTTCACCCTGGCCCGAGGCGACGCCCACGTCCTCCTCATCGAAGGCGTCAAGGGGGAACACGACGAACTTGTGCAGGCCCTGCGCGAAAAGAAGCTGCAAGTCACCACCCTGGTGGCCCCCGAGGTCGTGGAAGGAGGGATCGCGGGCGGCGACATCCTCCCCAGCGACGTCGCGGCCCTTCAGCCTTACGACACCGTCATTTTGGCCAACGTCCCCAAGGACTGCTTCACCGCCGAACAGATCAAACTGCTTGAAGCGAACGTCCACGACATGGGCGCGGGTCTGATCATGATCGGCGGGCCCAAGAGCTTTGGCGCCGGTGGCTGGCGCGACACGCCCGTGGAAAAGGCCTTGCCCGTCAACATGGAAATCCCCTCCTCCAAGGTGGCCGGCAAGGCGGCGATGGTCCTGGTGATGCACGCCAGCGAGATCGCCGAGGGGAACTACTGGCAAAAGGTCGTCGCCCAGGAAGCGATCAAGAACCTCTCACCGTACGACTATTGCGGAATGTTGCACTGGGAAGGGCAAGAGGCATGGCTCTTCACCGTCCGGCCGATCGGTACCGGCATGCCCGCAATGCTCCGCGCGATCGACAAGATGACCCCCGGCGACATGCCCGACTTCGACCCGTCCCTCTTGATGGCCATGAAGGGCCTGAACAACAACGCCAAAGACGCGATGACCAAGCACATCGTCGTCATCAGCGACGGCGACCCCACGCCCCCAACGCCCAAGGTCGTCAGCCAGCTCATGGCCAGCAAGATCACCGTGACGACCGTCCTCTGCGCGGCGCACGGCAACGACCCTGGTTCCCTGAACGCGATGCGCAACTTGGCGAACAAGACGAATGGCCGCTTCTACAACGTCGCCAACCCCAAGGCCCTCCCGCGCATTTATCAAAAAGAAGTGCGCCTCGTCTCCAAGCCATTGATCTTTGAAGGCCCACCCGCTTCGTGGACCCCCGAGGTCCGGGAACGCAGCGAGACCATCCTCGGCTTGCCCGAGACCGTTCCGCCCATCAGCGGTCTGGTCTTGACCTCGCGCAAGGAGAACGAACTCGTCGAGGTGCCCCTCACGTCCCCCCAACCGACCGGACAGACCAACCCGCTCCTGGCCCACTGGACATATGGATTGGGTCGTGCCGTGGCCTTCACCAGCGATGCCGGCCGACGCTGGACGGGTCAATGGACGGATTGGGACCACTACGCCGCATTCTGGTCGCAAGTCGTTCGCTGGTCGTTGCGACCTGTGGACAAGGGGAACCTGACCGTCACGGCCCGCCAAGAGGAAGGGCGGATCAAGATCGTGGTCGACGCCCTGGACAAGGACAATCAGTTCCTCAACTTCCTCAAGATCGGCGGCAACATCATCGGCCCCGACTTCAAACCCAGGTCGATCGAACTGTCTCAAACGGCCCCCGGCAAATACGAAGCAGTCGTCGAGAACGCCGAATCCAGCGGCAATTACTTCGTCAACCTGGCCTACATGGGGCCCGACAACAGCGCTGGAGTGGTCCGCACGGGGGTTTCCGTCCCTTATTCCGACGAGTATCGCGACCTGCGCTCGAACCGGCCCAACCTGGAAACGCTCGCCACCACGACCGACGGCCAGATCATCGACTGGAAGACCGGCCGCGACGGAACGACCGACATCGCCCGCACGGTGCGCGACGCCGACGTGTTCCGTCGGGACCCGAGCATGGCCCCGCCGCGATCGTTCCGAGACCTCTGGCCTTCTCTTCTCATGGCGGCGGCCGTGCTCTTCCTCCTCGACGTGGGGGTCCGCCGCGTCGCCCCCGATTTCGACCGGATGAAGAACACGGCCCGCGATTACTGGAAGAAGATTCGGGGACAGGAAGTCGCGCCCCGAGTCGAATACATGGAGAAACTGAAGAGTCGAAAGGCGGAGGTCGCCGAACAGATCGACCGAAACCTCGGCGCGACCAGGTTCGAAGCGCCGCCCCTGCCCATGAGCGGCGGACCCATCGGCGAACCCCTCCTTGAAGGCACGACCGCTCCGGATCGCCTGGCGCAAGTCGAGAGTAAAGCGAAACCAGGACTCGCCCCCGATCAACCCAAGGCATCCGGGGAAGCCGAAAGCTACACCAATCGACTCCTCAAGGCGAAGCAAAAGGTCTGGGAAGAACGGGAAAAGGAACGAGACAAGGAAAAACCCACATGAGTTATTCATTATTGGTCATTGGCCACCGGTTGTCGGTCATTCGCGGTTGGCCCGAGCTCGCCACGAAGGGCCTTCTTACACCTAGCTACCAATAACCAATAACGAATACCGAACAACCAAGGACCATGAACCAATGACCAATGACCAGGCTTCGATGGAAGCGCGGGCGTCCGAGTTTCGCGAGACATACCAACGCGTGAAGGGGGAGATCGCCAAGGTCATCGTCGGTCACGACGAGATCGTCCATGGCGTCTTGACGTGTCTCTTCGTGGGCGGTCATGCGTTGCTCGAAGGCGTTCCCGGTTTGGGGAAGACCTTGCTCGTGCGGACCCTCGCCGACGCCCTTTCTCTCGACTTCAACCGCATCCAGTTCACGCCCGACCTCATGCCGGCCGACATCCTCGGCACAAACGTGGTCATGGAAGGGGCCGACGGCCGGCGCCACTTCGAGTTCCAACGCGGGCCGATCTTCGCCCAAATCGTCCTCGCCGACGAAATCAACCGGGCAACCCCCAAGACGCAATCGGCCTTATTGGAGGCGATGCAAGAACATTCGGTCACCGTGGGCGGCATGATCTATCAGCTCAAGGAACCTTTCTTCGTCATGGCCACCCAGAACCCGATCGAGCAGGAGGGGACCTATCCTCTTCCTGAGGCCCAGCTCGACCGCTTTTTGTTCAAGCTCGTGGTGGGATATTCCTCGCGCGACGAGTTGAAGGTGGTCCTCGACCGGACGACGCGCGGTGAGAGGCCCAAGGCCGAACGAGTGATTGATGGCGAAACGTTGATCCGAATGCAACAACTCGTTCGCGAGGTGATCGTCGCTCCGCACGTGCAGGACTACGCGATCCGGATGGCCCTGGCGACCCATCCGCGCGGTGAGTTCGCCGCCGACATCACCAATCAGTACGTGCGTTGGGGCACCAGTCCGCGCGGCGTCCAAACTCTGATCCTCGCCGCGAAGGTGCGGGCCCTCCTCGACGGACGCTTCAACATCAGTTTCGAAGACTTACGTCGCGTATATCTGCCCAGCCTCCGGCACCGGGTCCTTCTGAATTTTGAGGCCCAGGCCGAAGGGATCGAGACCGACGAGGTCTTGCTCAAAGTGCTCGACGCCGTGCCCGAGAAGGCCGAGGAGCGCGCCGTCGCCTGAACCGGCGACGCGAAGGAAGGACCTTGCCATGAACTCTGGCCGCGACATTTACGACCCGCCGCCCGCCCCCTTGGCCTGGGCGCCTCCACGACCCGAGCCGCTCCGTTGGACCCGCACGGACCTCGTCGGATTGCTCGCCGTCTGCGGACTCCTGGCCTTCGCCTCGGCCCTTGCCTGGCGCGCGGAACCGACCATCGGCCTACTGACCGCCTTGAGCGGCTCGCTGGTCGTCGTCGAAAGCTGGTTCACGGCGCTCGGGTTCCTCCATCGTCGTCCCGAGCACTCCGCCTCGCAGCGCTTGCGCATTTTCCTCGCGGCCCTTTTACCCTGGGCCTTTGGCCTGGGGATCTCGGTGCTCCTCATGGTGGGCCTGTTCACCTTTTCCGACCGCCTCCTCTGAACCCGAGGTCCCTTCTCGATGCCCTCCGCTCAGGCGACGTCACTCCTCGACCCCGAGTTCCTCGCCAAGCTCGAACAACTTGAGCTGGTCAGCCGGAAGATCTTCCTCGGCCGGTTGAAGGGGGAGCGCAAGAGCAAGCGCCGAGGGTCCTCCGTCGAATTCGCCGACCATCGCAACTACGTCGTTGGCGACGACCTTCGCCGGATCGATTGGAACGTCTATGGCCGCTTGGACAAGCTCTTCCTCAAGCTCTTTCTGGAAGAGGAAGACCTGCACGTTTACACGCTGCTGGATACGAGCCAGTCCATGGAGTTTGGGGACCCCACGAAGCTCCAATACGGCAAGCAGGTCGCGGCCGCGCTAGCGTTCATCGGCTTGGTGAACCACGACCGAGTGGTCTTGGAGGGGTTCTCCTCGGGTCTCGAACCGGGCCTCACAAACGTCCGCGCCCGCTCGCAAATGTGGCGCGTGATCCAACATCTGGAAGGACTGCACTCATCCGGCGCGGGCAACCTCACGGCCGCGTGCAAGGCGTTCGCGATCAAGCATACCGGCAAGGGGATCGCGGTGGTCATTTCCGACTTTCTCGACAAACGTGGCTATCAGGACGCCCTCCGTTATCTTCTAGCCCGCAACCTCGACCTTTACGTCATCCACGTCCTGAGCAAGGAGGAAGTTGAGCCCGACCTTGTCGGGGACCTCCGCCTCGTCGACGCCGAGGACGACGACGTGGCCGAAATCTCCATCAGCGCACCCCTCCTTCAGCGCTACAAGGCCAACCTGAATGCGTTCGTGGGGGGCCTGAAGGAATGGTGTACCCAGCGCGGCATCGCCTACATCTTCACCACCACCCACAACCCGTTCGATAAGCTCATTCTCAACTATCTTCGCGAAAGAGGTCTGGTGAAGTGAAGGTCCTTGTATCAAAAGACTTCACGTCGTACGTTTCCTGAGACCGCGATGCTCCGAGACTTTTTCGACTATCTAAGGGAGCATGTACCCATCACGAGCCCAGTTGTGTTCGTGGGTGTGACTTTGCTGATTGTCGGCTACGTCGCGTTCATCGCGGTGAGCAAGCGGCGGCGCGACCAAGGGCGAGAACCGGAACTCTGAGCCGGCCGAGGCCGGCGAAAGGGACACATACATGGGGTTCGACTTCTCCTCCTGGCAATCGCCGATCACGTTCGCGTCACCGCTGGGGGCGGTCTCGTGGGCCGTGCTGGCGGGCGTGCCCGTCGGCATCATCGCCCTTTATTTCCTGAAGCTCCGCCGCCGCCCCGTCCAGGTCCCCAGCACCTTGCTTTGGCGACGGAGCCTTGAGGACTTGCACGTCAACAGCCTTTTTCAGAGGCTCCGACGCAACTTGTTGCTTTTCCTGCAACTCCTTTTCGTGGGGGCCTTGCTCGTGGCCCTCGCCGGCCCGCGTGTGATGGGCACGGCCGGGCGCGGCCAACGCTACGTCTTGGCGATCGACAACTCGGCCAGTATGGCGGCCACCGACGTCGCCCCCAGCCGCCTGGAAGAGGCGAAGCGCGAGGCGCTACGCATCATCGACCAGATGGGCGGCGACGACTTGGCAATGGTCCTCACGTTCAACGACCACGCCCGCGTCGAAGCGAGTTACACGGCGAACAAGCAGCTTCTTCGTTCCCGGATCACGTCCATCCAGGCAAGTGAGTCGACCACGTCGTTGCGCGAGGCGCTTACTCTCGCCGCCGGCCTGGCCAATCCATCCACCGACTTGGCCGCGCGTCAAGGACCCGCGGGCACGCGCAGTTCCGCCGAGAGCGCGCGAGTGTTCGTCTTCACGGATGGCGGCTTCGCCAACATTGAGAACTTCAGCCTCGGCAACCTTCAACCCGAATTCGTCATCGTGGGCGACACCCTCGACGCGGCGAGCGACACGCCCAACGAGAGCGAGAAGAAACCCGCCGACGAGAAAGCCGTCAAGAAGGCGACGGCCACCGACAACGTGGCGATCCTGGCCCTGCAAACCGCTCGGAACGAGGAGAAGCCGGACCAGTTCCAGGTCTTCGGGCGCGTGAGGAATTACCGTGCAGAGGCCGTTGAGACCGAGGCCCGACTCTTCAAGCACGACCCGGACAAACCCGGTGACTCCGGGACGCTCATCGACGCGATCGCCCTCAAGGTTTCCGCTCAAAGCGAGCAAGCCTTCAAGTTCGACTTACCCGATCCTGGCCGTGAATTGCTCGAGGTCCGAATCGAGGTGGAGGACGCCCTCAAGCTCGACAACCGCGGTTTCACCACGGTCGGCACACCGCGCAAGGCGCAGGTACTCTTCGTTTCACAAGGGGACCGTTACCTCGCCGGCACGCTGAAGACACCTTCCGCCGCCCAACTCGCCGACGTGGTCGAGATCAGCCCCGAAGAGGCGAAAACGAAGGAATATGTCCGACAAATGGACTCGGGTCGATATGACTTGGTGATCTTCGATCGGTATCGGCCCGAGCGACCACCCGCGGCGAACACGCTCTACTTCGGCGTGCTGCCCCCGGGGCCCCAATATGAGAGTACGAAGGCCGTCAAAGGGCCCATCGTGCTTGATTGGGACATCGGTCATCCGCTGATGCAATATGTACGCGACTTGCGACTTGTCCGGATCATGCATGCGACCGTGGTCGAGCCGCCCCCAGGGTCGACCAACCTGATCGAGAGCAACGAGGGCCCCATCGGTTTTGTCGCGCCGCGCATGGGCTTCGCCGACGCGGTCATCGCCTTCGGTCTCTTCCATCAGCCTGAGGACGAAGGCAAGGAAATCGAACTCAACACCGATTGGCCCTTGCGCTTTTATAGTTTTCCACTGTTCATCTTCAACGCCCTTCGCGTGTTGGGCAACGCTCGCGAGACGGGGGGCGAAGAGGTCCACTTGCCTGGTGAACCGGTCGTCATCCGGGCGGACTCCCTCCAAGACACGGTGAAGGTGATCGGGCCGGGACTGACGCGGCCCGAAGAGCTGAAACGATCTCCTCAAGGGACATTTATCTTCAACAACGCGAACAAGGCGGGCCTCTATCAAGTCCGCTGGGGCGAAGATGAGGGCAGCGACTTCGCCGTGAACCTCTTCGACGCCCGAGAAAGCGACCTTTCCATGCGAGGGAAGGGGATCAAAATCGGCAACATCCAGGTGACCGACGTGCGCCGGAAGGCCCCGGCGCGACTCGATTGGTGGTGGCCGATCGCTTGGATGGCGCTGGCGCTGGTCCTCTTCGAGTGGTATATCTACAACAAGCGAGTGTATGTTTAGAACTTGGTTCGCCTACGTTCACTCAATCGGCGGGGGCGGGGGCTTCATCGCCTCGACCCCCGCGGACCATGTGAACCGGTGCCAGGACTTGTCCCACCGGGAATGGACCTTGGGCCCGTTCGGGCCGACGCCAATGGCCGATGCCGCGGTGATTGTGATCAACAACAGCAGAAACCCAAGCGGCCACCTCGCCGGCCAGTTCAGCGGCTGATGTTCGGGGGCCAATTCGACGCGCCGACGCGGCCGGAAGACCAGCCCAAGCCCCATGACGACGCCCACCGCGGTGATTGCCAGGCCGGTCCGGAAACCGGCTGGCTCGTAGCGGAAGACGATCCTGTGTTTTCCTTCAGGGACAAAGACGGCGCGAAAATTGATCTGTGCCGGGTGGACCTTGCCGGGCTGGTCGTCGATCGTCACGGACCAACCAGGGTCATACGTGTCGGCCAGAAAGAGATAGGCGGGCGTTTTCGCGTCGACCATCACTTCGATGTGCTCGGGTAGGTCCACAACCAGGGTCGCCGTTCCTGCGACCACGGCCCCTTCCGGCAAAGGCCGGTCGGGGTCTTCAACGATCAGGCGATCGCGAACGTTCTCGCCAAGGGCCTTGGCGGCGCGCGATGACCCAACGCGGTCGCTCGTGTAGATGTGCGCGACGCAGAACGCGCCGAAGGCAGCGCACGCCGCAACCGGCTCGGGGTAGAGGAGCGGCGCGAACACGAACATCGGCGACAGAAAGGCGCCAACCACCCAGACGCTTCGGGCGACGTCCTCGTCG
>CALLYK010000161.1 GCA_937858365.1 uncultured Isosphaeraceae bacterium | reverse complement strand
TCGGGCGGGTGGAATTCGGGGTCGTCGCCTTCCAGCCACTTCTGGACGTCGAAGAGATAACACTGCTTGGTCCACAGAAGGCCGGCGAACGCCTGACGTTGGATGAGGCGTTCATCGTTGGTCGCGTCTGCTGGGTGGATCGTCTCGTAAAAGGCATCGGCCTGGAGACGACGCGTCTCCACGACGCGGTCGACGTCCTCAAGGGCCAGCCGAGACCCTTCACGGTCCGAGAGTCGCAAGTGAAGCGTCACCGAGTTGCCTGGCGGGACCGCTGGCCAGTGATAATGGAGGGCCGCCTTCGTCCCTGTTCGCGCCGGGTTGACGCACGCTTCGCCTTGGACGATGTGGCGATGAAATGCGTCCTTGACGAACCGTGAGCGACTCGAAGCACCTGGTCCGAAAACGACCTCCGCATGGGTCTCGTTGTCCGTGAAGAGGGCGTTCGCGCCTGCGGGGCCGTCGAGGAAGCGCCGGCCGAGGGGATGATAGATCGGTTCGTGAGCGCGCGTTTCCAGCCTGGGATCGTCGCAGAGTAGGGACATCTGGCCGGTCGATCGGGGCCCTTCCCGGACTTCCGGGATCGGGTCGTCGGCCCCCGACCATGCCCATGTGTTGCGAAACCAGAGGTGAGGCAAGACGTGGAGTTCCGCCGGGTCGGGCCCGCGGTTGAACGCCTTGATGCGCACGCAAAGATCTTCGGGGCCTTCCTTGGCGTACTCGATCACGATGTCGAAGTACCGGTCCTCCGCGAAGGCGCCCGTGTCCAGAAGTTCGAATTCGAAGCCGCGACCTTCGCGCCGCTGGTTCTCGGCCACGAGGCGATCGTAAGGGAACTCCGCTTGCGGATACTTGTAAAGAAACTTCATGTAGGAGTGGGAAGGGACGTTGTCGAGATAAAAGTAATACTCCTTGACGTCCTCTCCGTGGTTGCCTTCGCGTGGCGTGAGACCGAAGAGACGCTCCTTGAGGAACGGGTCGCGGCCGTTCCAGAAGACGGGTGCGAAGCAGAGAAGTTGAAATCGGTCGCTGATTCCGGCGATCGCGTCTTCGCCCCAGCGGAAGGCCTTGGAGCGGGCCTTCTCGTGGGAAAGGAAGCCCCAGGCGTCGCCGTTGGGGCTGTAGTCTTCGCGCACGGTGCCCCAGGCCCGGTCCGCCAGATAGGGCCCCCACCGCCGCCAGCCCGTGTAGTCGTCCCTGATCTCGGCGAGCCGCAGGTGTTCCGGGTCGTCATGGGGCATGGCGAAGGGGCCTTGATGTCTGGTCGTTTATGGAGGTTTCGACCCAGAGTACTCGAAGGTCCCAACCAACAGGAACCGAGGAGTCGAATCGGCCGTCCTGGTTCATTGTCGCTGGAATTCGGAAGGGACCGACCAGGACCCGCGCGGCACGGCCGAAAGCTCAAAAGTCTCGAGCCAATCGTGTGGACAAGAACGGACCAGGCCCTCGGTGAGTCCACACGATCGCGCCAGGAGGCCGATGAGGTCGTTCGGGTCGGTCCCCGACTCACGAAGAGTCGCCAACTTGATCGACTCGTCGCGCTTGGCCAGGCGGCGGCCGTCGGGACCATGCACGAGGGGGACATGGGCGAATGTCGGCGGTGTCAGCCCGAGCGCTCGGTAAAGCGTAAGTTGCCGCGGAGTACTGGGGACGAGGTCGTCGCCGCGGACCACTTCGGTCACGCCCATCGCCGCGTCGTCCACGACCACCGCGAGTTGATACGAGGGCTCGCCCGAAGACCGGCCGACCACGAAATCGCCGCCGAGCTTCGCGGGATCGAGGGCCATCGGACCGAGGAAGGCGTCGTCCCAACGAACGATGCCGCGCGGCGTGCGAAAGCGCCATGCGAACGGTCGGTCCAAAGTCGTGGCCTCGGCGGCCGTCCTGTTCCGACAGGTCCCAGGATAAGCCGGCCCCTCGTCGTCCGCGTGTGGGGCGCTCGCCGCGCGCGCGATGTCGGCCCGTGTGCAAACACACGGGTAAACCAGGTCGCCCTCCTTCAGGCGGGACAGGGCCGCGTCATAGTCGTCTCGGCGCCTCGATTGGAAAACGGGCCCTTCGTCCCAGTCGAGGCCGAGCCAGGTCAAGTCCGTCAAGATCCGGTCGGCCGCTCCGTCCCTGGTGCGCGAGGAATCCAGGTCCTCGATCCGCAGGATGACCTTGCCCCCGACGCTCCGCGCGGACAGCCAGGCGATCAGGAAGGTCCGCGCGTGGCCGACGTGCAGCGCCCCT
>CALLYK010000160.1 GCA_937858365.1 uncultured Isosphaeraceae bacterium | reverse complement strand
TCGTACGTCGCGACACTGGCGAGGGCTATTCGGAGTTTCTCAAGCGCGTAGCGCAGGAGTCGGGTCAGGCGACGCCGACGCGAGCCGAGCTGGCCCGTAAGGACAGGAAGCGCAAGGGCAAAGGGTCCAACGACGACTGGACGAGTCCCAGCGATCCCGACGCTCGGATCACCAAAATGAAGGATGGCCGTACGCATCTGGCCCACAAGGCGGAGCACGCGGTGGACTTGGAGACCGGCGCGATCGTAGCGGTCACCGTGCAGCCAGCCGATCGCGGCGACACGAAGAGTCTTGAGGAGACGCTGTCTGAAGCCCTGGAGAACCTGGGCTCCATCGCCAAGTCCACCTGTTTGCCGGAGGGTGCGCTGAGCGAGCTGGTCGCGGATCGTGGGTACCACAGCGGACCGACTCTGGTACGGCTCAAGGAGCTGGGCTTGCGCAGCTACATCGCCGAACCGAAGCGGCCCCGCCGTCGCTGGAAGGGGAAGGACGCCGAAAAAAGGGCGACCTACGCGAATCGCCGTCGAAGCAAGAGCGAGCGCGGCAAGACGCTCGCGAAGTGGCGTAGTGAACGAGTCGAGCGCAGCATGGCTCACAGCTATGAAACGGGAGGACTCCGGCGAGTCCACCTGCGAGGTCGTGAAAACATCCTGAAGCGAGTCTTGGTCCAGATAGCGGCCTTCAATCTCGGGCTGGTGATGCGCAAGAAGTACGGTCATGGAACGCCTCGCGGCCTCCAGGGCCGCCTCCGGCGGCTGCTGGAGGGCCTACACAAGGCTTTGTCGCTGCGCTCCTGCTCCATTCAAGCGTCACAAGCCTATGCGCTCCCCCAACTTCTCCGGTCAACCCGCGAAAGGCTGGCGACCTGGCTTCCAAGCCTGAGCCTTGGAAACCTCGCTTTCGCCACGGGCGTTCCTTCCGATCTCAACGCATTTCACCGCTCCACCGGAAGTTCCGGCTCCCCCTACCCCCCTCCAGGTCGGTCGTATCGGCGCCCGTTCCCCGGTTGAGCCGGGGGATTTCAGCGACCGACGTGCCGACCCGCCTACACGCGCTTTAAGCCCAGTGATTCCGAATAACGTTCGCACGGTTCGTCTTACCGCGGCTGCTGGCACGAACTTAGCCCGTGCTTCCTCCAGGGACCACTCAAGGACCGTTCTTCACGGCCCCTTGTTCCCCCTCGACAGGAGTTTACAACCCGAAGGCCTTCGTCCTCCACGCGGCGTCGCTCGGTCAGGCTTGCGCCCATTGCCGAAGATTCTCGACTGCAGCCTCCCGTAGGAGTCTGGGCAGTGTCTCAGTCCCAGTGTGCCGGGCCACGCTCGCACGCCCGGTAGGCGTCCCAGCCATGGTGGGCCGTTACCCCGCCATCTAGCTGATACCACGACGGCCCGTCTCGAAGCGGACTCACACCTTTGGTCCCCGGAGGATGCCCTCCCGGGACGTCGCTGGGTATTGTCCGAAGTTTCCCTCGGTTATCCCCATCTTCGAGGTTGGTTACCGTCGCCTTACTCACCCTTGCGCCTCGCCCCTTGCGGGGCGACCGACTTGCATGCCTAATCCACGCCGCCAACGTTCATTCTGAGCCAGGATCAAACCCTTCGAAATGTCCGGGTTGGTGTTGGGACGCGAACGTCCCGCGCCGACCGGTCCTCGACGGGTCGAGGAAAATTGGTCGCTGCATGAATGACCGACCCGCGATTGGCCGACGTGCAGCACGTCGACAAATCTTCGGGAGCCAACCACGCCGGCCCCCCTCACGGGGTCCTCTGCTCTGCGCATTGCTTTCTCAAAAAAGGCAATTGTGCTGGTTTGGCGATCGACCGGATTGTCAAAGAGCGGTGCGCGTCAAGACCTTGCTTGGGACAAGGTATCGATGCGAGCGGCCGGACTGGCGTTTCCCCGAGAGGGAAGGCCCATCCGGCCCAACTGACCAAGTCGCGATATCAAGCCGCCCGGTGTCGTCCCGGATGCTTCCTGACCACGGCGAGGCAGGTAGGTGGCGGACAGCATTCTTGGCCGTCAACGCCACCGACAAAGGTCATCATAACGAACCGGGGGTTGGAGTCAAGGACCCGCTCCACGATTCCATCATGAAAAGAATACGCTGGCTTCTTGGTAATAGTTCGCGTCGAGTCGTTTCGAGGCGGAAGCGCCCGCTTCGAGGTCGGTGACGATGATCTGAGTGCCCTGGAGCGCGACCATCTTGCCGAAATCTCTGTCGAGGACGAGTTCCGCGGCACCGAGGCCCAATCGCGTGGCCAACACGCGGTCGTAGGCGCTGGGTGGGCCTCCGCGTTGGAGGTGGCCCAGCATAACAGCTCGAGTCTCGAAGCCGGTCTCCTTTTCGAGCAGCTCCGCGACGGCGTTACCGATCCCGCCCAGTCGGACGTTGCCGAAGGCGTCTTTGACGCCTAGGTTCACTCCTCCTTTGTCTGGGAACTCGGCGCCTTCGGAGACGACGACGATCCCGTGGTTCTTCCCCTCCGCTCGACGACGCTTGAGGACATCGACACACTTGGGGATATTGATTGGGATTTCGGGGACGAAGATGTAGTCGGCGCCGGCGGCCATGCCCGCGAAGCAGGCGATCCAGCCGGCGTGGCGGCCCATCGTTTCGACGACCTGAACGCGGCGGTGGCTTTCGCTTGTGGTGCGCAGTCGTTCGATGGCCTCGACGACGATGTTCACGGCCGTGTCGAAGCCGAACGTGAAGTCGGTGACGTTCAGGTCGTTGTCGATCGTCTTGGGCACGCCCACGAGGGGCATGGCGAATTGCTTGTGGAGCTTGTTGGCGACACCCAAGGTGTCGTCGCCGCCGATGGCCACGAGGGCGTCGAGCCGCAGTTTGGCGAAGTTCTCGCGGAGCTTGGGGACGTCTTCGTCGGCCTTTTTGAATGGGTTGGTGCGCGAGGCGCCGAGGATCGTGCCGCCGAGGCCGATGATGCGGTCGGTCTCGACGACGTGGAGGGGACGGCTATTTCCCTGGACGAGGCCCTTCCAGCCTTCGAGGACACCCACGCATGTCCCGCCCGCGTTGTGGACACGTTGGACGACGGCCCGGATGACCGCGTTGAGTCCGGGGCAGTCGCCCCCGCCTGTGAGCAAGGCGACTTTCATGGATTGGGTCCACGGGATGGGGGCCCGGCCGTCCTGGGCGCTTCAGAGCACGATGGCCTCGTCCGGTTCGCGATGGGGGCCGGTGTTCGGCGGGGCCGGCTTCCAATTTATCGGGCCCATCGAGCGACTGCCAGAGCGGAGAGAGCGTGTATTGATGGTGCGGGGTGGACAGGCCAGATTGCGTGGACCGCCGCTTTTCGCATTCGGGCGCTCCCAAGGCCCAGTTCACGTCCTAGGTTCCCACTAGGTCCTCATTGCCGGTCCGTGTCGTGGTTCCCGTCACGATAGACGGCCTTGGGGCCTCCCGGCACCTCAGGGTGGAGATTGCGACCATGATGAAGGGTCGAAGGGGCGTTCGCGCGCGCCGTAGTTCGCGTGCGGGCCTGGTCCGATTCCGGCCGTGGGCGGAGCGTGTGGAAGACCGCCAACTGCTGGCGACGTTCTCGGTGACGAACACCAACGACAGCGGCCTGGGGTCCCTTCGGCAGGCCATTTTGAACGCGAACGCAAGTCAGGGCCCCGACGACATCGCCTTCAACATCCCTGCGTCCACCTCCCCCAACCTGGACGTGCCCGTCCCCGGCTTCGACCCTGTGACGCAGTCCTGGCGCATCACGCTGGCCAGCGCCCTGCCAACGATCACGGACCAGGTCACGATCGACGGCTTCAGCCAGGCTCATGGGGCGGTCCCTTTCCGTTATCCCGCCTTGCTTACGTCCGCCAGCCAGTCCATCAGCATTTTGGGAGGACCGACCGGCGGGACATTCACGTTGTCCACCGTCGCGCCACTCCCAGTGGGCACGACGACGGCGATCCCTTATAACGCGACGTCGGCGATCATCCAGGCCCAGCTTGAAGGCATCCTGGGCGCCGGCAATGTTCAGGTCACTGGCGATGCAGCCAGTGGGCTTGTCATCGTGAGCTACACAGGGGCTTACACGGGGAAAAACGTCCCGGACCTCGTGGCCACGAGCAACTTGACCGGAGGTTCCTCGCCGTCAATCACCGTGACGACGACGACCTTCGGCGGGGACCCGATCCCCGGGTTCGACCCGGTCTTGATCACGTCCTCGACGAGCACACTCAGCGCGCTATCGGGCAACGACTCGAAGGTCCGGCTGATTGTGGACGGCTCGGCGACGGGGGGCGCCACCGGTTTCGCGCTCAATTGCTCGCGCAGCATTCTGCGGGGGATGATCATCACCGGCTTCGGAGTCGGTGTGTCGGTGCCTAACGCGAACAACGTTGGGAACCTGATCCAGGGGAACTTCATCGGCGGATATCTCCAGTACCTTGTGAACGGAACCACGGGCCTGCCTCTCACGGGGGACAGCAGCCAGCGGTTCGTGATCACGGGTAACAGTCTGCAAGGCGTCGTACTCGGGTCCACAAACGCGATGGTGGGGGGTGT
>CALLYK010000159.1 GCA_937858365.1 uncultured Isosphaeraceae bacterium | reverse complement strand
CGAGAGGCCAACCCGAAATCGCTGCATCCCTCCATGACGAATGCTCTCGTTATGTCGACCGGTTGGGCGTACGGTAGGATCGTGCGGACCACCATGCGCGAAGCCATAAAGGACCCGAATTTTCGGCTCAAGAGTGTCCAGGACCTCCATGAAGGGGGTAAGGCCCTTGTCCGATTTGAATTTGAGTTTGATTGGAGAAGCGGTATGCCGCCCATCGTAAATGGGTGGGCGATCGTGGACCCGAGCAATCAATGGGCCTTCGCGGAACTTGAGTATGGGATGAAAGCGGAAGAGGGGAATAAGGAGTATTTGACGATTCACAGAAAGTGTATCTATGACGACTCAAAAGACGGATCGTTTCCGCGCTTAAGGAAGTTCGTCCAGACGTTGACGGGGGACGGCGGTAACTCCACAACGCACAGTCTGACAATCGACTCCTGGTCAACCGAGGAAGTCCCTGAGGCCGACTTCTACCTGGCGGCCTTCGGGT
Organism: uncultured Isosphaeraceae bacterium; assembly: GCA_937858365.1. GTDB lineage: Bacteria > Planctomycetota > Planctomycetia > Isosphaerales > Isosphaeraceae > CALLYK01. The sequence continues at coordinate 31,708 of CALLYK010000159.1, read as the reverse complement.
TGCCCGAGATGGACGAGACACCCTTGGCGACTAAGTCGAGTGTGTTTCCCGCATCGCTGGTCGTGGCGGGCTGCGCATTGGGGGTCGTCGCGATCGTCCTTCGATATCGCGGCGGCCGATGAACCCGAGACCCGGCCGTTTCTGTCCGCGAGGTCCCCGAACGAGAAGATCATGGGTCGCATCGATCGTCTTCGACCATCCGGCAAGGTGGACATGACGCGCGACCTGCGCAAGTTCGGCTTCACTCTCGTCGAACTCTTGGTCCTCATCGCCATCCTCTCCATCCTGATGGGACTACTTCTTCCCGCCGTGCAGCGCGCCCGGGAGGCGGCGAGGCGTGTCCAATGCACGTCCAATTTGAGGCAAATCGGCCTGGCACTCAATCTGTATCATGATTCCGTCGGCTGTCTTCCACCTGGCAGAGTCCCCATGTACGACCGGCGTTTCGCCGGGTCACATCCTCCATGCATCTCTCCAGCCGTCGACAAAGGAATCCTCGCTTTCTCCTCCCCCACATCGATCAACAGACACTCTACGATTCAATCAATCATGATTTGACGATTTTCGGCATGGAGAACACAACGGTCCATCGGACAGCCATCGCCCTATATGCTTGTCCGAGCGATCCCGGCGCGGGCCGTCCAATGGCACTCACGCCGAACGAGCTCACTCCTTACGCGACGGGTGATGAGGGCCGACCCCTCCAGATGGTGCTTACAAGTTATTCGGGATGTTTCGGGACCTTCGAGGTCGACGCCATTTTGCGTCCACGATTCCGATGTCGCGTTCCCGCTCCGTCCATCGCTCAAACCAACGGGTCCTTCAACGACGTGTCCCCGATCCGCTTGGCCCACGTGACCGATAGGTTGGCCAACACGTTCTTTTTCACCGAGAAGGCCACCGCGACTTTCGGGCGTCTCGCGGCGATCGACCCAGCGCTGGCCGCGAAGAGCGGGTGGTGGCCGTCGGGTAACTGGGGAGACACGCTCATGACGACCTTCTTCCCGCCCAACATGCCGTTCAAAGTGGCGATGGGGGCCGGTGTGGCCCACACCGAGGCGGCGTCTAGTATGCATCCAGGAGGTCTGCACGTCCTCATGGGCGATGGCTCGGCCCATTTTCTTTCGGACACGATCCAGACCTGCCCGTTCGACCGACTCACAGGTCGTCCGATGGGGGTTGTTCGCAGCTCGGAAGGATGGTGGATCAACGCACCCGAGCCGGGCGTCTGGCAGAAACTCGCGTCGAGGGCCGGTGGCGAAGTCGTGACGACCGACGCTTGGTGACCCTGGCGGAGCGCCGGTCGGCAGGCCCGCCGACCCTCGACGAACGAGGTCTCGCGACCAGGCTCAAAACGATCGCGAGGGCGATAGATCGGAGTGGGTTCCGTTCGTCCCAGGCGAGATGTGGTTCTTAAGAATATCAAAGTACATGCGATTTCGGTCCCGCGCCTCTCGCCTTTCGATGGCGTAATTGCAGGCGAGAAACGTGGCCGCCAACCCGATCGTGACGAACGCGACGTTGACCAGTTCGCCCGAGAGTTCCAAACGCATGGGGCCGATCGCCGACCCCATGAGCCAACCGGCCAGCCCACCCCCCAACATGATCAGGCAACAGGAGACTAACTTATAGATTTCATAGGTTTTCAAATCTTTCTATTGAATATAATACATGGCGCGTCCTTCGCTTCTTCGATCGCGTGACGTCATGTGGGCGTGGAGTCGAGGATCGACGGCGATCTCGTCGCGTCAACATAAGAAGTTAGTCGGCCAGATGGGCAAGTCTAACGATCACCCTTCCGGCGGGAACCGGGGACCAGGGCTCCCCGGATCGCCACGTGCGGGAATTCTCCAATCGACTATTTCCCGGACGTCGGGACCGCGAAGCTCAAGTGATGGGCCGTGTGGATCGTCTGCAAGCGGAGCATCTGGTCTTTCGACATGAAGCCGAAGAAGGCGTTCTCGGGCGGAGGGTCGGGGGCGTTCTTTAGGCGCTGGATCGCCGTTCGGAGGGCCTCGGCACTTTGATGGGCGTCGGTCCCGGGCTTGGGCATCAGAAGTTCGGGGACCTTGATCCCCGTGGCCATCGCCCCGTCGCTCAAGATCTTCTTGAGAAAGAAGGGGCCAATCGTCCGACGGACGATCCAGGGCATGGGCTTGGGGAAACCGTCGAGGGCGCGGTTCATCGTGGTGGCGAGGTGGTCGCAAATCTCGCCTAGGGTCCACTTGCCGACCGTCACATGGCCCGCCATCAGGCGTTCGACTTCGGGCATCACGTCGTCAAGCGAGGCGAAATTCAAGGTCCGACGTTGGGCGGTCGTCATGCGTGGGCCCCATTGCTCTGATCGGTGGGAATGACGAAACTGAGATGGTGTGCGCAATGAACGCAATGGTACACGCGCCACTCGTCGCGCGACATCGACTCGAAGAGCGGATGCTTAGCGAAGGGGCCTTCATGGCGAATGACTCGATCGATCGCGACGCCGAACGCCGCAACCTCGGCGTTCAGGTCGAGTCCTGGTCGTGGGTGATACGGCTTGGGCAGCGGGAAGCCTTCGGGGATGCGTCGTTTGCCGAGCATCGACCGCTTGGCGAGTCCGCCCAAGACCATCCGCACGACGCGGGGCGCCGGCTTCGTCAGGAAGCCATCGATTGACCAGTTTGCGGTCATGGCACAATGGTTGAGGACCTGTGCAAGCGACCATCGCCCCACCGTGCGATGCCCGCGCAAGAGGAGCTCGACATCGGGTCGGATCAACTTGGGCGATGCGAAGTCGAGGGTGCGGCGGCCTTTGGTCATCAAGACGCCTCAAGGAAGCTGAGGTGATGCGCGCAGTGGACGATGTGAAACCGGTCCCATTCGGCCCGCTCAAGTTGGCCCAGAAGCGGGTGGGGCCCGAACTCGCCCGCCGTCGCCTGATATTTGTTCAGGGCCTCGCGCAGTGCTTCGACTTCAATATTGTCGTCCAGGCTGGACGGAGGCACGAGTCGCTCCAAAGGGATCGGGGCCCCTTCCGGAAAGACACCTTGAACGAGGATTCGTTCGCGCCTCGCCCGCTGCTCCTCGGAAAGCTCGACTGGCCTTTCGTGGCGCACCCTGTTGAGAATCGTGCCTTGAAGCGCGACCGCCAGGTGACGGCAAATCTGCCCCAATGTCCATTGACCCTTGGCCGTGTGGCCGCTGGCGAGGCGGTCCACGTCGGGCATCACTTCATCGAGTGATTGAAACGAGAGGGCCCGTCTTCCGGCCGTCACGGCGTCTTCCTCGTTGGGGACTCAAGGGAGTCTTCGGGCCTGGTTCAGGATCGACTTCATACGTCGGGGCGGGGCGACGAACGTGACCGAACCCACGGGGGCCTCGCCGACGAACTCGGTGGGGCTCAGGTAGCGGCCGTCGAGGGTCGCGAAGGTGCAGCCGGCCTCCGAGCAGATGACCGTGCCCGCGGCGATGTCGTGGACCTGTTCGCCGAGTGTGGCGGTCGAGGCCAATCGGCCGCTCGCCACGAAGACCATTTCGGTGCAGGCGCTGCCCAGGTCGCGCAGGCGGCCGGTTAGGCTGCGTGGGTCCACCACGCGCAGGGCGTTCGTACCCAGGCAGACATTGTCTTGATTGTGCAAGCGATCGTCGTCGGGGGCATGAATCCGATCATTGCCCCGCCAGGCCCCGCCTCCCTTGGTGGCCCAGTAAAGCTCCTTGAGCGGCGGCAAGGCGATCACGCCCAGCACGGGCTCGCCCGCGTCGATCAGTCCGATCGAAATTGCCCAGAGGGGAAGTTGATGGACGAGGTTTCCTGTGCCGTCGATCGGGTCTATGCTCCAGCGCCGTTTCCCGTCTCCGCCCGAGGCCGCGTACTCCTCGCCAGTGAGCCGGTCTTCCGGATAGCGTTCGGCCAGGCGACCGCGAATGAGCAGTTCGAGGTCGCGATCCAGGTCGGTGACATAGCTCCGATTGGCCTTCTCCTCGGGCTTCACCGAGCAGGCCCGCTTGAGCGCGATCTCGGCCGACTCCGTCGCCAGAGCCTTCACGAACTCAAGCTCTTCGTCCCATGCGTCCATCGCGTTATTACGCTCCTCGGTCCCTCAGCATTCGCCCTTCCATCATACCAAAAGGCGACGACCGCTCCCACGCGGCGGTCACGATCGGACCCGCATCCACCCGCATCGCATAGACCCACGAGGAGGAACGCAAGCCCCGATCTCACGCCCCCAGCGCATCGGCGACCGCTTCGATGGTCCCCGGGGCGAACCCTTCGAGCCGATTGTTGATGAAGAGGAAGGCCGGCTTCTTGCGCTTTCTCGCACGTTCTACCAGAGCCAGAAGACCTTCTCGGGCGCGTGGCAACGGTTCTTGCGTCTCGCGATAGGGTTCGAACATGCCCACGGCTTGCTCGTAGGTCCGGCCCCTGCGTAGAAGGGCCCGCGCGACGAAAAAGGCGGCCGTCTCCGACCCTTCCATCTCCAGTTGGTCGTCGATCTCGGGCATGCGAGTCCAGGCGTTGAACACGTGTGCCGCCCCGTGGGCCTTCAGTGTCTGAAAGTAGTCGCGACCGAGGTACTCGGGGTTCCGGACCTCGACACCGTAGCGAAACCCGCTCGGCAAGGCGGACAGAAATGGGTCGAGGCGTTCGAGAAAGGCCGACACGTTGGGAAATGTTTTCTTGGGAAAAGTGCCGAACTCAAACATGAGCACGGCCAGACGTTCGCGATAGGGGCCCAAGGGTCGGGCGAAGGCCGCTTCGAACAGGCCCGGGTCGAGAAAAGACGCGTTCGCCTGACCCGCGCGTTTGCCGGATCGAGCGTGACCCGGCCAGGTCGCGACCGTCACTTCCTCGGGCACCTTCAGACCGAAAAGAAGCTCGGAAGGGCCCGCATTGAAGAGTTTTTCCCAATAGGCCGCGCTCGGGAATTGGTAGAAGCTGAAGTCACCGCCGACGATTGGGAAGGTCTCGGCGTACTCGGTCAGGCATTCGGACTCGAAGGCCCGTTGCGAGAACTTTCCGCGCACCTTGTAGCGGGCCTCCTCGTAAATCGAGCCGAGCCAGCCTTCGTACTTCCAGGAACTCGTGCCGAGATAAACGCCCCGTTCGGCCAGGGCGTGAAGCTTGGGGGCCAAGCGAGCGGCCAAGGGGGGCCGCTCGTAGTCGTCGAAGAGAGGGAGTTGCGGCATGGCGCGCCTCAAACCTCGACCCAGGCGCCTTGTCGGTGGCTCTGGGCGATCGCCTCGCAGATTCGGACTTCTTGATGCCCGTCGGCGAACGTCGGGAAGGGCGCGGGGCCTTCCGAGCCATTGCCGACCCACCGGTACATCGACAAAGCGAGCTGCTTGAAGGCGTCGGGAAAGCCCTCCGCGTGACCGCCCGGATAATGGGAGATCTCCGCGGCCTCGGCGACTAGGTTCGCTGGGTCGCGCTGCATGATCTCGTTGGGACGACCGCGGCGGCCGATCCAAAGGACGTCCGGCTCCTGGCTGTCCCAAACGAGCGAGCCCTCGGTGCCCGAGACCTCCAATGCCAACCGGTTCTTGCGACCCGCTTGGCATTGCGTGGCGTGATAAACGCCCCGCGCGCCGCCCGTGAATCGCATGAGGACGGCGCCGTAGTCTTCGGTCACGATCTTGACCGGCACGGTGGGACGCGCCGCGGCGGCCGAGCCCGTGAACGTCTCCGAACCGCCGACCGGCTTCTGACGTTCGGGGTGAAACGTGGCCAGGTCGGCGAGCACGCGCTCGATCTTCAGGCCGGTCACGAACTGGGCCAGGTCCATCCAATGCGTGCCGATGTCGGCGATCGCGCGCAGGTTCGTGGCCCCGTCGGGCTCGACGCGCCAGTTGTAGTCGGTCGGCTGCAAGAGCCAATCCTGCGTGTACGAACCGGTCACGGAAAGGACCTTTCCGATGTCGCCCTTTGCGACGCGTGAGCGCATCTCATGGGAAATAGGGTAGAAACGGATGTTGTAATTGACACCGGCCGCTTGCTTGGGACGACTCGCGGAGAGCTTGGCCAGTTCCGCCGTCTCCGCCGCCGTAACTGCCAAGGGCTTCTCGCAAAGGACGTGCTTGCCCGCTTCGAGGGCTTTTTTGGCCTGCTCGAAGTGGACAGGGTTCGGAGAGGCGATGTGGACAGCGCTCACCTCGGCGTCCGAAACGAGCGCATCCAATGTTTCAAAGACCCTGGCGACGCCCAGTTTCGCGGCCGTGCTTCGGCCCATCTCGGGCGTGAGCTCGAGGACGCCGATGACCGGCACGCCGATCCGGCGCAGGGCCTCGGCATGAACGGGGCCGATGAAGCCACCGCCGATCAAGGCGACTCGGGGAGGATTGGACAACGTAATCGGTGCGCCCATGAACGGGACTCCGTAACGCGCTTCTGTTGGGCAGGACCGGCCGACGATGCCGATCAACCGCCTGAGTAAAGGCCTTCAATAGGGCCTACCATAACTTGCTTGCGAGACAGACGCGAGACTCAAGCCCAGTCGAGTGAGGCGGCCTTCGGTCTCGTGACCATGGGACATCTGACCATCACGCAGAGCTCTCCCCTTGATTCGCCTGGCTGGACTCGTTGTGATCTTGAGGTCGAGTCGGGCTTCGGCATGCGCGCCCGCTTGGTACGTCGTCATCGGAGGTCCCCGCCGTGATCGCCTTGTTCGGGCCGCTGGCTCCGCTTGCCCTCTTGGTCGCGACGACCCACCAGCCCGACGGCGACATGGCCCGCCTGCGCGGGTCCTGGAAGGCGATGGCGCCCTCGGGGGCGACCTTCGTCCTGACGATCGCCGAGAAGGAGTGCCGGCTCGAGACGCGAGGGCCCGATGACAAGCCGGTTGCGATCAAGGCGTTGTGGAAGGTCGACGAGACCACCCAGCCCAAGACGCTCGACTTGACCAATCTCACGCGCGAAGACGGCCAGGCGCTACCGGACCTCATGGCGATTTACGTCCTCGAAGGCGACTCCCTTCGTATTTGCGGCGCCACTCCGGGCCAGCCTCGGCCCACCCGCTTCGCGGAAGGCGAAGAGGGCCCTACACTTACCGTCTTTCAGAGGGTCAAGCCCGTGAAGGACGAGGCCGCGCCCACCGGAGACCTGGCGCGCTTGCAAGGCACTTGGCGCGCGGCGACCACCGATCGCGGCGGCCCACTCACATTGACCGTCCAGGGCTCGTCGATCCGCGTGAAGGCCACCGGCCCGGACGGCAAGCCGATCACGGTCTCGGCCCGCCTCGTCCTGGATGAGAAGGCCCGACCCAAGGCTTGGACCAGCGTCGACCGCACCCAGGCCGACGGCGGCGTCATGCCCGACTTGCTGGGGACCTATGAACTCGACGGAGACACCCTCCGCGTTTGCAACAACGGACCCGGCAAACCTCGCCCGACCGAGTTCAAGGAAGGCGCCGACGGCTTGCCCATCATCACCACGTTCACCCGAGTTCAAGACCCACCACTACCTTGAAGGGACTTTCCTCTCATGACTCGCGTCCTCGTCGCATCGCTCGCTTTCATCGTCGCGCCCGCGTTCGGTCAAGACAAGGAAAACCCCCTGTCGGGTGACATTGCCAAGGCGCAGGGGAAGTGGACGGCGAAGGCCGGCCCCAACATGGACATCCCCATCGAAATGGAACTCACGGGGACAAAGGCGATCATCCACGCGACGACCCCTGACGGCGTAGATGTCGAAATCAGCGGCGAATTCCAACTCGATGAAAAGGCCACCCCCAAAAAACTGGACTTCTTGAAGCGCAAGCTCAACGGCGAGGACTTCCCCGATGGCGAGGCGATTTATAAGTTAGAAGGCGACACGCTCACGATTTGCGGCGGCAATCCCGGCGCGCCCCGACCCACCGAATTCAAGGCGAATGAGGAAGGCCAGGCCATGCTCATCGTCTTCAAGCGGACCAAGGGGCCGGACAAGCCGGCCGCCGCGCCCGATCAGGCGAAAGTGGCCATCGAAGGAGACCTTGGCAAGTTGCAAGGAGATTGGAAGGGGATGGTTGGCCCCCAGCGCAACGTCCCCTTGACCATCACATTCAAGGACAAGGCGGTCTCATTCAAATTGGTCTCTCCCGAAGGCCAAGAGTTCGTCATGGAGGGGGCGGTCAAGCTGGATGAGTCCGCCAACCCGAAGACGATCGATTGGCTCGATTTCAAGACCCCAAACGGCGACGACGCCCCGCCAAATAAGGGGATCTACAAATTCGAGAACGACAAGTGGGTCGTCTGCAACGGCGGCCCCAACAACCCAAGGCCGACCGAATTCAAACAGGGCGAAAACGGTCCGCCCAACATCATCGAGTTCGAACGCTCTAAGAAGTGAAGGGTCGACCCGACCTGGGGACATCGGGGTCAAGTAAGGGTCATTCCGGCGTGCTCTCCGAACGAACGTGACGGTCGCGCGGGCGGGCCCTCTTGGGAAGCGCGGAGAAAGCTGACCGGGATGTTGCCCGCTGTAAGCGTTTCCGACTACGCTAGGGTAAGCAGGAGAAACCTCTCGGTCGGCCCGCGCCGCGCGGCGGCCGGCCGAGACCATCTATCCGACCAGGCGGCCGGGACTGGATCTCAGCCCCCGCGTCCAGATCCGAAAACAAAAAGAAGGGGAGAGAATCAACCATGCGACGTTTTTGGCTTCCGGCCCTGGTCGTGACGGCCCTTCTGGGCCTCGGCCAGTCGGCAAACGCCCAGTGGGGCGGCTGGGGTGGTTGGGGCGGCGGGGCCACCAGTCTCCCTGAAGGCATCGGCATCGGCATGGGTGTCTTCGCCAACGGTGTGGGCCAGATGAACCTCGCCGACGCCCAGGCCATGTCCATCAACTCCCAAACCATGCAACAGTGGAACAACTACGAGTGGGCCATCTCGCAGTCGATCTACGCCGACCACAACCGCCGCTTGATCCAGAACGCCAAGGAAACCGCCCGGTCAATCGATGAAATCCAAACACGATTGCGCGACAACCCGACACAGCAAGACATCATGAGCGGCCGGGCCCTCAACGCCATCCTCGACGACTTCCAAAACCCGAGGGTCCAGAGTACCGCGCTGCGGATCTCCGAGCCCAAGCTAATTTCGACCACCCTCGTCAAGCGAATCCCGTTTTTCTACACGTCCGACCCCTTCACCTTCTCGCTCCATCAGTTCATGGACGGCAAGGTGCAAGTGCCCGAACCGCTCATGATGCCGGAGTTTGAGGCCGAGCGCAAGCTCGTTAGGGAGCTGGCCGCCAAAGCCAAGCAGGAAGACGAGGCCAGCGAAGGTGCCGACATCTCCGAAGACACCATCAGGAAACTCAACGCGGCTACCAAGGCCCTCCGCTCCAAGTTCGAGGCCCGCTTTGCGCCGAACACGCGGGAATTTGTCCAGACGGAGCCGTTCCTCAAGGCCCTGGTCGGCTTCACTACACTCCTGAAGTCGGACGACTTTCAGAAGGAGCTGGACAAGCTTGAGGCCAACCAACAAACCTCACTCTTCAAACTCCTGACGTTCATGACCGTGTACAGCCTCCGCTTCGGCCAGGCCAACACCCCCGAGGCCCGCTCCGCCTACCAAGAGCTGTTCCCGGTCTTGTCCGAGCGACGCCGGGAGATCATCGCCCTGATCGCCCAACACACGCCGGCCCCCGGAGCGGCGCCGCCCAGCACGGCCCCTCCAACCAACGTCTTCCAGGCCCTCGACTTCGACCAGCTCGACAAGACCACCAAGACGCCCAAGCCGCCCAAGCCCAAGCTGCCTTGATGGGCTAATTGGTTTGGCTCGAAAGCGACTTAGTGGGCCCGCCCGACCAACCAGGTTGGGTGGGCCCTTTGCTCATGATCGAACCGTCAGCCGAATAACTCGCTGATCGGCTTGCCGTGGTCCGTGAGCGGGACTGGTCGTCCGCCCGTTTCGAGTTCCTTCGCTGGGTTGGTCCCGAGCGCCGCGTAGATCGTCGCGTGGAAGTCGGGGACCGATACGGGCCGATCAACGATCGTCTTGCCCAGGTCGTCGGTCACGCCGACGACTCGGCCCAACCGCAATCCGCCGCCGGCGAGGAGGCCGCTGAAGGCCGTCGATTGGTGGCCGCGACCACCCCCCGAGTCGAATTCCGCCGGCCTGCCGAATTCGGTCGCCACCACCACGAGCGTCCTGTCCAGAAGTCGAAGGCGCGACAGGTCGTCAAGGAGGCCGGCGAGGGCCGCGTCCAATTCTTGAATCAATTCGTGCTGACGCAACTGACCGTTATTGTGCGTGTCCCAGCCCGTGCCATTGAGGAAGTTAAGGTTGTGCGAGACCTCAATGAAGCGGACGCCTCGTTCGACCAACCGGCGCGCCAGTAAGCAACGCTGACCGAACTCGCCTCCATACGAGGCGCGGACCTCGGCCGGTTCTTGGTCTAGGGAGAAGGCCCCCATGAAGGTGGGACCGGCCAATCGCGCGGCCTCGCGCCCGGCCGCCGCGAAGTCGGCGATCAAGGGGTCGCCCGGATGTTGGGCCAGAAACTCGCCACGAAGGTCTTCCAGAAGGGCCTCGCGTCGCGCACGCCTGACGGCCGAAACGTCGATCGGGGGCGTCAGGCCGCTCGGTCCCGTCGCCGTGTCCGTGAGATAGACATAACCATATTTCGCGCCTAGGAAACCCGGTCCACGGCTCACATTCGGATAACCGATCACGACGTAAGCCGGCACTGCTTCTCCGGCGGCGCCTCGTTCGTGGGCGATGATCGAGCCGACCGACGGATACGTGATCGTGCCGCTCACGGCCCGACCCGTGTGGAGCATGTTGGTCGCCGCGGCGTGTTCATCGACGACACTATGGTGTAGCGTGCGAACCAGCACGCATCGGTCGAGGCGATCGGCGACCCGCCCGAGGTGCTCGCAGACCTTCTCGCCGGGGATTGCCGTAGTGACGCTCTCATAATAGCAGCCCGGACGCTTCTTGCCGTCGCCACGTCCCTTGGGGTCGAACGTGTCGATCTGGGCCGCGCCGCCACCCAGCCAGAGGAAGATACAAGCCTCGGCCGTGCCGCGAGGCGCAAACGAGGCGGCCGGCGTCGGAGCGGCCCCGAGGAGCAAGGGAGACGCGGCGGCCAGTTTCAGCAAGTCGCGCCGATTGATCTCGCCAGTGTTCATGTCGCGAGTCCCCTTCTTTACGGCATGTACACGAATTCGGGGCTATTCACGAGGGCCCACACAAGGTCCTCGACGCGCTCACGGAAGGCCGGTTGCAGGCGTTTGGTCGGCGGGTCGCCGGCGCGCGCGGCCTTCTCCTCTTCGAGCTGAATCTCGGTGGCGCGGGGGTGCAGGTGGTTCGACCACGAGACCCGACGCATCGGTTTGCGGTTCAGGTCCATTGGGGCCCCCAGCACGACCCGATCGTCGAAACCATCGCTCAGATAGCTGGACATTCGCGCCCACTCACCTGCGCTCGGGGGCCGTGAGAGCGTCCTCAGGAAGAGGGCGTGAACGAGTGCGGACGGGTTTTTGGCACTTAAGGTCAGTTCCGTGAAGGCGGAGTCGTCGGAGAGCCTGGCGACACGTCCCGCGACGACGCCGTTGGCCAGAAGCGCCGGTTGAAGCGGCGTGGTCGTTTGTTCGCGGACGGTGATGGGGTCTTGTCGGGCCGGCCGCCAGCCGAACGTCTGCATCAGGTCGATGAACGTCTGCGTGATCGGCAAGGACAAGGCGGGTCGGTCGCGTTCGTTGGCGGTCGACGCGAACTGCCAGGCCCGGGTCGGTTCACCCAAGTCGAGCATCTCGTTGGGCGGCCGACGGCCTTCGGGATCTACGCAGAGGCGCTCGCTTCCAAGCTCCTTGCCTGCCGCCGCGAAGAGGGAGTCCACCAGTTGCTCGGCCGTCAATCGCCGTCGGACCGGGCCCGCGAAGAGGCGCCCCTCGGCAGACGCTCCGGCCGGCGGTGGTCCCACGGCCTCGGCCTGATAGACCTGACTCGCCAGAATCAAGCGCGCGACATGCTTGAGGTCGTAGCCCGAAGTGACAAAGGCGCGGGCCAGATCGTCGAGCAAGGCGGGGTGGCTGACGGTTAGGCCCTCTTGGCCGTCCCAATCGTCCACGGGCTCGACCAAGCCAAGACCGATGAAACGGGACCAAAGGCGGTTCACTAGCACCTTGGCGAAACGCGTGTTGCGCGGCGAGACGAGAAGGGCTGCCAGCCGCTCTCGGGAGCTCGCGGCGTTGCCCAGCATACCCGACGGCGTGTCGCTGGGCGCCAGGTCGGCCAGGTCGAACGCGGGCGGGACCTTGTCCCCCGCGTGGAGCGAGACCGAGACCGCGGGTTGCCGACCGCCCGCTTGCGAGTTCACCGTGCTGGTCGCCGGGATGACTTGCGCCTTGCCGTCCAGCAGGCCCGCCAGGGCGAAGAGCTGCGACTGGTCGAACGGATGCGCCGGTGCGTCGTGGCAGCGGGCACACTTCATGTCGGCCGCGAGGAAGGCCTTAGCCAAAACGTGGGCCTTGGCCGCCATCGGGGCGTCGTTCTGCGTGGCCAGTCCAAAACCGGCCGGCCCGCCGTAGAGCGAGCTGCCGTCCATCCGGATAAGTTCGGTGACGAGACGATCGAAGGGCCATTCATCGAGGAGGGCCAGGAACAGGAAACGTCGGAAGGGGCCCGTGTTGTTGAGGGTCGGCTTCAAGATGCCCGGGTTCTCGGCCAAGACGTCTTGCCAGTAGCCCATCCAGGCGTCGGCCCAACGCGGGTCGGCTAGGCGTTTATCGATCATCTGCGCCCGTTTGTCGGGTCGCGCGTCGGCGAGGAAGGCCGCGACCTCTTCGGCGGTCGGCGGGCACCCGATCGTGTCCAGGCTCATTCGGCGCAGGAAGGCGGCGTCGTCGATCGGAGGGTTGGGCGCGCGTCCCGCTTCCCGTAAACGATCGCGGACATGTTCATCGATCGTCTTGGGCCCGTCGTCCTTGGCCGGCAATGCCTTGGCGATTTCGCGCGCCGCCAGTTCGTGACGGGTCTTCCAGAAGAAGTCTTGCGACGACGCGGCCAGACGCCTTCGGGTCGTATCCATTTGGCTAATTCGGGCCTGCTCCGACTTCTCATAAGATCGCCAACTGGTGTCGGTCAATGTCCAGGCCCGCGATGGACCGATGAGTGTGGGCAACTCACCCGTAGCCGCCACGCTCACGGACATCTCGCCCGTCTCGGGCCTTAGCTTGCGGGCGCCGAGCAAGGCGAGCAGTTCGACGCGGTGCTCCTCGCCGTCGGATTCCCAGGCGACGATCGTCTCCTGGTCGCCCGAGCCGATTTCGCGCCTTCGGGGGTCGGTCATTGGTGGCGGCTCGGGCACCTCCTCGTGACCCGATGAGTTGGCCGAGATCGGTTTCGTCTCGGCCACCACTTCGCCATCGATCAGAAGGCGCGACCACCCTTTGGCCCGAAGGACCAGTTCATGCCGGCCGCGGGGAATACGCAAGGGGGCCGTCGCCTTGAGAGCGAAGGGTGACTTTCGATCGATCTCGATGCCGCGTTCATTCACTTTCTTGGGGAGTTGGACAAACCCGAGGGCGGGGGCCTCAAACCAGTCGCTAGGGGTGCCGTCGAGTGGTTCCCCCTTCCAAGTGTCGGTCAGGCCCTCCCAGATCGTCACCCGAACGGGAAGGGACCCCTCCGATGAGGCCTGGAGAGGGACCGCGCTCAACGCCGCGATCAAGGTAAGGAGCGGGGTCATTGAGGACCTCGGCGTCGTGGGTGAAGAGGCCAGTGGGCCAGAAGAGCGGAAGATGATCACATTCTGACGTTCAGCGGAGTGACGGTCAATCGCGAGCCGTTGGGGCCCCGTTCGTCCCCTGGTTCGACGTGACATCTCGCCGCACTCCACATCCCGGGGAAGGCCAGGCTGGAAGAAACGGCTTGACGATCTTGCGATTTATGCTGTACACTAATACACTGAACCGACCCAGTGGCCATTCGTTGGCGGTCCCACTAAGATGAGTATTCCAAGTCTTGGCGAGCGGCGGTCCTTCCGCGGGATAGGCTGGAACATGGCCCCCAACTACCCAGCGATCCGGGACGCGCTTCAGTCGGCCCGGCTCCTTGACGCCGACCAGTGGGACGAGTTGGCGCGCGCCGGCTTGATCGACGCGCCTGAACTCGTGGATGAGCTGATCGGTCGCGGCTGGCTCACTCCTTATCAGGCCGAGCAAATCCGCTTGGGGCGTACCCGAGAGCTCCTTTTGGACCCTTACGTGTTGATCCGTCCTTTAGGACGGGGCGGCATGGGGCAAGTCTTCCAGGCCCTGCATCGGCGGATGAAGCGCGTGGTCGCCGTGAAGGTGATCCGTCCCGAGTTGTTGGTGGACGACGCCACCCTGCGCCGCTTCCATCGAGAGATTGAGGCGGTCGCGCGGCTCTCGCACCCGAACATCGTTATCGCGCACGACGCGGGCGAGTTGGATGGGACGCATTACCTGGTGATGGAGTACGTCGAAGGGGTGGACCTGGCCCACTTCCTCGATGAGCAGGGGCGGCTCGACCCGGCCCAAGCAATTGACGTAGTGCGCCAGGTCTGCCTGGGCCTCCAGCACGCCCACGAGCAGGGGTTGGTCCATCGCGACATCAAGCCGTCCAACCTGATGCTATCGGCCCGAGGGTCGCTGGTGAAGGTGCTCGACTTGGGCTTGGCCCGGTTGAACCCGATGAACGCGGCGTCAGTGGGGCCGAGCAGTCCGCTGGCCCGCCTTACGCCCGCCGGCAGTCCCGTGGGCACGCCCGACTACTTGGCCCCGGAACAACTCCTCGACCCGTCGAGTGCTGATATTCGGTCCGACCTCTATTCGTTAGGTTGCACATTTTATCATTTGTTGGCGGGTCGGCCCCCGTTTCATGCGGGGAACCTCTTCCAAACGTTCCTGGCCCATCGCGAGTCCGAGCCCATACGGCTGGAGTTGCTTCGGCCCGACTTGCCCAGCGGGCTAGGCGATGTCGTTCGCCGCCTGATGGCTAAGAGGCCCGAGGACCGCTTCTCCACGCCTGCGGCCGTGGTCCTCGCCCTCGACTCCCTCCGCAAGGGCCAGGGGCCCGGCACGCAACGTCCAATCACTTGGACCCTCCCCGCCACTCCACCCACGGGGGCCTATACGCCGGCCGTCGGGACCGACACGACCATCGACCTCGGTGGGGCGGTGCTCCCGCGTGATGTCCCCATTGAGCTTGTGCCGATCGAGTCGGAAGTCGCCGGGTCGCAGGGCCTGGCCCTGGTCCCATTGGAGCCGATCCCCGAACCGGAGGAGCAAAGGACCCTGGGGGAGAAGCCAAGATCAGCAGACCAATTCGCCATCGCCTCGTCGCTGCCGGTCAAGTCGGCGATGGTGCTGGAACGGGGCTGGTCGCTCTTGCGTTGGGGCGAGGCCGCGCGGGCCCTGGCCGAGTTCGATCGCGTGCTCGCCGACCATCCCGATGAGCCGCGCGCCTGGCTCGGCCGGGGTCAGGCCCACACGGACCTGGGTGACTTCGCACGTGCCATCGATGACCTCAACCGCCACCTCGAACTGCGTCCAGGCGACGCGGAAGGCCACTATCGTTTGGGTCTGGCACGACTTCAAGAAGGGGGCTCGAGACGCAAGGCCATCGAGGAGTTGACACGCGCGATCGAGATCGACCCTCGGCATGTCCAGGCACATCTTCATCGCGGCCTGGCCTTCGCCCGGCGTCGCGACGACCCGCGCGCCCTGGCCGACTACGACGAGGCCCTGCGTCTGGAACCTGGCCTGGCGCAGGCCCATTTCTATCGAGGTCTGGTCCATGACCGGCACCAGCGGTATGAACAGGCCGTGGGCGACTACGCCGCCGCGATCCGCCTCGACCCCCAACACTCAAGGGCCTACAACAACCGGGGCTTCGCCCGCCGGGTCCTGGGCCGGATCGACGACGCGATCGCCGACTACCGCCAGGCCCTGCGCCTCGACCCGCGTTACGCAGTGGCCCACCAGAACCTAGGCCTGGCCCTGGCCGAAAAGGGGGAGTTCGACCAGGCCCTGGCCCACCTCAACCGAGCCGCCCGCCTCGACCCCGCCATCGACGTTAGTCCCGCACTGGCGCGAACATATCTTCATCGTGGACAGGAACGGTTTCGCCGTCGCGATCGCCCCAGCGCCATCGCCGACTTCACTGAGGCCCTGCGGATCGACCCCGGACTCGTCGCCGCCTATCAAGGACGCGGCATCGCCTTGGCGAAGTTGGGCGAGCCGGAACGCGCCCTGCAAGACCTCAACGAGGCGATCCGCTTGAACCCGGACTACGCCCAGGCCTACTTCAATCGCGGCCTGCTCCGGGCCAAACTGGGTGACCTCGAAGGGGCACAAGACGATCGCGAAGCGGCCTTCCGGCTCGACCCCTCACTGCGTCGCAGGCCCTGAAAACACGCCCTTTCCTCACTTCCGCTTCTGGGCCAAGAGCCACTCGAAGAACTCGGGATTGTTGTAAGTCTCGGTCCAAGAGTCGTGCCCCGCTTCGGGATAGACCGTGAACTTCACGCCCGACCCAACCGCCTTGAGGGCATCAACCATAGCTTCGGACGCGCGGATCGACACTACGTTGTCCTTGGCCCCATGGAAGACCCAGATCGGCAGGGCCTTCAACTTCTCGGCCGCCTTCAGGTCGCCGCCGCCGCAGATGGGCGCGATCGCCGCGAACCGCTCGGGATGGGACGCCGCCCATGTCCATGTGCCAAAGCCGCCCATGCTCAATCCCGTCAGATAGACCCGATCTGGGTCAACTTTGTATCGCGTGATCAGGTCTTCAAGCATCGCGTCCAGCACGTTCGGGTCCCAACCGCGACCCGGGCTTTGAGGCGATACGAGAATGAACGGCAGGGCCTTACCGTTGGCCGCCAGCTTGGGCGGTCCATGCATCTTCACCTTCTCCAGGTCGGTCCCCGACTCGCCCGCGCCATGCAGGAAGACCACCAGCGGCCACTTCTTGTCCCCCTTCTCATACCCTTCCGGTAAGGCGAGCAAGTAGCTCATCTTTACCGTGACCTTGATCTCCTTTTCAAATGTCTTCGCTTGTTGATCGTCGGCGAAAAGAAACGAAGCCAGAAGAAGAGACGCGATCATGTGATCTCCTCGAAAGAATGTGGGTGCGAATCAGGCGAGAATTTCCTTGATGATTCGTCCGGCATTGATCGTCAGCCGTTCGTCGCGTCCGTCGCGGAGGAACGTGAGATTCTTGTGGTCTAGACCCAGGGCGTGCAAGACCGTTGCGTGAAGGTCGTGGACGTGGACCCTGTTCTCGACCGCGTGCAGGCCGAACTCGTCGGTCGCGCCAAACGTCTGACCGCGCTTCATGCCGGCACCCGCGAAGATCATGCTAAAACCGTAGGGATTGTGGTCGCGGCCGTCGGTGCCCTCAGTCATCGGCGTCCTGCCGAACTCGCCCCCCCAAATCACCAGGGTCGAGTCGAGCAGGCCGCGGCGCTTCAGATCTTTCACCAGGGCCGCGAAGGGCTTGTCGCTCCGGGCGCACATCTTTGTATGGTTGCCTTCAATGTCTCGATGCGCGTCCCACTGACTCCCTGAGCCGCAGTAGAGTTGGATGAACCTCACGCCCCGTTCGACTAGTCTGCGGGCCCTGAGGCACATCGCCCCGAAGTCCTTGCAGCGGTCATCGTCCAGACCGTAGAGCCGCTTGGTCTCCTCGGTCTCGCCGCTCAGGTCCACGGCCTCGGGCGCGTGCGACTGCATCCGATAGGCGAGCTCATAAGCGGCCACGCGCGCGGCCAGGCGGGAGTCGTCGGAGCGGGACGCCGCGTGGATGCGGTCGAGGTCGCCGATGATCCCGAGCTTTCCGCGCTGGCGTTCGTCGGAGACGCCGCCGGGCGGCTTGAGGTGCAGGATCGGCGGGTCGTCCTTGCGAAAGCTTGTGCCTTGAAAGGTCGCCGGGAGCCAGGCGTTGCCCCAGTTTCGGGGCCCGCCGACGGGCTCACCCGCGTCGTTCATCACCACGAACGCGGGCAAGTCCTGGTTTTCAGTACCTAGCCCGTATGTGACCCAAGAGCCCAAGCTGGGACGGCCGGCGAGGATGCTCCCCGTGTTCATCTGGCAAACGCTGCCGACATGGTTCAGGCCGTCGGCCCAACACGAGCGGATGAGGCAAAGGTCGTCGACCACTTCGGACGTATGCGGATACCAGTCGGACATCCACATGCCGGATTCACCGTGCCGTTGAAAGGTCCTCTTGCTGGGCAGGAGGCCGTTGCCGCCCACGCCCATCGGCGTGAAGACCTTGCCGAAGCTCGGGGGAAGGGGCTTGCCGTCCCAGTCCTTCAAAGCCGGCTTGGGGTCGCAGATGTCGATATGGCTGGGGCCGCCTTCCATGAACAAAAAGACGACGCTCTTCGCCTTCGGGGCGAAGTGGGGCGATCGGGGGCTGAGCGGGTTGAGCGGGTCGATCTCGGGCTGGTCGGCCCGCGCGGCTTCGGCGAGGAGCCCGGAAAGGGCCAGGGAACCGAAGCCGAGACCTGCACGCAGGAAGAACTCCCGGCGGCTCGAGGTCCAAAGCACATGAGGCGGGTTGGCGGGGTGGGGCATGGTTTGAGCCTCCGTAAGGCGTGTGGTACGGGCCGTATTCTACCAGATCGACTGGCGATGATGAGTGTGGATTGGTACCGAAAAACGGCGGTCAGTGGGCAGGTCGTTTTGGGGGTGGAAGATGCGGATTGCCGAAGGGCCGCGCCCTTGGGGCGAGCCTTTCACGTTCGGCGGGTGCCTTCCCGCCCTCCCAACGCAGTCTCGATCGCGAATCAGCCCCTTGGCGGGTAGTGTGGGGCTGCGCCCCGAGTGTCTCCGTTTCGATCGTTAAGAGCGGTCCCGCCTCCGAATGGCCCGCGATTCGTTGCTTGGACGCCTCGTCTTCGTGTACTTCGTATCGGTCGCTGCCACAGGCAATAAGCCGGTCAGGGTTCGGGTCGCCACTCGACTTCGGCCGTCGCTCGGAGACGATGCGAGACTGGCGACCACGCGACGTTTGACAGAACTGGCCAAGCACTCCGGGACGACTCATGACTTCCTTCAACTTCGCGCTCAAGACGTCGTGTTCGTCGCATGGTTGCAGGGTCTTGGTCTGGACACGCGCCAGCCGCATCTTGGCAGGCGGGGTCTCCGCGCGACGCATCCGCATGTCGCCACGTAATGAATAATGACCGATCAAGTTCTACTCCCTGGAAGGATGGGCATTGTCGGAAGAGACCACGTGGGGTGGGCGATCCCCTGCTCAAGTAGGTCACGGGAAGATCCCATGAACTCCACGCCAATGTCGGACTTCACTCTTGAATTCAAGCGCCACCCGACTATCCTCCCTCGACGGCGGGGATCGTGCTTGCCTCCCAGCCTGGACGACGCTTTCCCTTGGGCGACCGGCCTACCGGTATCTAGGGGCATGGCTGATTCTCGAGACGGTTTCGATGGAGGTACCTTCGTGAGGTTCGCCCTGACATGCCTGCTTTTTTCGTTCGCGTCGTGGTCCCTTCCAGGTGACGACACGAAGTCTAAGAATATCGAGCGCTTGACGTTCCAGACAGGCGTGAACGGTTACGACGGTACTGTGGACATCGAGCTCTGGGCCCTGGCCCCCACGACCATCCTCGACAGCAATCCCAACGCCACCTCCGACGCCAACAACGACGGCGGCGAGAGCCAGGTCCTTCTTCGCTTCGAGCGCATCGTGGGGACCGAGAAGGGCGAAGTCCCGCCTGGTTCGATGGTCCACCGCGCGGTCATGACGGTGAGCGCGTTCGACCAGGGGGACACCGTTTACGTCCACCGAATGCTGGTCCCCTGGGCCAGGCAGTCCACCTGGACCACCCTGGTCGACGGCGTGACCGCCGACGGCCTTGAGGCTTCCCGCCACCGCGAGAGCTTCACCTTCGGCAAGATCGCCGCCAATTCCTCGACCATCCCGTTCGACGTGACCGACTCCGTCCAGGCGTGGGTGAACGGCGAAGCGAACCACGGATGGGTCTTCATCAACTCGGGCGGCAACGGTTGGGACTTCTACACCTGCGAGTTCGACGATCTGAACCAGCGCCCGAAACTGGTCATCGAATACACGCCCCCCGCGAACGACTAGGCCCGCCGCATCAACCACCGGAGCCCTCACCATGAGCCGCACACCGCAACCAGGCACCTGGCACGCCGATCCCTCCCACTTCCGCCCCTCGCGGCGCGATGTCCTGCGCGTGGGCTGGCTGAGCGCCCTGGGCCTTTCGCTGGGCGACTTCTTTCGCCTCCAAGCCGGGGCCCGGGCCTGCGGCGTGACCGAGCCCAAGGCGAATTCGGTCATCCACATTTACTTGCAGGGTGGCTTCGCCCACATGGACAGCTTCGACCCCAAGCCCGACGCGCCGACCGAGTATCGCGGCATCCTGGACGCGATCGAGACGAAACTGCCCGGCGTACGCTTCAGCTCGCACATGGCGAAGACGGCCGAAGTCGCCGATAAGCTGACAATCGTGCGGTCGATGACGCACACCGAGGTGGACCACAGCCGCGGCGAACACAGCATGTTCACCGGCTACCGACCCAGTCCGGCCCTCGTTTACCCTAGCATCGGCAGCGTCGCTTCCCAAGAGCTGGGCTCTCGGCAGGACATGCCGCCATACGTTTGCGTGCCCAACCAGGGCAGCCAGTTCCTGGGCAGCGGCTATCTTTCGAACGCTTGCGGACCATTTGCCCTGGGCGCCGACCCGTCGCGACCGAATTTCAGCGTCCGCGACCTGGGCCACCCCAAAGGCGTGGACGACGCCCGCTTCACCGAGCGCCGCGAGTGGAAGGACCTGGTCGATGAGCACTTCGCCAAGCAGGAGTCGGACGACGCCCTGGCGACGATGGACCAGTTCTACGAACGGGCCTACGGCCTGCTCGGCTCGAAGAAGGCCCGCGAGGCGTTCAGCCTGAAGGGGGAGACCGACGAGACCCGCACGCTTTACGGAATCATCGGCGAGGGCCTGGGCATCTATCGCTCCGCCGGGTCACGATTTCTGCTGGCGCGACGTCTCGTCGAGGCGGGGGCCCGCTTCGTCTCGGTGACCTTCGGCGCCTGGGACACGCATGCCTACCACTACCGCAGCATCGAGCCGCAAATGCCTGACCTCGACCGCGCCTTCGCCGGTCTGATCACGGACCTCGATCGCCGCGGGATGCTCGACTCGACGCTCGTGGTCATTAACAGTGAGTTCGGCCGGACGCCCAAGATCAACGCGGGGGGTGGCCGCGATCACTGGCCGAGGGTTTTCAGTATCGTCCTCGCCGGGGGCGGCATCATGCGCGGTCAGGTCTACGGAGCGTCGGACCCACTCGCGGCCGAGCCCGCCGACAAGCCTCTCAGCGTCGAGGACTACGCTCACACCCTCTACCACCTGCTCGGTATCGACGCCCGGAAGGACCTGATGTCGCCGGGCAACCGGCCGCAGGCGATCGTCACGAACGGTCAGGTCGTCAAGGGCCTTCTCGCCTGATCGAAAAAGCAAAGTCAAGTCCACCGCATTGCGAAGGTCCCCCGTCCTCGACGGGGAAAGCCCAACGTGTTCCCTCGGGGCCCGCTCATGTTTCGCCTTTGTGCCGGCATCGCCGCGGTCTGCGTTTGGGTAATCGGGGCTCGCATCGATGCGTCGTCGCCGACGGTCGAGTCGGTCGTGCCCGCAATCGGTCAGCGCGGCACGACGTTCACGATCACCCTCGGCGGGGGACGCTTCAAAGGGCCTTGCGACCTGCTCTTCCAAGGTCCGGGCCTGACCTGCCGCAAGGTCGAGGTTCTCTCCGAAAACGAGGCGCGCGTCGAGTTGACCGCCGCCCCCGGTTGCCCCCTCGGCGCCCATCCGTTCCGCCTGAGGACCAGCGGTGGTCTCTCGGAATTGCGCCTCGTCCACGTCGGCCGCTTCCCGGTGGTGAGCGAGTCGGACCTGAAGGGCCCGCGGACTGGGGCGATGAACACGACCATCGCCGGCGTGCTCGACTCGGGCGAGGTGGACGCCTTCGACGTTGATCTCGAAAAAGGGGCCCGGTTTTCGGCGGAGGTCGAGGCGATACGCCTGGGCGGCGAGCTAACCGACACGGTCCTCACGGTCATCGGCCCGGACAAGCGCGAGCTCGCCCGCGTGGACGACACGCCGATCACGCGGCAAGACCCGTTCGTCTCGTTCATCGCCCCGGCGGCGGGCAAGTACACGATCCAAGTCCGCGAGTCGGCCTACGGCGGCGGTCCCACCGCGACTTACGCCCTGCACCTTGGCGACTTTCCCCGACCCATCGCGGTCTTCCCAGCGGGCGCGCAAGCCGGCAAGAACGCGACGTTTCAGCTCATCGGGACCGATGATCGCGCGACGCCGTTCACCACAATGGTCGCCGAGGACGCGGGCCCTTGGTGGGGCACGTACTGGGACGAACGCGGGCGCGTCGCCCCGACGCCCACGGCCTTGCGCGTGCGGCCTTATCCGGGCTTCGACGAGGGGACGGCCCCGCGACCCTGGCCGGTCGCCTTTCACGGTTCCATCGGCCGACCCGACGAGCGCGACACCTGGCAAGTCGTGGCCAAACGGGGCGATCGGCTTCAAGTGGAGGTTTTCGCCGAGCGGGTCGGCTCGAAGCTCGATTCCGTGCTGGAAGTGCGCGATCCCGAGGGGCGCCTTGTGGCACGCAACGACGATGACGAGTCCCACGACAGCCGCTTGGTCTTCACCGCGACGCGCGACGCGGCCTATCGACTGGGCCTCGCCGACAAGCGCCGCGAGGGAGGCGACGGCTTCCACTACCGCGTCGAAGTCGAAGCGCCTCGGCCCGCCGTCGTCCTCTTCTTTCCGACCCCGGCGCGCAAGTCGGCCTTGAATCAGGTCCTCGCGGTGCCGCGAGGGAATCGCGTCATGGCCTACCTCGGCGTCCGGCGCGATCACTGCGAGGGGGATGTGTGGGTCCGCATCAAGGGTCTGCCGGAGGGTGTCCGCTGCGACCTGGCCGACATTCCCGCCGACACCTACTTGACGCCGATCATGGTCGAAGCGGCGGCCGAAACGCCTCTCGGCGCGACCCTGCTCGACTTGGAGGCGGAAATCACGACCAAGGACGGACCGGTGCACGGGGGCTTCGCGCAAGTGGTGGACCTCGTGCCGGGCCCCGGTGAGAGCAGCTATCGGACGATCCGCGTGGACAAACTCGCTCTCGTCGTCACGGACGAAGTGCCGTATCGCGTGACGCTTGACCCTCCGGCGGCGCCCCTCGTTCGCGACGGGGCCCTGAACCTGACGGCCCATGTCGAACGCGGCTCCGGGTACGATGAAGCGGTGGAGGTCTCCTTCCCGTACCTGCCGCCGGGTGTCGAGATGGAGGGCCCCGCGTTGGTGCCGGCCGGCGAATCGAAGGCCGTCCTCACGCTTTTCTGCCGACCCGACGCCGACCCGGTTCGTTGGCGCCTGGCCGCGAAGGCCCGACCGGCCCCGCCGCGCCGCGATCGTCGCGAGATGACCATGGCCCTTCAGGCCCAAATCGGCGCCTCCGGCCGACGCCGAGGCCCCTTGGAAGGGGTGGTGGATGTCGGCTCTCCCTTCGTGACGCTGCAACTCGCGCCCGCCGCGTTCTCGGGCCGCTTCGCCGCCACGATCGCCGAGCAAGGCAAGACCGCGAACGTAACGTGCGAGCTTTCGGCCGACACGAAACTCACCACGACCATGACGGCCACGCTCGAGGGCCTGCCGCCCCGCGCCGAGGCCGCGACGGTCGAAGTGACACCCGGCACGCGGCGCATCGTCTTCCCCGTCCAGGTCGGGCCGACCACCCCCCTCGGCGAGTTCGATACGCTCATTTGCCGCCTGGAATGCCTCGTGGACGGCCAAACGGTCGTGCATCGGGTGGGTCGTACGGGCCTCTTCAAGGTGGCCCCGCCCGGCGGTCTGGTGACCGACGCCCAAGGCAAGGCACTCAGCCCGCTCGACGCCCTCCGCCGCCGTCAAGAAACGAACACCCCGAAGTCCCCGAATCGTCCCTGAGGCCCCCGCGATCATGAGCCTTCTTCTCCTCTGCGGTTGCCTGCTGACCTCGGTCCCGACCGACGGCGACCCGGTGCGATTGAGCGTCTATCCGCCGGCGATCGACCTGACCTCCGCGCGCGACCGCCAGGGCGTCGTGGTGCAGGCGGAGTACGCCGACGGCTCCACGCGCGATGTGACCGCGACCAGTCGCCTCGTCGTGCGTCCCGAGGTCGCCGCGGCGGCCGACGGGATCGTCGAGCCCCGTCGCGACGGGACGGGCGAACTGGTTGCCGAGTTCCGCGGCGCGAAGGTCGTCGTCCCCGTCAACGTCCGCTCGGCGACCACCATCGACCCGATTCGGTTCCGGGCAGATGTGCTGAGCGTCTTTACCCGCGCGGGTTGCAACACCGGCAAGTGCCACGGTTCCGCCTCGGGCAAGGACGGCTTCCGGCTCTCCCTCTTCGGTTACGACCCCGAAGGCGACCACTTCCGCCTGACGCGCGAGATACCCGGCCGTCGCGTGGACCTCTCGGCACCCGAGGATTGCCTGCTCGTCAAGAAGGCGATCGGCGAGGTCGCGCACACGGGCGGCAAGCGCGTCGAGCCGGGCGGCGAGGCGTATCGTCTCGTGGTGGAATGGCTCAAGTCGGGCGCTCCGGCCGACTCGGTCGAGGCCCCCGCGCCTGTGGGGATCGACGTCTTCCCGCCCTTCGCGACGTTTGCCGGCCCCGATGAGGCGCAGCGCGTGGTCGTGCGGGCCCGCTACTCCGACGGGACCGATCGCGACGTGACCCGCTTCACGGTCTTCCTCAGCAACAACGACGCGGCCGCGGCCGTGGACGAAACGGGCCTGGCCGTCGCCAAGTGGCCTGGCGAGGCCTTCCTGTTGGCCCGCTTCGACAAGTTCACGGCCGGTCTGCCCATCATCGTGAGGCCCGGCGGCGCGTTCGA
Organism: uncultured Isosphaeraceae bacterium; assembly: GCA_937858365.1. GTDB lineage: Bacteria > Planctomycetota > Planctomycetia > Isosphaerales > Isosphaeraceae > CALLYK01. The sequence goes on along the minus strand of CALLYK010000159.1, from coordinate 6,825 downwards.
GTCGGTGAAGGAAGAAGGGGGCAATTGGGTCGATGAACTCGTCGCCAAGAAGCTCGACCGCCTCCACCTGCGTCCTTCAGAAATCTGCTCCGACGAGACCTTCCTGCGCAGGGCCACGATCGACCTGATCGGCCTGCTTCCCACCGCCGCCGAGCGCGACGCCTTCCTCGCCGACACCGGCCCCGACCGACGAGGCGCCCTCATCGATCGCCTCACCGAGCGCGACGAGTTCCTCGACATCTGGGTGATGAAGTTCGCGGAGCTGCTGCAAGTCCGGACCGCCAACGGTCTGAGCCCCAAGGCCCTTCAGGCTTACGACGGCTGGCTGCGCGGCCGCGTGAAGTCGGGGGCGACCATCGACCAAGTGGCCCGAGAGCTCCTACCCGCGACCGGCGGAAGCTTCGAGTCGCCCGCCGTGAACTATTTCCAAACCGAGACCACGCCGCAACGCATCGCCGAGAACGTCGCGCAGGTCTTCCTCGGCACGCGAATCCAGTGCGCCCAGTGCCACAACCATCCGTTCGACCGCTGGACGATGGACGACTACTACGGCTTCGCGGCCTTCTTCAGCAAGGTCGGTTACAAGCCTGCGAGCGACCCGCGTGAGATGACCGTCTTCATGGCCGACGCCGGCGAGATCAAGCACCCGCTCCCCGATCGGCCCGTGCGTCCCACCTTCCTCGGCGGCGAGACCCGCGAACTGCCTCCCGGCGAGGACCCCCGCGCCGTGCTGGCCGATTGGCTCGCGTCGCCCGAGAACCCCGCCTTCGCCCGCAACGTCGCCAACCTCGTTCGGGCCCACTTCTTCGGCCAGGGGATCGTCGAGCCGGTGGACGACGCCCGCGTCAGCAACCCGCCCAGCAACCCCGACCTTCTCAACGCCCTCGCCGCTCGGCTGGTGGAGCTCAAGTTCGAGATCAAGCCGTTCGTCCGCGAGGTCCTGCGCTCCCACGCCTACCAGCGCGCCACGCGACGCAACGTGTCCAACCGCTGGGACGAGCGCAACTTCTCCCATCAAAAAGTGCGTCGCATCCGCGCGGAGGTGCTTTTGGATTGCATCTCACAAGTGACCGAGACGAGCGATCGCTTCCCGGGCCTGCCCCGAGGCGGACGCGCCGTCCAGGTCCCCGACGGCCGGGTCCAGAACTACTTCCTGACCACGTTCGGGCGCTCGAACCGCGAGAACGCCTGCTCGTGCGAGGTCCGCACCACGCCCACGCTCTCGCAGGCCCTGCACCTCATCAACGGCGAGACGACCACCGGCAAGATCGCCGAGGGGAAGGTGGTCGAACACCTGATGGACGCTCGCAAAGACCCGAGCGCCGCGGCCGAGGTCCTGTACGTGCGCTGCCTCTCGCGGCAACCGACACCCGCCGAGGCCGCCCACATCGCCTCGAAGGTCAACGCCGCGCCCGACAAGGCGCGCGCCCTTCAGGACCTATTCTGGGCCCTCCTGAATTCGAAAGAGTTTCTGTTCAACCATTGATTTTCACGGACCTCTTCCTTTCGCGCCGTCGCGGAGCCTTCGTCGATGCGCCCTCACCTCCGGATCGTCGCGGCCGCCGCCGCTTGCTGGATCGCCCCGAACCTCCTCGCTCAGGAGGCGTCTCCGGCCCCCGGCGAATTGACCTACGATCGCGACGTCCAGCCGATCTTGCGCAAGCGGTGCGGCACCTGCCACGGCCAGGCCCGACCGCGCGGCGAGCTCGACCTGCTCACCTTCGCGGCCCTGAACACGGGCGGGGCGAGCGGCAAGGTCGCGGTGCCCGGCGTGCCCGAAGACAGCCCGCTCTATACGTACACGGCCCACGTCGAAGACCCGTTCATGCCGCCGAACGCCCCGAAAATTCCCCAGCGCGAGGTCGATACCATCCGCCGATGGATCGAAGGCGGCATGAAGGAGAAGGTCGGCGACGGCACACGCTCCAAGGACGACGCGACCCCCGGCGAACCACCTCTCAGAGGTCTCGTCGCCCCGAAGGCCACGGCGCGGCCCGCCGCGATAACAGCCCTTGATATCACCCCCGACGGGGACATGCTGGCCACATCGGGACATTTCCAGATCTTGGTATTCGACATGAAAGACTTACACCTCCACGGGGCTCTGGCCTTTCCCGAAGGCAACGTCCGGGTCCTGAAGTTCGATCGCTCGGGTGAGACGCTCCTCGCGGCGGGCGGGCTCGGGGCCACTTCAGGCAAGGTCGTCCGTTTTCGCACGGGGACCTGGGAGCGTCTGGCCGCATTGGGCGATGAGGCCGACGAGGTCCTCGCGGCCGACCTCGCCCCCGACTCGTCCAGGCTCGTTCTCGGCGGCCCCGAGCGCATCGTGAAGGTCTTGGCCCTGCCTCAAGGCACCGTCGAGCACACCTTCCAGAAGCCCACCGATTGGGTCACGGCCGCCTCGTTCAGCCCCGACGGCTTGCTCATGGCGGCGGGCGATCGCTTCGGCGGCCTCTTCCTTTGGGAGGCCGGGAGCGGCAAGGAGTTCCTGTCCCTTCGGTCCCACACCAAGGCGCTCTCCGCCATCGCTTGGCCGCCGGGCGCCGACGAGGTCGTCACAGCCGGCCAAGACGGCGACATCCAAGTATGGGACTTGCACACGGGTAAGTCGAAGGCCCGGTGGACGGCCCACGATAGGGGCGCCCAGGCCCTGGCCGCCAATGCCTCGGGCCGACTCGCCTCGACGGGTCGCGACCGCCGCCTCAAGGTCTGGGACCGGGACGGCTCACCCATCGCCGACCTCGGCCCTTTGAGCGACGAGGGCACGGGCGTCGCATGGACGGCAGACGGCCGCTCCCTGGTCTCGGGCGATTGGTCGGGCGACCTGCGCTTGTGGGACATCGCCAACGGGACCGCGACTAAGCTGACAATCCCAGTGACCGAGGTTCCCGCGACCGTCTCCTTCGTCCGGCCCGAACTCGTCCCGGCCCGCCCCTTCCAACCCGCCGCCCCCAAGACCGGCACGACGTCGGAGAATAACACGACGCGCGACCCGACCACCGCCCTGGCCGCGGCCGAGGAAGCAGCGCGGCTCGCCGAACGCACCGTGACCTTGCTACGTGGGCCCTCGGGGGCCCGAGGCGACGGACTCCAGCTGGAGCTCCGCAAGGCCAGGACAGCGCTCCAAGCAGCCTTGGCCTCCGACCCCGCCAACCGAGCGATCCGCAAGGCCCTCGACGAAACCAAACGGGCCCTTCAGGACCTCGACGAGAAGGGGGAGGCCGCCCCGCGCTGACCGACAATTCTCATTGATGATATCAGCTTTTGATGATATCTTTGACTGTTCCTCCCGCCGGGATCATCGGCAGGACGTGCTCCTGGTAGGGCACCAAGACGTCGAGAACGTATGGGCCGGGGTGGTGGATCATCTCGCGCAAGGCGTCGAGTACTTCGTCTTTGCGACGCACTTGGCGGGCCGCGATGCCGAAACCTTTGGCGATCGCCACAAAGTCAGGGTAGGTCACTTCAGGGAGGTCGCCGGAGCCTTGCCCTAGCCATTCGGGGTGGTCGATCGGACCCAAATAGGTGTGGCCTCGGTTGCTCGCGTAGAAGCGGTCTTCCCACTGTACCACCATGCCCAGGTGCTGGTTGTTCAAGACGATCACTTTCACTGGCAGTCGTTCGCAGTGGACGGTCGCGAGTTCCTGGATGTTCATCACGAAGCTGCCGTCGCCGTCGATGTCCACCACCAGGGCGTTCGGGAAGGCCGCTTGTGCGCCCATTGCTGCCGGCAAGCCGAACCCCATGGAGCCAAGGCCGCCCGAGGTTACCCACATGCGCGGCTTGTTGAACCTGGTCCACTGCGCGGCCCACATTTGGTGTTGGCCAACGCCGGTGGTCATCAAGAACTCGCCTTTCGTCAGTTGCGAGAACATGTCGATGACGTATTGGGGTAGGATGACGTCGTCCCGATCTGGGTAGGTCATCGGGTCACTTTCGCGCCAGGCGTCGATCTTTTGATACCAGTCCTTGTAGTCTCCCTTCTCGACGAGGGGGAGCAAACCCTGGAGCGTGGCCTTCATGTCGGCGTGGACATCGATGTGGGCCACCTTGTTTTTGTTGATTTCGGAGGGGTCGATATCGACGTGGACGATCTTGCCGTGCTTGACGAACTCGCTGAGCTTCCCCGTCACGCGATCGTCGAACCGCACGCCGAAGGCGAGGAGAAGGTCGGCCTCGTTGATCGCGTAGTTCGAGTAAACCGTCCCGTGCATCCCCAACATTCCCAGCGATAGGTAATGGTCGCAGGCGAGGGCCCCCAACCCTTGAAGGGTCATGGCGCAGGGGATGCCTGTCTTGTTGATGAATGCACGCAGTTCTTCGGAAGCACTGGACGCGATCACGCCGCCGCCGCAATAAACGAAGGGTTTGCGGGCACCTTTGATGGCCTCGACGATTTGGCGCAGGGTCTCGGGGGAAGGAGGGCCGGGCAGGCGATAGCCGGGGAGGTCCATCGGGGCGTCGAAGTCGGGGTCGGGCAGGAGGGTGTTTTGGATGTCCTTGGGGACGTCGATGAGGACGGGTCCGGGCCGGCCCGTGCCGGCGACGTGGAAGGCCTCGTTGACGATCCTGGGGAGGTCCTTGGCCCTTTGGACGAGGTAATGGTGCTTGGTGATCGCCCGGCTGGCTTCGATCATCGGGGTTTCTTGGAAGGCGTCGGTGCCGATGACGTGGGTGGGGACCTGCCCGGTGATCGCGATGATCGGCAGCGAGTCCATCTTGGCGTCGGCCAAGCCGGTGACGAGGTTCAAGGCGCCCGGGCCGGACGTGGCCATGACGATCCCCGGCTTACCCGTGACACGGGCGTACCCTTCAGCGGCGAAGATGCCCCCTTGTTCATGTCGGGGCAAGATCACGCGGACGCGGTCCCGATAGCGTGTGAGGGCCTGATGCATGGGCATCGAGGCGCCTCCCGGATAGGCGAAGACGACCTCCGCCCCATGTCGGACCAGGCTCTCAACAAGGACGTCGGCGCCAGTCCATTGCGTCTGGGGCGGTGGTGGGGTCTCGGGCGCGGAGGTCGTCGTTGGCGTGGGCTTCCGGTCGATGGTGGACACGATATCTGGTCCTCACCCCGTCAAGGGGCCTTCAAGCGATGTCGCGGATGGTCGGTTTCAGGTCATCATTGGGAGGGGCGTCTCACCAAGAGACTGGCGTCGAGCCGGACACACCTCCTTCAAAGATGATACAAGAACGACCGCGAAACGTCGCCTCGTTGTGACTACCCGTCTCAGGAAAAAAGACGCGGTTAAGCTGACATATGCCCATATTTCATTCAATAATCCAACACATGGTGGCGATGGTATTCATCCTGAAAGAACGAAGGTCCCCAAGGGGTCAGGACTCAGCCGGGTCCACTCGCGACCAGTAGTTCGCCCGGAGTTCCTCGGGCCAGCCGCACTCCTCCATCCAGCGGTCCAGCTTACTCCGCGCGGCTTCTCGACTTCGTCCCAGCCGCTCCTCGTGTGCGAGGCAGTTCTTGAGGTCCTCCTCGACATGGGGCACCCGGCCTCCTTCCGCGGCGGCTGCCTCCAGCTTGGGCCCCAACCAGCGTCGAAGCACCGTGTCGGCCTCGACGTTTCGACCGCTTCTTAGCGCAAGGTGGGCGGAGAACTCGAACACCAGACTCTTGGTCGTCTCGTTCTTGCCGCTTTTCTCGCTGAGCCGGAGTGCTCGTTGGAGTGCTTCCTCGGCCTCGCGTTGTCTCCCGGTCTCGACGTTCGCTCTTGCCAGGAGTGTCAGGTGCTTGAGAAGTCGATCGTCTTCCCTTCCGAAATGGGACTCGATTAGCCTGGTGATCCAGGCGAGGCACGCGGCCGCCTCGGTGTGACGACCACTCGCTTGATGGAGTCCCACCAGGGCCATCGTGTCTTGGATGACCTCGTCGGGACGACGGCCGAGGTTGCCTTCGTCTTGGTTGGATTGGTCGATCGCCATCGCCCGCATGAGTACGGGTTCGGCCTCCTGTACGAGGTCTCGATCGAGGTAGAACCGGCCCAGGTCACTTAGTGCGGAGGCGACAGTGGGATGAAATGGGCCGTGGAGCGACTCGGCGATCGCCCAGACTCGGCGGTATCGGTCCTTGGCCTCCTTGTCTCGGTCGCGGAACCCTCCGAGGTGGTCCGCAAGGGCCTTCTCGTCGCGGGCGACCTGGTGACTGGGATCGCCGAAGACTACCTGATCGATCGCGAGCGCTCGTTTCAGGTGTTCTTCCGCCGTTTCGCGGAAACGCGCCCCGGTTCGGGCGGCCGCGATCTTCGCCAATAGGCGATGGTCCCGCGCGACCGCCGGATGTGCACCTCCCAAGACGGCCTCGTGGATGTCCAGGGCCCGGCTCGCCGACTTCTCGGCTCCGTCGACCCGGCCCAACTTTAGGAGCGATCGCGCCAGGTTGTGAAGGCTGAGGGCGACGTTTCTATGGTCGGGTCCCAGGGCCTGCTCGTCGGCCATGAGGCCCCAACGCAGGAGGGCCACCGCCTCCTCCCGCCGGCCGGTTTGACCGAGAAGCACGGCCAGGTCGTTTCGGGTCCGAGAGATGATGGTCGCACCTGGATTGAAGCCTCGTTCCGCGAGTCTCAGGGCCTTCTTGAGCAACTCCTCGGCCATCTCAAAATCTGCGGCCACGCGCCGCAAGGTGCCCAGGATGCTGAGTGGAAGGGCCGGCCGGGGGTCTTCGGGTCCCGGGTCTTCCTCCAAGAGACAGAGGGCTTTCCGGGCGCATTCCTCGGCCTCCGCGAAGCGGTGGAACTCGCGGTGGAGGTCCGCCAAGTGGCAGAGGGTGGCGCATGCGCCGAGGTCGCCGGGCGCGTGATCGACGCCAACCCG
>CALLYK010000158.1 GCA_937858365.1 uncultured Isosphaeraceae bacterium | reverse complement strand
TCTGTGGATGCCATGATGGGAGTTCCAGGTGGGGAATTTTGCACACTAGGGTGATATTACGGGATGAGGTCATGTAAGTCAAGATGGGGGCTTGGGGAAATCCTCGGAATGATCGAGCGGGTTGTGGTTCTGGGAAAGGCGGGGGATCGTTCAGGGGTCCCGTAGCCCTGAAAGGCGACTGTTTATGGACATGGATTTCACCTGTTAGCGACTGGCGGTCGCCCCGGAGGTCTTCTGGTCTGCTCGGTTGGACGTTGACGCGTGGTCTCTCAGGCGTCACGTCCCCTTCAGGCGTTTCACTTATTGGCTTTTCGCTGGCAAAGCTCGTGTCTCCTAGCTAATATGAAACAGGCAGGGAAGCAGCCTCCCGCCGCCTCGCGCCCCGGCCGCTTGGCAAAAGCCTCAGGCGACCCCACCGTGTTCCCCACGCGGCGCGGTCCACTTGTCGCATCTCGATACCCCGCGAACGTTGTCGGACGGTCGCTGTAGGAGTTGTGTGTGGCCAAAGAGGAACCGCTTCGGACTGAGGGCCGCGTCGTCGAGGCCCTGCCCAACACGCAGTTTTTGGTGGAGTTGGAGAATGGGCATCGCGTCTTGGCCCATATCGCGGGCAAGATGCGCAAGAACTTCATCCGGATCGTCCCCGGCGACCGGGTCACCGTCGAGATCACGCCCTACGACATCACCAAGGGCCGGATCGTCTATCGCGAGCGCTGACGACCGCCGTTCGCCGGCAGTCCTCATGAAGGGCGCACGGCGTCACTCGAATTGACGACTGCTTATGCGGATTGTCTGTAGGGCCGGGAAGGGCTTGGTTGGCGACGCCCCCCAAGGTGATGGGTCTCGGCCTTCCAACGTGCGGCCACGCGGCCGGCCGAGGCCGCGCGACCGTCGAAGAGGAATGGCTCAGGCTTAGCGATGACCGGCCAGGGCGGTGGACTTCGTCACGTCAGCACGGGCGGCGGGCCCAAGCTGACGCCTGGTTTCGAGCCAATTGCGGATCGGGCCCTGGACCCTTTGGAGGGCGAGGCCGACTTCGCGGGAATTGGGAAGGCCCTGATTTTCAAAAATGGCCCCCTGTTCGGCATCGGCCTGGGCGCCAGGGAAGTCACCCAATTGATACCGGGCCAGGGCGAGGAAATCGTGGTAGCGGGCGTCGCGCGGGTAGAGGCGGATCGCCTCCTGGAACTGACCGGCGGCCCCCTGATAGTCACCTAAGTCATATTGTGCCAAGCCGGCTTGATAGGGGACAAGGGAAGCGAATTCGTTCATGTTCCGGTCAAAAGAGAGTGTTCGCTTCTTGGCGGCGGCGAGCTCGTTTTCAAGCCGCTTCGCTGTCGTTTGCGCCGTGTCGCGCTCGCCTCGCGCCTTGTCACGCTCTTCGGCGAGGTCCTTGTTCTTCTCGGTGAGCTTCGATTTCTCCTCGACCAACTCGCCGTTTTTCGTTTTCTGCCCCTCCAGGTCCTCCAGGGCCTTCGCCAGTTTCGATTCCGTCTCGGATCCGGGCGTGTTCTTGAGTCGGTCCGTTAGTTTCTCGATTTCCGAATTCGCGCCTTGGAGTTTCCCGTCCAGAGTGGCGATTTTCCCGTTGAGTTCCTCTTCGACGGCGTTGGGTCGAGCGCGTCTCAGTTCCAGGGCTTGGCCCAAACCCGTGCGCATGTCATCGCGGAGCGCCTGGCTGTCCGCCAGTTTTCGAGGGCCTGGTCCATCGGTGAGCTCACGAGCTTTCTTGAAGTCGTCGATCGCCTCGTCGAGTTTCGCCTCGGCCTCCTTGAGCGATCGCCGCGCCCGGTGGGCCTTGGCGATCTCGACGCTGATCAAGCCTCGTCGCGTGTAGGGCAGAGGACTGTCGGGGTTGTCCTTGATGGCCTCGGTCCATTTTTTGTGCTTGTCGAGGAGCGGCTTGAGGTCATCTTGGGGAACGATCGTGGCCGTCAGGAGGACGGCCAGAGCGGCCCTCGGGTCCCGGCCGAGCCGGGAGTGTCGATCCCCCCGGTCGGGGCCGGCCGCGCGCCCTTCCCGGATTGAGGCGGCCTCCCGCTCCTTGAGGTCGTCGATGAGGAGTTCGATTTCCTTGGCGAACTTCCGCGAGTCCTCGTCGGCGCGATTCGCGAACTTGGACTTTTGGACCTCAAGGAACTCCCTGGCTTCCTTGGGTTTGAGTTCGAGGTACGTGTCCAGGGCCATGCGGACCCGTTCATAGTAGTCCCCACCGAGACGGAGTTGTTCCGAAGGGGGGTCGATCTTGCCGATGTTCTCGACGAGGGCATTGAGGATGGCGCCCTTGTCCTGGTTGGGGTCGGAGAGCTTTCGGGCGAACGAACCAACCTCGTCCCCCGAGCTGGGGGGTACGTCGTTCGGCGGCCCTTCCGTTTTCTTGTTCAACGCGGCTTCCGCGACTTCGAGCTTGCTCAGCGTGTCTTGCGACTCTTTCTCGGCCGAGTCCAGTTTCTTCTCGAGGTCCTTGGTCCGTTCCCACAACTTGTCGCTCTGGGTCTCCAGCGCCTTGGTCTGGTCCCGCTCCGCGTTGAGTTGTTGGAGCCCCCAAAGTCCCAGGCCCGCTGAAGACAAGGTGATCACGCCGGCGATGGCCCAGGGCACGATCGGCGGTCTGGGTTTCTTGTCGATGGGACGGGGCGTGGGCGTGGGCGTGGTCCCGCCCTCCTCGCCGCCGGACCGCGGCTTTCCAGGGACGTAGCCGGGTCCTTCGTCTTGGCCCCGTGGTTCTCCCAGGACGAACCCGGGCCCAAGGTCGTCCGTTCCCAGAGGTGGTCCGGGGACCATCCCTGGCTCTTCTTTCTCAATGGGGGGCCCTGGGACCATTCCCGGGAGGTCATCTTCGGGGCCTTCAGGCGATTCTGGATATGGATGAGCCATTGGTGTGCGGCACCCCGTTGCTTAGGTCACTCAGACACCTTCCCGACGCAGGCCCATAGCAAGCCTCGGCCGGACAAACCGCCTTCCCTGTGCGATCAGTCCATATTGACACATTCTTGGCCGGTTTCAACGGTGTCTCCCAGGATTCAAGTTTCTTCGTGGTCGGGCGCCGGGGGAGGCCGAGGCTGGGACCGTTCGCGAGTCGATTAGGGCCTTGCCGAGTCCTCGTCGAAATCGACCTTCTTGGTTCGTTGGCGGAAGGTGATTTCGAAGCTCGGCACCCCTTCGTCGTCGCAGTCTGTCCTGATCTCGATGAGGTCTTCTTTCCCGGTCGCGGGGGGAGGGAGGTCCTCCATCAGGACCTTCCGGTTGACTTCGCGCATCGGTCCGTTTTCGGTTCGGTACTCTTCGACGATCTTGACCAACAAGGAAGGACTGCCGTTCACGCGGGCCGCTGGAAACTGGGCCGGCTTGGCGGAGTGATACGGGAGTTCCTGATTGCGTTTGATCAGGGGATGGAAGCCGGGCTCCTTCCCGGTCCCTTGGAAGTACTCGACGCCCACGCGTCGCTTGTAGCGGCGCTTGCCCAGGTGTTTCACGTCGCGGCCGAGGCGGAGGTCCTCGGCCGCCCAGGCGGCACCGCGGACCACCGCGTATTGGGGCGCTTCATCCACCGCGGGGGCCTTACCCCAACGGGCCTGGAATTCGTCCTGGACGGTCTTCATGTTGCTGCCGCCGCCCGCCAGATAGATCTCGTCGACGTCCTTCCACCCAAAGTCCTTGGGTCCGCCCAGGTCTTGGTAATCTTGGAACATGCGCTCGCAGATGTCACAGCATCGCCGGACCAGGTGGCGCGTGCTCTTGAGGTACTCCTCGCTGGAGACCTCGATGTCGTACGTGCGTTCGTTGGGCTTGAGGCAGAAACGCTCCACGCGCAGTTTCGCGGGCTTCTTGTCGTACTGCTCATAGAAGGTGCGTTTTCGCCTCTCGCATTCCATCCAGAGTTGGTTGTGCGCGAGGCGCAAGTCGCCCGCCTGGTGAGGTGGACCCGTCAGCCGCAGACGCTGCTCGTCCGTCAGGACCTTGGAGAGCTTGTCGCTCTTGACCACCAGGTTGACGAGGTGTTGGTCCCAGTCCAGGCCGCCCAGGTGGGGGTCGCCGTCGCGCATCGCCTCATCGAAGCCGAAGACGCCCGAGACACCCCGGCCCACCCTGAGCAGGACGACGTCGAACGTGCCGCCGCCAAGGTCCGCCACGAGGACGTATTTCACCCCGGCAAGCTCGTGGGTTCGTCGAGAATAGGCCGCGGCCACGGGTTCGTCGATCAACTTCACTTCCAGGCCGCCGTATCGTCGGCACGCCTCTCGGGTCGCTTCCAACGCCTTCCCTGAGAAGTCCACGGGCACGGTGACCACCGCTTCTTCGATCTCGCCCGGGCGGAGCCCCAGCTGGCGCTCGGCCGCCACGCGCAACACTTTCACATATTCGCCGGTGATCTCGGTAGGCGTCAACTCGACGGCCCCACTCTTGAGTTTGCAGTGGTCGTCGCCCATTCGGCGTTTGACTTGAAGCACGACGTCGGCCGCGTAGCGATCGTCCCTCAAGAGTTCGTAGGCCCGTTCACCCACGACGGGCCCGCCGGCCTCCGGCGGGCGATGGCAGTAGGCCGAAGTCATGTACTTGGCCTCATAAGCGAGACTTGTCGGGCTCGCTTGCGGATAGTGGCGGTCCGGCTGGATCAGAGCCGGCTTTCCATCCACGACCACGCACGCCTGGCACGTCCAGGTGCCCAGGTCCAGTCCCAGGATCGTCTTCGACTTGCTCATGGATTACATCTACACTCAAAGGGGTCACGAAGGGGGGCGTCATTCGATCGGTCGATCGGGCTGTCCGTCCGCGGGACCACCGAGGTCCTCGTTGGCCGCTTCGGGGCCTTCCGGCGCACTTGAAGGGACCGGGGCCGGGTCTTCACGCGGCCGGCGCCAAACGATCACGTCGGCCTTGCGCAGGCGCTCGCCGCGGTAGGTGTAGCCCGCGCGCTGGACGCTATGGATCGCATCGGCAAGTTGCGGGTCGTGAGTGGCGACCGTGCCGACGAGGCGATGCCAGGTTTCCTGGTAGGGGACCGTGTCGGCCCGATCCGGCACCGTCGCGAGTCCGTGGTCTTCGCGCCAGGTGGCGAATCGCTTGGCGATCTTGTGCAAGGTCCCACGTACGACCTCGCGCGCGGCGTGCTCGCCGGCGTCGAGTTCTTCTCCCTTCTCCCAGAATTGGAGTTCGACCTCGAAGCTGTGGAACAGCTCCGGCAGGTCGCGGAGGAGGGCCTCGAGGTGATGAAGTCGTGCCTCGGTCTCGGTGCGTACCTGCCGGGAGACCAACGCGACGATCCCTTCCTGGACGAGCAGCTCGGCGATTCGTTTGTCCGTTTGCGCTTGGACCTGCTCCGCGACCAACGCGGAAAGCCTCGCGCTGGAGAGCCACGATTCGAGGCCCTTCTCGATACGCCCACTCAGCTCTTCGACGAGGACGGCGGGACCAATGGAAGGGGCAGTGGGTGCCGGCGGGTCCGAACCTTGTCCCGTTTCTTTCTCGAAGACGAGCCTTGGCGGCAAGAGGTTGGCCGCGTCTCGGTCTTCAGCCTCCCCGTCGGCGGCCGCCTCGTGCTCTGAAGACCCCATGCGCCCCTGCGCGACCGGCCGTTCCGCCGGATCCACGGAGACTGGACCGGGAGGCACGCTCGGTCGTCGCGTTGGGGACGACCCTTTTCGGCCTGGAAAGAAGCGTCCCAGTCCCAGCAGGCCCGGCCGCTCGGGAACTCTGCTCGACCCATCCTTCGCCTCCGACCCAACGGCCGGGGTCGTGTCCTGCTCCTCGCGTCCAGCGCCCGCGTCACCCGCCGACGTGACCTGCTCCTTCCGAGGCGTTTCGGGGTGCTCGGCGATCGGTCGCTTGGGGCCCTTGGGGTCCCTTCTCTCGTCCCCGGTCGGCCTCTTTTGGTCGCCTTGGGACGGTCCCGGCACCTGCGCGGGTCTTCGCTCCGTCGCCACCGGCGCTTGTTGAACGCGCTCGCTTGGGGCGGTCGCCTGGGTCGCCTTTTTGGGCGCAGGGGTCCGCTCGTCGATGGGCGATGCCGCGGGCCCTGGGTCCGACCGCCTGGGTGCGGGAGCAACCGATGAAGGCTTGCCGACGGTCCCCGACGGCGGGTGGGTCGTCACGTCGGCTTGCTTCCTCTCCAAGCCGCCAATATCCTCATCGAACTTCCGCGGGTGCCCGGTGGACGCCCTGGGAGCGGCCATCGTCTCGGGGCCTTGAACGACCCGGTTGTCGGCTTCGGTCCCCTGGCCCGGACGCGAAGTCGAGGACGACCTTGAATCCGCGGCCCCAAGGCCCACGCCAGGGTCAGGGTGTGTGGGACTCCCTTGTCCCGACGATCCAGCGTTGTTCGATCCCAGATATTTAATGGGAATCAGCGATGCTTCACTATGACATTTCTCACATGGTTGATCTTTCAAGTCCGGGAGTCTTTTCCCATCGTTTCTCGTCACCCACTTCGAAACGAGGACCGGCTCCTGCTCGTCGCAGAGCTGGCATTTGGCCAGGACCCACGTCGCTTTCGCCATGAGAGGCCGCCTCGAAGTCGCGTTCGTTTCTGGGAATGAAGGAACAATTTAAGCGGCTTGTCGCCGAGATGCTTTTAGGTCGCTCTCACGGGCTCGCGCCGGCGGACGTTGCCATGCGATGCCATTTGTCGGCCTCGGCGATCTTTTCTCTCAGTTGCCTCTTATACTCGTCGATTGTGCTTCTCGCCGAGGAAAGCTGTTCTTTAAGGTCTCTTATAAAGTCCGGGTCGCGTCTAGCCTCAAGCTCCGCGATCCGCTTTGATGCTTGCGCGAGGGCCACTTCAAGCTGTTGGACCTTCCCGACCTGTTTCAAGGCGTCTTCAAGGTCTTGCTTGGTCTCCGTCAATTTGGACTGGAGAGCGGAGCAAGTCTCTTTGGCTTCCGACAGCGCCTTCCTCATCTGCTCCAATTCGGCCGGCGCGGTTGCCGGTTGGGCCTCGAGGTCCTTGATCCTGTCGTCCTTCTTCTTGCTTTCCTCGCGTAACTCGGCGTTCTCTTGTTTGACGGCTTTCAACAGGTCTTCCAGCTCCCGGACCTTGGTTGGGTCCGGACCGACCGCAGTCCCAGCCGACTCCGGGCCGTTCCTTAGGGCCTTGAGCCGGTCATGCTCGCGCAGGAGCTCTTGGTACTTTCTCACGAAGTCGGAATCGAGTCGGACTGGGGTCGGACTTGCATCCTTAAGTGCCACCGCGACCTCACTTGGTCCAGGGCCGGTACGATGATCCGGGAAGACTGATCAACATGGACACGACTCGATCGGCCGATCGTGTCGGGCAACCCCGCGCATCCGATCAAAGAACCGATGCCGACCTCGGGTCCGACCACCTCGGTCGCAATCACATCCTTCCTTCTATCCGATGCGATGAGTCGTCCGCAAGGGGCCACTCGTCCCCAAATGGGCCGGATTCGCCACCCTTGGGACCGACGCCCGGCCTCAGGTCTCCTCGGCCCGTTTCGGGTGCTCGAACGCTTTGCCCAGCACTTCCAAGGACAGGCCCGATTCGCCCCCCAAAAGCGCGCTAAGCTGCAACCCCACCAGGGCCTCGGTCGGGTCGTCATGTCGGTCGAGGGTCATCTTCAAATACGACTCCGCCCCGACCAGCACCGCGCGCGGCTTGCCGTGGACGGTGAGCACATAGCGCACTTCGCCCTTCTTCAGCTCTTCCAAGATCCCCGGCAGGCCCTGATGGAGCTCACGGCTACCGATGATCCGAACGGGGGAGTGGCCATTGTGGTCCGTCATCGATCCCAGGCCCAGGTCACCGGGCCCCTCATCGTGGTCGTCCCGAGTCAAAAGGTGCGACGAGTTCGAGACCCGTCCCGTGGAATTGGTCTTCGGGTAGGGACGGCAATGTACGAACGTGCTTAACCGAGTGGTTCGGGGCGGGGCCGACGATGACCGTCGAGCCAGAATAAGGGGGGGGCCGCCCGCTGAAAGAAAGGGAAGAGACCCACGACACGTGCGAGGGTCTCGCCAACCTGACGCATTGTAGCGAACAAGACACGAATTGCAAGCAGGCGAAAAACGGCCGATGACGCGGGTCAAGGTCCCCGCCGCGCCTTAACTTTCACGTTCCTCAAGGGCGACTGGCCCTTCCGGACCAAGAAGGGGCTGAAGGGGACAACCATCGCACCGAGAATGCGCCGGGCGACAGTGTTTGCGGGCCACGATCGCCAGGCCATCGCGGATGACCTTGAGGTCGTTGACCACCTCGGACGCGCTTTCCAGAAGTGCGCGGGCCTCGTCGTAGTCGGCGGTCGTGTCGAGCCAGCCGTGACGCAAGGCGACCCGATAGGCGCCTCGTTCCACGGGAAGCGTCGGGCGGGTGAGTCCCTCCAGCAATAGGCGATCGGCCGCGGCGGGCCCCACGCCGCGAATGGCGCGTAAGTCCTCGCGAAGACGTTCCGTGGGGAGGTCCGTCAGCCCCTCGAAGTCGCCTCCGCATGTCGCCATCAGCCAGGCCGCGAGGTCACGTAGACCTTTGGCCTCGACGATGGTCAGTCGTCGGCCGGCCCCTTCGAACGCTTCCTGGATCGAGCGTGGATTGGCTTGGGCGAGGTCTTCGGTCGTGGTCAAGCCGGCGTCACAGAGGGCCTGCCAATCGCGATCGTCGGTCCGGTCCAGAAAGGCCAAGACCAAACGCCTAAGACTCGGCGACGACGCTTCGACCACCTGGGAGAGGGGTCGAAGGGCCGTCAGCAGGGCCTCGGTCTGTTCGCCGAATCGCGGCATGGTTCGACCTGGTCCCAGCGGGACCGACCAGGCCAATCTTGGGCATCTGCTTGGATGAAGGCACGACGGTGCCAATGGGTCACGACGACTTGGCCTTGGCGACGGCCGCGTGGTAGTCGCGGGTGAGTTTGGCCTTGCGCCTCGACGCGGTGTTCGGGTGCAAGACACGGCGGGCGCGGGCCTTGTCGAGCTTGGAGATGGTGGCCCGGAACTCGGTGTCGGCCCGCTCAAATTCCTTGGCGGCCACGGCGGCGAGGGTCCGTTTGTTGTATGTCTTGATGATCTTGCGGGCGACTCGATTGCGCAGGCGGCGCTTCTGACTTTGCTTCAAGCGCTTGATCGCGGAGGGCGTGTTCGGCATGGCGGGTCTCGGCAGACTCCTCAAACGGAAACGGACCGATTTCGGGGAAAACCGTATTTTGACGGATCGGGCCTTCCCTGACAAGGCGCGATCGCGCCCAAGTTCCTGAGGGGGTCTTCCGCGCCGTGGCCCCGATGATTTCTGTTGCGTTCGCAGCATGGACGGGAAACAATAGGCGTTTGTCGTCAGTCAGATGACCCGACCCGACGCGAGCCGCCGCGGTACGACGACCCGACGTTGGGTTGAGTCTCCGATTCCTTTCGCGAGGTCGATGCAATGGACGAGACGCCCTCCCAGTATCGGACCATCCTTCTCTTCGGCATGCCCGGTAGCGGCAAGGGGACCCAGGGCTCCGTCCTCGGTCAACTGCCGGACCTGGTCCACGTCTCCAGTGGCGACGTCTTCCGCAAGCTCCCCAAGTATGGCTCCCTCGGGCGCGAGATCGGTCAGTACACGTCGCAGGGGATGATGGTCCCCGACGAGTTGACCATCCGCATTTATCAACGACATATCCAAGTCCTCGAACTGCAAGAATTCTTGATCCCAGGGCGGACCACCCTCGTCCTCGACGGTATCCCACGCAACTACGGCCAGGCCGAGATCATGGAGCCCATGCTCGACGTGATCCAGATCTTCCACCTGGTCGTCCGCGACGTCCGCGAGGCCATCGACCGCCTCAAGGTCCGGGCCCTCCGCGAAAACCGCCTCGACGACATGAACGACGAGGTCATCCGCAAACGAATGCGCGTCTACAACGACGAAACCATGCAGACCCTGAGCTTCTACGACCCCTCGATCATTTGCGACATTGACGCCACCCAGTCACCCATCGACGTCCTCCGCGACGTCGTCAATCGACTCTCGCAAATCCAGCGCGTCCAGCACGGTCCGGCGACCGCCCACGCGCATCCAAACGGCCGATAGGTCGCCGACGAACTCACCCAAGCGGGCACGGGGCGCCGGCCAGTCAACATCCAGCCCCCGTGTCAGCCTTGGCCACGCGAAAGCCACCACGCATAATCTTCAGGCGTGTCCAGGTCTTCGACCGACCCCATGTTTGTGCATTCAAGTAGATTCACATCTTCATTTATATCGCGTACCAAGGCGTTGATGCCTTTTCCGTAGGGGAGCGAGGCGACCCGCCGGCAGACGCGCATGGGAAGAGCGATCGGGTGTCCGCGCCGGCCTTGGAAGACGGGCACGACGATGCGTCCCGGCTCGGCGCGGAACGCTTCAAGCACGGCGCTGACCAGCGGCGCCGTGACGCCCGGCGAGTCTCCGGGGACCAACAAGACCCCGGGGTACTCATCCGTCAGCGATCGTAATCCCACTTCGACGGTCGCGCGCATGTCGGCCGTTGGTCCAGCGCAAACGACGACCGTCGCCCCCGCGCCTTGGGCCTCTTCCTTCAAGATGTCGGCCCCTTCCTGCGCTGAAGGGGGAACGATGACGATGACCGGCGTCGCGCCTCCCTCGCGGAGGGCCCGGACCAGTCGCCCGATGACCGTCTTGCCGTCGGCGAGAGGCAAGACGAGCTTGGGTCGGCCCATCCGTGTCGAGTGTCCGGCCGAGGGCACCAGCGCCGGCACGTTGGCGTTCGTCAACCGTCCACCTCCGCCGGCGCGGCGGGGCGATGACGCACGCCTTGCTTGAGGGGCCTTCCTCCCAGATTGCGTTTGGCGATCATCTCGCCCACGATGCTCACCGCGATTTCCGGGACCGTTTGCGAGCCAATCTCCAATCCCACGGGGGCCGAGACGCGGGCCAAACGCTCTGCCGAGACGCCCGCTTGCCGCGCGCCGTCGAACAACAAGCGGACCTTCCTCTTACTGCCCAGGAGCCCGACATAAGGCGCGGCGGTGGGTGCCAAGTAATAAAGCGCCTCCTGATCGTGGCCGTGGCCTCGTGTGACGATCAACGCATAAGTCGATGTTGTGACTTCAAGGGCCGGCAAGACCTCATCGATCGGGCCGACGATGATGCGCGCGGCCTTGGGGAAGCGATCGGCGTTGGCGTATTCGTCCCGGTCGTCGATCACCCAGACCTCGAAATCGGCCCGTTCGGCGAGTTCGGCGACCGCCTGGCCGACGTGTCCGGCGCCCACGATCACCAGGCGGATCGTCGGCAAGACGGGCAGCGTGGCGACCCCTTCACGCACCGACGGTCGAGGGCGCCCTTCCAAGGGCTCGACAACACCTCGGTCGATCGCCTCGGCGGTCTCGACTGGAAGCGACGCGACGGGCCGCCCGTCATGGTCGAAGAGCGCACGCGAGCCCAGGGGCAGGTCACCCGCGCGTGCCGGGTCCACGACAACCGCTTCCGTGAAGCCCCGTCCCGCCTCGATCAGCGCGTTTTGGGACTGGTAATAGGCGAGCGCTTGGGGGCCTTGAAACGCCTCGGCCACGATCACCATCTTGCCGCCGCAAATGAGGCCGTCGGCCCAAGCCTCGTCATGGTCCAGGAGGAACTCGAAACGGGCCGCACCGGGCGTCCCGCGAAGACGAAGGGCCTTGAGCTTCACCTCATGTTCAACGCACCCGCCGCCCAGCGTGCCGACCTGACTGCCGTCGTCGCGCACAAGCATCAGCGCCCCGGCCTTCTGCGGGGTCGAACCGCGTGTGTCCACGACCTGGCAGGCGATCACTTCGCCCCCAAGTCGAAGCGTTTCGATGACGGCCTTGATCACTTCGCGCATCGTCGTGCCTCCGGTGAGAAAACAGGCTAATCCCCCGGCGCCCGACCGACAAGGCGTTCCTTGACGACTTGCGACAAGCGGCCCCAAGGCCCTACGCTGTTCGGGGCGAGGTCGCTGGGTCGGAAGGGGACGTTGCTCATGGCGGTCCTGAAGTTGCGGGGACTGAAGAAGCGTTTTTCCAACAAGGTGATGGCGGTCGACGGGATCGACCTCGAAGTGCGAGACGGCGAGTTCATCGTGATCTTGGGTCCTTCCGGGGCGGGCAAGAGCACGCTCTTGCGTCTGGTGGCCGGTTTGGAATCACCCACCGAAGGCGAGATTTGGATGGACCAAAGGCGCCTGGACGCGCTCCCGCCTCGCGACCGAGACATCGCCATGGTCTTCCAAGAAACGGCCCTCTTTCCTCATTTGCGGGTGTACGAGAACCTCGGCTTTGGGCTGCAGGCCCGTGGCGCGAAGTTCATCGACGTGCTGCGCGGCGTGAACGAAGCGGCCCTCGTGATGGGCCTGGACGGCATGCTCGGCCGGTATCCATCGGAGCTCTCAGGGGGCCAGCGGCGGCGAGTCGCGCTGGGTCGGGCCTTCCTGCGACACCCCAAGGTCTTCTTGCTCGACGAGCCGCTCTCGAACCTGGACACGCCGCTTCGACTGACGCTGCGAACGGAACTCGCGGGCCTTCATCGCAAGAGTGGGGCGGGCATGATCATGGTCACGCACGATCAGGCCGATGCGCTCGCGCTGGCCGATCGCGTGGTGGTCATGAAGGAAGGCCGAATCGCCCAGATGGGGACGCCGCGCGAGGTCTCCGAGGCGCCCGTCGATCAGTTCGTCGCCAACCTCCTCAGCCCCTTGCCCATGGTCTTCTTCATGGCGAGGATGGAGGACCACGAAGACAGCCGCTCGATCGTCCTCGACGAGGCGATGCGCTGGCCGCCTCCGGCGAGCATCCCCGGCAGTTTCGGCTCGGTCGTCCTCGGTCTGCGACCCGAGGCGGTGGTCCCCACGCGCGCCGACGACCGACCCAAAGGCGAGGTCGTGAAGGTCTCCTGGGTCGGCACCACGAACCTCGTCACGGTCCGGGTCGGACGGCGAGACGTGCATTGCCTCGCCCAGCCTGACGAAACCTGGAAGGTCGGCGAGAGCGTCACGCCCCGGATCGACTACGCCAAGGCCCTTTGGTTCGACTCGGGCACAGGCGCGCGACTGACCGTTTAAGGCGATCACGTCGAAACGCGCACCACGAAGGAGGCCGCCATGTTCGTACCACTCCTCGCCGGCTTGCTCGTCCTCGTTCAGACGCCGACGGCCGGCAATCGCCTCGCTCATCTCGACGATGTGGCCCCTTACCACGTCCATCGCGACTTCCCCAAGCTCATCACGCCGCAATGGGTGGGCGAGGACGGGGTCGAAGCGGTGGTCGTGCTGGCGATCGACGACCTGACCGACAACGCGCCCAAGTACGAGGGGTCCTTGAGGCCCATCCTGGAGCGGTTGAAACGCATCGACGGCCGCGCTCCCGTGAGCATCATGACATGCAAGGTCTCGGCCGAAGACCCGCACGTGAAGACATGGCTGACTGAAGGCGTGAACCTCGATGTTCACACCCTCACGCATCCTTGCCCGCTCCTTCAGAAAGGGGACCTCGCCGCCGCCCGCCGAACAGTGAACGGTTGCATCGACCTTCTAGACGGGATCGTCGGCAACCGGCCCGTCGCCTTTCGGATGCCCTGTTGCGACTCGCGCAATACGGTGAGTCCCCGCTTTTTCGCCGAGGTCTTCCAGAAAGGGACGGACGCGGGACACGCCCTGGCGATCGATTCGTCCGTCTTCAACGTCCTCACGCCCAACGACCCCGCCTTGCCGCGCGACATCGTGTACGACGCCGACGGCAAGGAGCGTTTTCGTAAGTATTTGCCTTTTCCTTCCTTCGTGAACACGATCGAAGATTATCCCTATCCGTATCCGATTGGCCCAACCTGCTGGGAGTTTCCTTGCGTCGTGCCCAGCGATTGGGAGGCGCAGCATGTTCAGAAGGCCAACAATCCTCGGACGGTCGCGGACCTTAAGGCCGTCCTGGACGCGATCGTCATCAAGAGGGGCGTCTTCAACCTCGTCTTCCATCCTCATGGTTGGATCAAGGCCGAGCAGGTGGTCGAACTCATCGACCACGCCGTCGCGACGCATGGTCGAAAAGTGAAGTTCCTCAACTTTCGCGAGGCGCTGGGTCGAATCGAACGCCACATGCTGGGCGGAGAGTCGCTCCGCGACGCGCGGGGGCGCGATAACGGTGTTCGTCTCCTCGACCTGAACAACGACGGGTTTCAAGATGTCGTCATCGGCAACGCCAAGACGAAGGAATCGCGCGTTTGGCTGCCGGATCGTCAGACGTGGCAAACCGTGTCGCTTCCTAGGGAGGTCGTTCGCCGGGACGGCAGCGCGATTGTTCGCTTCGGCGTCTTGGACCGCGACGGCCACGCCTCCATGATCGCGACGAGTGGGCCGATTCGATTGTGGACATTTCGAGACATGAAGTGGGTTGAGGCCCCGGCCGCCGGCCTGCCGGCGGATTGCCGGCCCAGGCGCTTCCTGGACATCGACGGCGACGGGGTTGGTGAACTCCTGGTGGACGATGAGGGCGGCGTGGCCGTCTTTGGCCGCGTCCAAGATGGGTGGGAGCGCCTCGCCTTTCGACTTCCCGACGGAGCGGCGACGTCCGCGCGCTTCGTGGACCTGGACGAAGACGGCCGACTGGACGTGGTCTTTTCCGACGATGCGGCCTTCGGTGTCTTCCTGTTCGACTCGAAGCCAAAGGGCTGGGCCCGCGAGGTGGCGAGCGGCCCCGCGAACGCTCCCAAGGCCCTGCCCAAGATCGTTTCGCAAGGCATGGAACGCGGTTTCTGGGTCCACTCGCGCGGGCTCTGGTGGCAGAACGAAGACACCGACAAGATGCCTGATTTGGTCGATCGCCGCTCGTTCAACGACCTTCTCAAGGAGGTCGAACCGCGCGGGAAAAGCCAAGAGGCCGCGCTTCGCTCGTTGCGCGCGCGCCCTGGTTTCGTCGTTGAGTTGATGGCCTCGGAACCGCTCGTCCGCGACCCGATCGCTTTCGATTGGGCCGCCGACGGGGCCCTCTTCGTCGTCGAGATGGGGGACTATCCGCTTGGACTGGACGGCAAGGGCAAGGCCGGCGGCGTGGTCAAACGACTGGTGGATACCGACGGCGATGGCCGATACGACCAGGCCTCAGTCTTCCTCGACGGCCTGGAATACCCGACCGGAGTGATGCCCTGGCGAGACGGCGTCCTCATCTCCGCGGCGCCTCATGTTCTCTACGCGGAGGACCGAGACGGCGACGGCCGGGCCGACCATCGCGAGGTCCTCTTGACCGGCTTCCAACCAGGGAACCCCCAGCATCGCGTGAATGGGTTCGCGCTCGGCCTGGACGGGTGGGTCTATCTGGCCAACGGCGACAGCGGCGGCACGATCGAGTCTTTGAAGTCGGGCCGGAAGGTCGCCATCAGTGGGCGAGACCTCCGCTTCCGTCCGGACGACGGCGCTCTCGAAGCAGAGAGTGGTCAGACCCAATACGGGCGTCAGCGCGATGATTGGGGTAACTGGTTTGGAAACAACAACAGTGTTTGGGCCTGGCATTACGTGATCGCCGACCGGCACCTCAAGCGCAATCCACGGCTAGCGCTGACGTCGCCGAGGCACGTCGTCGCGCCCGATCGCGCCTTGTACCCAATCAGTCGGACCCTGCCGCGTTTCAACGATTTCGGCCATGCGAACCACGTCACGTCGGCCAACAGCGTCACGCCATATCGCGACGAGCTTTTTGGACCGTCTTTCGCCGGAAACCTGTTCGTCAGCGAACCGGTCCACAACCTTGTCCATCGGGTCGTTTTGGAGCGCGACGGCGCCACCTTCCAGGGCCGCCGCGCCGAAGACGAGAAGGACCGCGAGTTCCTGGCCTCTTCCGACCACTGGTTCCGTCCGACCGGCATGAAGACGGGGCCCGATGGGGCCCTTTGGGTGGCCGACATGCACCGCGCCGTGATCGAGCACCCCGAATGGATACCGCAAGATTGGCAGCGAAGGCTCGACCTGCGTGCGGGGGCCGATCAGGGTCGGATCTACCGAGTACGTCCCGTTGGTGTCGCGGCCCGGCCGATCGTCCGCCTGGACCAACTCGACACGCCTGGACTGGTCGCGGCGATGGACCATCCCAACGGTCCGCGGCGCGACACGGCCATGCGAATCTTGATGCACCGGGCCGACACCGCCGCCGTGGCCCCTTTGAAGGACCTGGCGAGAAAGGCCCAGCGCCCCGAAGTGCGCGTTCAAGCGTTGGCGACGCTCGACCTACTGAATGGCGCTGACACCGAGGACATTCAAACAGCCTTACGAGACACACATCCTCAAGTGAGGCGTCAATCCGTGCGCATGGCGGCGACACGCTTGAAGGCCGACAAGGGCCTGCTTTCGGACGTATGCCGACTCGCGAACGATGCCGAAACGTCGGTGCGCATGGAGACGGCCCTGGCCCTCGGTGAGACCGACGATCCCGAAGCGGGGCGTGCCTTGGCCATCATCCTGGGTCGGGACGGCGAGGATGCATGGACCCGGACCGCGGCGCTGAGCTCGGCCCTTCCGCACGCGGAAACGACCCTTCTCGCCTTGCTCCGAAGGGCCGATGGGGCCGTCGTCTCCCCCAGGGTCGCCACACCCCTGTTCGCAGTCATCGCCGGCGGGAAGGCCGACAAAGGGCTTAGGGAACTCCTGGACGTTTTGCGCACGCCGAACGGTCAAGGGGCCTTTGAAGATTGGCAACTCGCCGCGGCGAACGGCCTGTGTGAGGCCGCCCAGCAGGCCGGCGCCCCCGCTTCCGTCCCGCGCACGCTCAGCGGGCTCGACGCAAGTGGCCGACTCACAGGCTTTGCCAAGCGTGTCGCGGCCGACGAAGAAGCGCCCGAAGAACGCCGGGAGATCGCCATTCGACTTCTTGGCTTCGAGGCCGATCGTTTGGACGTTCGTGAGTCACTCGCCGCTTTGCTGGTGCCTCGGGTCGCGATCCGACTTCAACGCGCCGCCCTGACCAGTTTGGGCCGATCGAAAGAGGCCAAAGCGGCCGATGTGATCATCAATGCCTGGAAGGCCGCGACGCCCACCCTGCGCGAGTCGCTCCTGGAAACGCTTCTGTCGCGAGGGCCGTGGACGGCCCAGTTGCTCTCGTCACTCGAAGACGAATGCGTCGCGCCCGGCGAGATTGGTCCGGTCGCTCGCAAGAGGCTGACGGACCACGCTGACGAACGCATTCGGGAACGGGCCCTCGCCGTGTTCGGAGGGTCGAACGAAGGGCGGAAAGAAGTCCTCGCCCGCTACGAGGCCAAGGCCGGAGCGCCGGGCGACGCCACGCGCGGGGCCGATGTCTTCCGCAAGAACTGCGCATCGTGCCATCGCTTGCGCGACCTCGGCCACGAAGTCGGGCCCGACCTGACGACCGTGGCCGACCGCTCCTTCGCGGCGATGCTGATCGCGGTCTTCGACCCGAATCGGGCCGTCGAGTCTCGCTATCTCGGTTTCGACGTGCGCACGACCGACGGCCGGGTCCTCTCCGGCCTGATCGCGGCCGAAACGGGCACGAGCATCACTCTGAGGCGTCAAGAAGGGGTCGAAGACGTGCTCCTTCGCGCCGACATCGAGGAGATGGCGTCGTCGGGGAAATCTCTGATGCCCGAAGGTCTGGAACGCGAGGTCCATCCCGATGACTTCGCGGACCTCGCTCGGTTTCTCGCCGAACTCGGCCCGCCGCGCAAGGAGTTCCGAGGGAACCAACCCACTTTGGTCAAGGCGAGTGAAGACGGACGGGTCCTTCTGGAAGCAGCCGCCGCCGAGGTCTTCGGTCCCACGATCATCTTCGAAGAGAAATACAAGGACCTGGGATTTTGGGAGTCGCCCGGCGACCATGCCGCTTGGACGTTCGAGGTCCCGCGCGCAGGGCGATACGCGATCACGATCGAGGCCGCTTGTGACCGCGGCGCGGCGGGTCAACTCTTCACGATCGAGGTCGAAGGAGTGCGTCTGGACTTGACCGTGCCGAGCACGGGGACTTGGGACGATTACCGCCGACTCACCCTGGGCGAGATGTCCATCGGCTCGGGGCGACATCGCCTCGTGGCCCGTCCTGGCGGACCTCTCCGCGGGCCCCTGCTCGACCTGAAGGCGGTGGAGCTGAGGCCCCGTTGAGACGTCACGAACTTGAAACGGCCGCGCCGTGTCTGGTGCGCCGTGAGAGACCATCGTCAGAAGGAAGAAAGCGATCATGGCCGGCAAAGGGTACACGGGACCGCTGGAACAGGTTGGGCCCTGTCAGTGGCGCATCCCGAAGAGTTATCGCGATGACATGCGCGTCGATGGCTTGATCTTCGCCGACGAGACGCTCATCGAGCAGGTCCGCAAGGACCAAGGGCCCGAGCAGGTGGTCAACGTGGCCACCTTGCCGGGGATCCAGAAGGCCAGTTTGGCCATGCCCGACATCCACTGGGGATACGGCTTCGCCATTGGCGGCGTCGCGGCCACCGACCCCGCCGATGGGGGCGTCATTTCGCCCGGCGGCGTGGGCTACGACATCAACTGCGGCGTTCGCCTCCTGCGTTCCAACCTGACCTGGGACGAGGTGAAGCCGCACGTGCGCAAGCTCGTCGATCAGCTTTTTCGCGACGTGCCCACGGGCGTGGGTCAGAGCGGCCCTTACAACTTCAACAAGGGAGAGCTGGCGCGGCTTCTGGAGCGCGGGTCGCGCTTCGTGATTGAACGCGGCCACGGCGTGGAGAGGGACATTGAGTTCACCGAGGCGCACGGTCGGATCGACGGGGCCGAGCCCGACCGGGTGAGTGATCGGGCTTATCAGCGCGGGGCCGACCAGTGCGGCACGCTCGGTTCCGGGAACCACTTCCTCGAAGTCCAGGTCGTCGACCGCATTCACGACGAAGAAGCGGCCCGCGTGATGGGCCTGCACGAGGGCCAGATCACGGTCCTCATTCACTCGGGTTCGCGTGGGCTCGGCTATCAGGTCTGCGATGATTACTTGGACCTCTTCCGAGACGCCCCGCGCAAGTACGGATTCACCCTGCCCGATAAGCAACTCGCCTGCGCGCCGATCCACAGCCCCGAGGGGGCCGCGTATCTCGGGGCCATGCGCGCCGCGGCGAATTACGCTTTCTGCAATCGCCAACTCCTGGCCCACCAGGCGCGCGAGGTCTTCGCGCGTGTCTTCGGCCGGCCTTGGCAAGACCTGGGCATGGACCTCGTGTACGACGTCGCGCACAACATCGCCAAGTTCGAAGAGCACGACGTGGGCGGCGGCCTGCTCAAGCCTGTCTGCGTCCACCGCAAAGGGGCCACGCGCGCCTTCCCGCCCGGACATCCCGAGGTCCCCGACATCTATCGCGCGACCGGTCAGCCAGTGATCATTCCAGGCAGCATGGGCACGGCCTCTTGGGTGCTGGCCGGTCAGGCGGGCAGCATGGACCTCTCGTTCGGCACCACCTGCCACGGCGCCGGACGGATGATGAGCCGGACCGAGGCCGTTCGCCGAGCGGCGGGACGGCGGATCGACAAGGAACTCGACGCGATCGGCATCATCGCCCGGGCGCGCGGTCAGAAGGGACTCGCGGAAGAACAACCGGCCGCGTACAAAGATGTGGACCAAGTGGTTGAGGTCGTGGACCAGGCGGGGATCTCCAAAAAGGTCGCGCGCCTGCGACCTGTGGGCGTCATCAAGGGTTGAAAAAGGTCCGCGTATCCTGTTGGGAGTGGCCCGTTCGTGTCGTTCTTTCCGCCCCACATTGATCGGCTGCACGGCTACGTCCCCGGCGAACAGCCGCGGGACGCCTCGCGCGTGATCAAGCTGAACACCAACGAGAACCCGTATCCACCCTCGCCGCGCGTGGCCGAGGCGATCATGTCGGCCCTGGACGGCCGCTTGCGTCTCTACCCGGACCCTCTGGCGACGGCCTTTCGCCGGGCGGTCGCCGAGGTCCACCAGGTCACGCCCGCGATGGTCCTTGCGGGGAACGGCTCGGACGACGTCCTGACGATCTTGACACGCGCCTTCGCCCGACCAGGCGACACGATCGTCTATCCGACGCCAAGTTATGTCCTCTACCGGACGCTCGCCGAGATCCAAGACGCCGAGGCGGTCGCGGTGCCGTTTCGACCCGATTGGACACTCGACCCCGACGCCTTCGCGAGACCCGGCGCCCGCTTGACTTTCCTGGCCAACCCCAACAGCCCGTCCGGTACGGCGCTCCCTCCCGACGCGATCGCCGCGTTGGCGAAGAAGATCGAAGGGCCCCTCGTCGTGGACGAGGCCTACGCCGAGTTCGCCGAATCGACCGCGATCGGCCTGGTGGCGGAACACCCCAATCTGATCGTCACGCGCACGCTCAGCAAAGGGTACGGACTGGCCGGCCTGCGCCTCGGCTACGCGATCGCCGGCCCTGAAATCATCGATGGACTTGTCAAGGTCAAAGACTCGTATAATTGTGATATGCTCAGTCTTCTCGGTGGCGAGGCCGCGTTGCTCGATCGCGAATACCTGAAGGTCACCCGCGCCCGCGTTTTGGCGACGAGGGACCGCCTCACCAGCGCCATGGGGGCCCTTGGTTATCGCGTGCCGCCCAGCCGGGCCAACTTCGTTTGGTGCGAGGGCGGGCCGCCGGCCGAACCGGTTTACGCGGCGCTCAAGGAGCGGGGAATCCTGGTGCGGTTGATGCGCTACGAGGGGCGTGGGCCGGGGTTGAGAATCACCGTGGGCACGGACCTACAGATCGACGCCCTCCTCGCGGGACTCAAGGACATCTTAGGCCCTTCCTCGAGGCCATCGTCATGAACGCTCGCGGCGAAGGCCGGTTGCTCTCGCTCGACGCCTATCGCGGCTTCGTGATGCTGGCGATGGCGTCCGCCGGGTTGGGACTCGCCAAGGTCGCCGCGAACCTCGACGACAAGGCCATTCGCACCAGGGTCGATCCTAGCTGGTGGGGGACCTTGATCGAACGACTCGCGACGCAAGTCGAGCATGTGGAATGGGTGGGATGTTCGTTCTGGGACCTCATCCAGCCTTCATTCATCTTCATCGTGGGTGTGGCGATGCCCTTCTCTTTGGCCGCGCGTCGGGCCAAGGGCGACTCGTTCGGCTTGGTCTTCCGCCACACGCTTGTTCGGTCGGTGGTCCTGATCGCCCTCGGGGTCTTCCTCGCGTCGAATGGGAGCAAGCACACCAACTGGACATTCACCAACGTTCTGGCCCAGATTGGATTGGGATGTCCTTTTGTGTTTCTCCTTGTGGGACGTTCCTTCCGCACACAACTCGTCGTGGCGGTGGTGGTCTTGGTCGGCTACTGGGCCCTCTTCGCGACCTGGCCCTTGCCGGGTCCCGACACCGACCTCTCGACCGCGAGCGTGGACCCGAAGCGGACGCAACTTCTCGGCTTCGCGGCCCACTGGGGCAAGAACGTCAACGTGGCCAGCGACTTCGACCGCTGGTTTCTCAACCTCTTCCCTCGGCCCGACGGCAAGCCGTTCGTGGTGAACGAGGGCGGATACGCGACACTCAACTTCGTCCCTTCAGCCATGACGATGCTCTTTGGCGTGATGGCCGGTCAGTGGCTTCGGTCCGACCAGCCCCGCGGACGCCAGGTGCTGGGACTCGTGGTCGCGGGACTGGTCGTCTTCGCGCTCGGGACGGTCCTGGACGTTCGCGGCATTTGTCCGGCCGTGAAGCGCATCTGGACCCCTTCCTGGACCCTTTACAGCGCCGGCTGGACCTGCTGGCTGCTCGCCCTTTTCGTCGAGGTGATCGAGGTGCGCGGTTGGCGCCGTTGGGCGTTCCCGCTCGTGGTGGTGGGGACGAACTCGATCGTCATGTATCTGATGGCCCAACTGCTCAAGCCTTGGGTCAAGGCGACCCTTCAGCGCCATCTCGGCACGTTTCTTTGGTGGCTCAACGATCGCTTCCAACTCAACGTGCCGGACGAGCCGTTCGTGGGGGATTGGGGCCCTTTGATCGAAGCGTCCGCGGTCTTGTTCGTCTTCTGGCTGGTTTGCTGGTCACTTCATCGCCGACGCATTTTCATCAAGGTCTGAAGTCGGCAAGGCCCCTTCCAACTCGGTTTCCTTCTTGGCCTCCTCAGCGGCCTTCTCCGCGTCGCGGACCTGGCTCAGGTTGGCCAGATAGACCACCACGCTCACGAGCGCACCGGCGTACATCACAAGGCGAAAACCCATCATCGCGACGGCCCCGCCCGGATGATTCACCAGGTCGAAGAGGCGGCCCGAGACGCCTTCCGTCAGACCGAGGGCGCCGAAGGGCAGGGGGACGGCCGTCGTGAACAAGACCAAGGGGACGATCACGAAGTGGTCGAAGAGCGACGGGACCGAGCCGAAGAGGGCCAGCCCCGTGAGGAAGAACGCGACCACGTTCATGGTGTGGTTCCCCATCGACATGAAGACGGTGAAGGCCACCACGCCGCGTCTCGAGCGAAAGGCCGAGGCCATCGCGACGAGGTGGTCGAAGGCGCGTTCCAACTTCGGCCGTCGTCGCAAGAGTCGATCGAGGGGCCGATACAAGGCGGGTGTGAACAAGACGAAAAGGCCCAGGATGCCGCACGCGGTCGCCCCAGCCGCGATCAAGGTGAGGCGCTGGACGTCGGCGGAGGCACGTCCCCAGGCGAGTCCGCCCATGATGGCGGCCAGCAGGAAGAGGCCAAGCAAACCCACCAACCGGTCGATCACGAGCGAGGAATAACAACGGACCCTGCGCTCGGGGGGCACGAGTCGATAAACGAAGCCGGCCTTCACCAGGTCGCCGCCCACGGCCCCGGGGATCACCAGGTTGAAGACGTTGCCGATGAAGCCGATTCGAAAGGCGGCGCTCAAGGGCAAGTGGACGTCGACCGCCCGATAGAGCAGAAACCAACGAACGAACGTGAGCATCAGGCCGCCCATGTAGATCGCGAAGGCGACACCCAGGAGCTTCCAGTCGATCTGCCGCCGCAAGACGTCGGCGATCTGATCCCGATTGCCGTAGGCGACCCAGGCCAGCAACCCCAGGGCGATCGCCGAGAGAACAGCGTTCGTCACCAGGGAACGCTTGCGCGATTTCGTGGGGGCCATCGCTTCAAAGGCCCCCTTTGGTCGAGGGCACGCCTTGAACGCGCGGGTCGATTTCGCAAGCCGCCATCATGGCCCGGGCGACCCCTTTGAAGACGGCCTCGGCGATATGATGGGAGTTGCGTCCCTTGTGCAACCAAACATGAAGGTTCATCCTCGCGTGGGTCGTGACCGCCTGCCAGAAGTCGGCCACGAGCTCGGTGTCGAAGTCCCCCACCTTGGAGGTCGGAAACGAGACGTCCCACTCCCAGTAAGGACGGCCGCCCAGGTCCACCGCGCACGTGACGAGCGCCTCATCCATGGGCAGGATGATCGACCCGTAGCGCCGAATCCCCGATCGGTCACCCAGGGCGCGATCGTATGCTTGACCCAGACAAATGCCGATGTCCTCGGTCGTATGATGAGCGTCCACATGTAGGTCGCCCCGACAAAAAACGTTCAGGTCCATGAGCGAATGACGGGAGAAGAGTTCGAGCATGTGGTCCAGGAAGCCGACACCCGACTTGACCTCGGACCGGCCCGAGCCGTCGATGTTCAGCATCAGTCGGACATCGGTCTCGCGCGTGGTCCGAACGATTTCGACGCTGCGATCGGCCATGAAGCGGCCCTCCCCGTCACGATCGGCGAAAACGGAAGTGTAGCACAAGGTCCATTCCGGAGGCGCCGCCTCGCTTGACAGTCCCTCGGCCACGGGCATAAGATTGGGCCTCATGACGTGAGGGGGGATAGCTCAGCTGGTAGAGCAACGGACTGAAAATCCGTGTGTCGCCGGTTCGATTCCGGCTCCTCCCATTTTTGGGGACATGGCGATTGCCCGCCGCGAAGGTGGGGAATCGCGCGGTTCACCATCGGAAAAAGCGGTACGGGTCGTCCCATTCCTCGGGGACGTCGAGATAGGGTGCGCTCAGTCGACGCTTTTCCTGGTCCACCGGCCGCGTCAAGTGGTCGAGTAGGTCCGTCTTGCTGATGACGCCCACATTGGCGAGGACGCGCGACAAAGCGAAGGACGCCCGGCGGTGGGTCCGCCGCTGGTTCATGGGACCTGGTTCCTGGAAGCGCCAGGGGACGACCTGGATGAACGCGATCCGTGCGTCCGGCGCCTCCGCCAAAGACCCGTCACCGATCAAGCGGGCCCCTTCAGTGAGCAGCGGGAAAGGACGCGGGTCGCGGTTGTGCATGTCGGCCGGCGCGATACCAGCGAATGACGACTTCATGCCGGGAGGGTCGAAGAACGTCGCGATGTGTTCCTGATCGCGGGTCTTGATGGGGAGTGGCAGGAAGCTGTTCGCTTCGCGCTCGTCGAGGCCGACCACGACGAGCCGTCCGCCCGCCTTCAGCCAGTTCGCGATCGCGGGCGCTTGGGACGCGAGTCCCGAACCGCCGCCCGGGCCGACGATGAGCACATGATGGGGACCCAGCGCCGAGACGTCCGCCGCCTTCACGTCTAGACCGGCCTTCTGAAGGTGGACCAAACCGGCCGCCTCGCCCGCGTAGGCCGCTTCGCGACGCTCCGTCGGCCGCCAAGTCGCGACGTATTCGACAAGGCCCCGGGTCAGTCGCTCCGCGACCGGCTCGGTCTCGGTGCGGCCGGTCACGTCGAGCTGGCAGAAAACGACCATGCCGCGACCCTCGCGATACTGCAAGAGCGGGGCATATTGCAGAGAGAAGCCGCCGTCCACGATGGGCAGGAAGTCGCCGCGCGTGGGTTTTTCGATCAGGACGGAAGCGACGTTGCCACGATTCCCGCAGCGCCAGGCGCGCGTGACCGGAATGCCAGACCATTGGACCGTCGGTCCGTGCATCGGCCGCATCTCATACGCCAGGCGCGGAGGCATGATGGTGGCCTCGCCGCGCCAGTCGCGCAGGTGTTCGGACGGAAGGCCGGTCAAGACCGGGTGGTCGGGCAGCCGGGGGAAGACTTGCCGCAGGCCATACTCAACAACTCGGAGCCCCAGCCTGCGCTCCAAGACCGCCGACGTTTGCTCGAAGACGAGCGCCTTGAGACCCTCGCGGACCCGCGTCAGGTCGGGCGCCGGGCCGTCGAGCGAAAGGGCCTCCTTGCCGACGATCAACAGATCATGGCGCGACAGGTCCGTCATCGCTTCCACGAGGTCGAACGGTATCCCGAGCGCTTTGAGGCCGCTCGCCGTTTCGCCCTTGGGGTCGAAGAGGGCGATCTTGACCGTTGCCTTGGAAGTGGCCGTCGCGGAGGGCAGGACGTCGATCGCGAACGTGTCTTCCTGGACCTCCCCCGTGTGGAAGCGGGCGTTGAGCGCCAGCCTGTAGCGACCGGCCGGGAGTGGCGTCGGCAACTTGATCTTCAACGGAATTCGCTTCTGTTCACCCGTCAGTACTGTCACACGTTCGCGCCCGTTAATGGGTGCCGGCAGGTCGAGCGACCAGGCGCAGTCGCACGTCACGGTCTCGCGCGAGTTGTTCAAGACGATGATCTGCTTCTGGAACGACTCACCGGCGGAGAAGACATGGTCTTTGCTGGTGAAGCGTTCGGGCTTGCCGGCCAGCCAAGCGAGCAGGGGCCGATTGTCGCGAAGCAGGGTCTGAGCGGGCGGCGCGGGGACCCAATCGGCCCTTTCAAACGCGAGGTCCATGCGTTCGTAGCGGCCGTCGAGGAAGTCGGGACTGAGGCCCGGTCGTTGCAGGTGCTCCCAGTCCACCGGCAGGTCCTTGCGACGCCGGTCGACCCCTTCGCGCGGTTTCCAGTAATGGCCGTATTCCCAGGGGGAAATCGCGGAGACGCCCCAGGTCCGGAAGGCCCGCCAGTTGTCGGCCAGGTACATCGCGATCACTGTTTGGCGGTCGTCGAAATCGCGGTGGCTGAGCTCCTTGGGATAGTCCCAACGATGCCATAGGCTGCCTTGACGAAACTGACGCGCCTCGTAACGCAGGTTGGCCTTCTCCATCTCCTTGATCTGGTAGGCGCGATCGCCCAAAAACTGCGCGTTCCATTCCGCATGGGCGAATTCCCAGGGCACCTGCGCGCTGCCGAAGGAACGCTCTCCGCGATACCAGCCGCGATACATCGACCAGTCCCACGTGAATGGGGCCCCATACTCGCATGTGAACATGGGTTTAATGCCTGCCGTGGCCCAGTGTTCGAACCAGTCGGAGAGTTCCTGGATGGGGGCGAAGTTGGGATAGAAGTTGCTCGTGTGCATCGAGCCGAGGTTGCCCGACGAGTGGTGATAGACGACCCGGCCGGGGTCGAGCTTGCGCACGATCGCCTCGGCCCGGAGGGCGAGCGACGCGTTGTTGCGCGACCAGTTGTCGCGAGGACCCGACCGGCCGTCGATCATGTCGGGGTTCATGTCGTCGCTGTAACCGGTCGCGTTGTGGCTCATCGAGTAGAAGACGATCGACGGGTGGTTGCCCGCCTCGCGCACGTAGGAGGCGGCGTGTCGGGCGTAGCCGTTGCTGGAGTCAGCTTCGGGGGCCTTCCAGTCGTACTGACCGAAGTGCGGTTGCGAGAACGAGACCAGGATGCCGACGTCGTCCGCCGCGCGCAAGACCTCGGCGAAAGCGAGGTGCGTCCCAGGTTCGCAGCCATAATTATGAGTGTATACGAAGTTGATGCCGAACCCTTTGAGCCGTTCCAGCGACTCTCGCGCCGCGTCGTAGGTGGCCAGGCCCGCGCTCACCTGGGCGTTGTCGAGGGGTACGGCACACAGAAAGACACGGCTGCCGTTCAAGTGGAAGTCCTTGCCTTCGATCCAAAACTCACGGAAGCCAAAGCGTTCGTCGAAGGCGGTGTCGAGCGGCACTGCATTTTCATCCACGAGCGAGAGACTGAGCGTGTGCTGGTTCCCGGGGGTATGGATGTCCCAAAGGCGATTGGGCCGCCAATCGGCCCGAAGCTGGGCCCGGCCTTCGACAAGGTCGGCCGCGGCGAAGAGCGGGCCCTTGATCGTCTTCACGACACGTCCATCCTCGCGGATCGTCGCTTGAAGGGCGTATCGGCTTTTTTGTCCCAGCCCGACGCATTCGGCGTCGATCGTGATTGAGCCTTCACGTACGGACGTGTTGACACGCACGTCGCCGACCCGGGCGTCCATGGGCCTGCCGATCAGGAAGACATCGCCGCAGAGGCCCCGGCGCGCGACCGTCCCCTTCACTTGCTTCGCGGAGGCGCTATCGCTGTATGAGAGCATCACCCCCTTCAGAGGCAGGGCGACGACCAGCATCGTGAGTCGGTGCCGGGCCCCGGGTCGACACACGGACGAAAGGTCCAACTCGCCACCCGGAAAGCCCACTTCGCCAACGGCCTTGCCGTCTACGAAGACGGTCGCGAGGGAACTCAAGGTGTTGAGACCCAACAAGACCCTACGGCCTTCCCAGGTGGAAGGCACGGTCAATTCACGTTCGTACCAGGCGGCCCTCAACTCCGCGAGTCGCGTGCTTTCCCAGAGGGGATGTCGGAAGACGGTTTGGCAGTCTTTCTGCAAGTAGTCGGTGATGCCGGGCCAGCAGCCCGGGACCTTGAAGTGTCCCCAGCCCTGATCGGGGACCGTCTGTTCGCCCGGTTCGGCGGGCCGCCAGCGCCAGAGGCCATTGAGGGAAACCCGCTCGCGTGTTTCGGTCGCTTCCCGATGGGCCTTGTCGAGGTCCCAGACGGCCTTCACGCCCGCGGGCAAAGGGGCGACCTTGTCGTCGGCATGGGCCTCGATTGTCACGAAGGCCACGCAGAGGACCAGACCAACGTGATGAGCGAACATGTGTACCATCGTTCAGTCCTTCGAAATCGTGACCCGTCGAACACCGACATGCTCGGCGCCCGGAGATGAACCGGAAAAGACGGTGGCGTGTCGGCCGGTTTCAGACTCGTAACGACTCGCCAGTTCGCGGACGGCCCCCTCCGCGTCGGCCCAGCCCAGGATGGCCACGGTGCCGCCGCTACCGCCCCCCGTGATCTTCGCGCCAAAGAGACCCGCGGCCGGCCCCGCTTCCTCGACCAGGGCCACGAGGCGATCGGTCGCCTCGGACCCAAGCCCACAGGCCGAGTAGCTCGCGTGCGAACCCTTCATCAAGGCGCCCATCTCATGGAGCGCGGCCCCGTCCAAAGGCCCCTCCAAGAGTTGGGCGAAACGGCGCACTCGCGCGTGTTCGTGGATGGGATGAGCGGTCGGTTGGCGGACCGCGTAAACACGGTCCGGTACGACGCGCGTCACCGGGTCGGTGGTGCCGCCATAACGCTTGAGGAACTCGTGGCCCTCGAGGAATTCGGGCAATTTCTCGGCAAGTCCAGCTGTGAAACGCGCGGGGTCGATGTTGGCGAGGTGGCCCTCCCACGGGGGACGGTCGATGTGGACGACACCGCGATCGTCGATGCGCTCGGGGCGTTTACCGCACAGTTCGGCGAGGATGCGAAGGCCCATGAAGGCCCCTGTGCGCACCGACGTGTAATCGCTGCCTGAGACCGCATGGCGCAGGCCGGAATCCACGCCCCAGAACCCGATCGCGTCGGGCACCGGGACAAACCCACGCACGATCGCCGGTTGACAGAGCAAGGCGAGAAGTTCACGTTCCCGCCCGAGCGCCGAGGTCATCTGGTCCATGATGCCGCAAGGAGCGCCGACAACGCGGTTCTCGACGAACTGGCACCAATGGGCCAGGTCCGGGCCGGTCAAGGACAGGCCCGATTCGGCCGCTAGGGCCTTCATCACCGCGACCTCGAGCGCGGCCGATGAACTGACCCCTTTCCCTTCCGGCACACGCGACCAGATGACGATCCGCAGGCCGTGATCGAAGGAGGCCCCGAGATGTCGGTGCAAGACGATCGCCACACCGGCGACATAGGCGGCCCAAGCGGATTCGTGGTCGTCTTCAAACGTCCGGCGGGCGGCGGCCTCGTCTCCATTAAGGAGCCTCGCGAAGCCGGGACGGTCGATCGCGAAGCGACGTTCCTCTTCGGAGAGGCTGATGACCTCGAGTCCTTCGTCTCGTTCGCCAGACTGCACCGCCGCGCACGTGGCCTCCCGAATGGGCAGCTCCAGGACGAGCGACCCGGAGTAGTCGGCGATGCCCCCCATCACGTCCAAGCGGCCCGGGGCGCGGGCCAAGGTGATCGGGACGCCGGGTCGAAAGAAACCGAGCCCACGCAAGCGACCGCGGAAAGCTTCAAGGTCGTGTGCGGCGACGTCGTTCATGACGGTCCCTCAATCCCAAGGGCCTTGTAGTGGGTTGACGGCAGGGCCCTTAACTCTTCGGCCTTCGCCTCGGGAGAGGTGTCGCTGAGGAAGCTGCCGCCGCCAACCTCCGGTCCCGCGAGGTGCTTCAACAGGTTTGGTTTTCTCAATGGCGGGTGAAACTCGATGTGAAAATGAAAGCCGTCGTGAGATAAGCCATCGGTTGGTGCTTGATGAAGGGCCATTACGTAAGGGAACGACATCTTCCAGAGATTGTCGAATCGAACCAGCACTTCATGCAGGACCAAGGCGAGGTCCCTTAACTCCTCCGGGGTGAGGTCGGCCAGACTGGCGTGGGGCCCCTTGGGCATGACGAACGTCTCATAGGCGTAGCGCGCGAAATGGGGGACGAACGCGATGGCCGAATCTCGCTCGACGATCAGGCGGCGGCCGTCGGTGATTTCCGCGGCGATGATCTCCTCCATCAAGACCTTCCCGCGTTCCCGCCAGTGGCGGGAGCAGATCGCGACCTCGTTCTCGATCGTCTTGAAGACGAAATTCGTGGCGTAGATCTGGCAGTGCGGGTGGGGGTTGGAGACACCCACGACGTCCCCTTTGTTCTCGAACATGAGAACATGATGGACATCGGGAAGCGCGCCCAACTCGCGGTATTGTTCGGCCCAGGTGGTCAAAAGGGCGAGGACTCCTTGATGGTCGAGTTCGGCCAGGGTCAAGTCGTGCCGAGGTGTGTAGCAAACAACGCGGGCCTTGCCGCGAGCGGGTCGAACGCGGTAGGGAGGGTTGAGAGGTGTCGTCTCCGGGGCGGATGGGCCGACGCAGGGGAGGTCGTTGTCGAACACGAAAACGCCTTGATAGGGCGGGTTCACGGCCCCGCTGACGCGCCTGTTGCCGGGGCAGAGCGGACAATCCGGGTCGTGCTTGGGGACGGCCGGTCGCTCCTTGGCGATGGTCTCACCCGTCCAGGGCCGATCGTTCCGGTGGGCCGCGATGATGACCCACTCCTCGCGCAGCGGGTGCCAACGTTCTTCCCAAACCATGTGGCCCTCTCATCGTAGGACGGCGAGCGGCGAACGCCTTCAAGCTATTCTGCCGGGGCGAGGTTCGCCAGGGGCTTGGCCTGCCGTTCAGGCCCTCGGTAGGATCATCCTCCGCCGGCGCCGTGCCACCTGGACTTGCCCTTGGGCAAGGTCTGGCCTTACAGGGACCAGTCGGAGACGCCCCGATTGGACTTCTCGTCGCGTTGGTCCGCGGTGGGACGATGGCCTGGTTACTCGTCCGCGGGGACCGCGGAACGTTTCTTGGGCACTTTGGCCGGCCGTCGGAAGGGCCGTCGTCAGCCGATGGGTCGTGTGCCCATGCTCGCGCGAACCCGAAGCTTCCCGGGTCGATCTGGTCGCTTGAGTGTTCAGGAATTCCAGCGCGCGGGCCAGGACTCGGGAGCGGCCGATGTCTGAAGGGGAGAAGGCGGCCGTTTCCGAAGGAGAGCGGCGCATCATCACGGTCGCCTTGTTGCTGGCGATGTCGGCGGCGGCGCTTGAGCAATTGGTCGTCGCCACCGCGATGCCCAGCATCATCGCGCGGTTTCATGGCTTCGAGCGGTACGCTTGGGTGGCCTCCGCCTACCTGATCGCGTCCACGGTGACAATGCCCCTCTATGGCAAGATGGCCGACATATGGGGGCGGCGCCGGGTCCTGGCGTTGGGGTTGGGCTTGTTCAGTCTGGGCTCGGTGCTCTGCGGTTCGGCGGTCGATATGACGATGTTGATCGTCATGCGGGCCCTTCAGGGACTGGGTGCCGGGGCGATCGGGCCGATCGTGATGACCTTGATCGCCGACCTTTATCCTTTACGCGAGCGCGGGCGCGTTCAAGGCTGGTTCAGCGCCGTCTGGGGCCTGTCGAGTGTGGCGGGACCCGCCTTGGGTGGTGTGCTCACCTATTACATGTCCTGGCGGTGGGTCTTTTTCGTCACGCTACCGTTTTCGATGCTGGCGATTTGGACCCTGATGCGTTTCGTTCGTGAGACCGCGCAGGCCGGGACGCGTCCGCCGATCGATTGGGCCGGGGCGGCCTTGATCGCCGGCGGCTCGACCGCCCTTCTCATGGCCGCGCTGGGTGGTCCGGGGCGAGCTTCCGAGGTCTCCGCCTTATGGGCCCTGTCGGGACTCTTCCTCGTCGCGCTCTTTGTCCGAGTGGAAACGCGCGCGGTTGACCCAATCTTGCCGCTGGGGCTTCTGAAAGCGCGGGCGATCGCGGTGGGCGTGGCGGGCAACGCGCTCGTGGGTGGTCTCTTCTTCGGGATCGACACCTTTTTGCCGCTTTATGTTCAAGGCGTGAGCGGCGGAAGTTCACTTCAAACCGGCCGGATGCTCACCCCGCTCTTCTTGAGTTGGTCCCTAAGCGTGATCGTGGCCGCGAAGGTCCTGGTCAGGCTCGGGTTTCGTCGGACGGCGCAAATCGGGTCGATTTCGATCGCGATCGGAGGCGTCGCGCTGCCGATCGCCGCGGCCCTGACAGGCCGAGAAGGGCCCCTCTTCACGGTCGCGCTCATTGCCATTGGCATGGGTTTGGGCTGGGCCCTGCTTTGTTACACGCTTTCCGCCCAAAACGCCGTGGAGTGGGAACAGCGCGGGGTCGCGACGGGTCTGGTGATGTTCACGCGGACGATGGCGGGGGCGATGGCGATTGGTCTGATGGGGGCGGCCCTGGCGCGCCTGCAGCAGCGTCCACTCGATCTCGGTCTCGGCGGCTTCCTGCGGCACCGCCGGGTCGTCGGTGACCAGGTGGTGGAGCTCGGCCGGCTCCGGCGACTCGGTCTTGAACACCTTCACCCACACCGCGTCGCCGAACTCGAAGGCGCCGGGCGGCTCGGGCGCGATCACCGCCTGCACCACCGGCTGCTGGTTCGGCGCCTGCGGCGGCGCCGGCGAGACGTTCCAGATCGGCGCCGGGATACGCACGCTGCTGCCGGCGGCACGCAGCGAGCCCGGGTTCTGCGGATCGGCGACCAGCCAGCGATAGACGGTGGCGGTGGGGTTGGCGTTGAGGCCGACGCCGAAGTGCTCGCAGCCGCTGGTGAGATAGTTGGCCGAGCCGCCGGTCCAGCAGGCGTGGCCGTCGGTCGGCGCGATCACCGCCGGCGCCAGCGGCGTGGCGGCGGTGAAGGTCTGCGTCGCCGGGTCGTAGGGGCTCTCGTAGCGGACGTAGACCCCGCCGGCGAAATCCTCGACCTTCGGATTGCCGTAGCGCTGGTAGGGATCGCCGAAGGTGAAGCTGACGTCGGTGCCGGTGATGTCGTCGAGCTCGATCTCGAAGCCGTGGCAGTCCTCGCCGGTGTCGTTGAAGA
>CALLYK010000157.1 GCA_937858365.1 uncultured Isosphaeraceae bacterium | reverse complement strand
AGCGCGCGGCAAACAGGCTGCCGTGCAGGTGACAGACCTCCACCGAGCCAGCGCGCTCGTGCAGGTTGTCCACGTTCTGTGTCACCACTGTCACCGTGACCACACGCCGCTGGGCGCGGCCCAGCGTGTCGGCCAGCGCGGCCACTGCCTGATGGCCGGCGTGGGGTTGGGCCTGGCTCACCAGATGCCGGCGCCATTCGTACCAGGCCCAGACACGCTCCGGGTCGGCCGCCCAGCCCTGCCGGGAGGATCCCGTGGGGTGCTGCCAGCCGCCGGAATCCGGGTCCGGCGGCCGTCGGCGTCACCGACAACACGCTCGCCGCTGAAAGGCGGTCGAGATATGCCTCGACGATCGCGGGGTTGATCCGCGCGAACAGATCCCGCTGCAATAGCGTGAGCGCCGCGACCGCAGCCGTCGGTGCGTCGACTCTCGACGAAGGGAGCGTCGTGGCCGCCGCAGATACGGTTGACCGCATCTCGTATTCACGCTATCCGCTCGCGGGCCTCACCGATGATCGCCTGACAGACGTTGGGCGTGAGGACCCCCTTTGCGTAGTCGGAGAGGATGACTGCATCCAGGCCGTCGCACAGCCGTTCCCGCGCGACCTCCAGCAACCTGGCCGACTGTTCGGCGTTGATGGGGCCTTCCGCCTCTTCGTCGAGCCGCAAGACTTGCTGATGACCGCCCAGCACGCGCGTTTTGGTGGTGGTCGGACGCTCGGCGCTGGCGACGAGGCCGCTCACGTCGACGCCGGCCTCGCGCAGGAGACCCGAAACGCGCCCGCCGGCCTCGTCTTGACCGATCATGCCGGCGACGTGGACATCCAGTCCCAGCCGGGCCAGGTTCATCAAGACGTTCCCCGCACCCCCTGGATTGGCGGTCCTGCGATTGAGGCGGACGACCAAAACGGGGGCCTCGGGCGAGACCCGGCCGACGTCGCCCCAAACGTAGGCGTCGAGCATCAAGTCGCCCACGACGAGCACTTTCCGGCCACCGAACCGGTCGGCGACGACCCGACTGAGACGTGCTTGGCTTTCGGCGTCGAACATCGGTGCGCTCCTTCGCTCGCGATCGCGATCGCGACGTACTTCCCTGGCGCCGACTGAGGTGCCTCCACGACCGCTTAGATTACCCTTAGGCCGGATGGTGGCAATGCGAGCTTGGGGCCGGCCCACGGGTCTCGCCCTGGTCCAATAAGGCCGAGATTGTCACGGCTTTGACGGGCTGGATGACCCCCTTCTCGGTGACGATCGCCGTTATCAAATCGGCCGGCGTCACATCGAAGGCGGGATTGTAAACGCCCACTCCGTGCGGGGCGGTCGCCTTGCCGAACGGGTGCGTCACCTCGCGCGGGTCTCGTTGCTCGATCGGAATGTGCGAGCCGTCGGGGATCGAGAGGTCGAAGGTGCTCGACGGGGCCGCGACGTAGAAGGGGATCTCGTGGGCCTTTGCCAGGACGGCCAGGCCATACGTGCCGATCTTGTTGGCCGTGTCGCCGTTGGTCGCGATTCGATCGGCCCCCACGATCACCGCTTGAACGCGGCCTTCACGCATGACTTGGGCGGCCATGTTGTCGCAAATGAGCGTGACAGGCACGCCCCGCCGCAAGAGCTCCCAAGTCGTGAGGCGGGCCCCTTGCAAGAGCGGTCGTGTTTCGTCGGCGAAGACGTGCAGGGCCTTTCCTTGCTCGTGGGCGCTGAAGACCACGGCCAGGGCCGTGCCGTAATCGGCGGTGGCCAAGCCCCCCGCGTTGCAGTGGGTGAGCACGCCTGAGCCGTCTGCGAGCAGATTGGCGCCGTGCCGGCCGATCGCGCGGCACATCTCCCTGTCTTCCGCGGCGATCGCGTGGGCCTCTTCCAGCAATCG
Source organism: uncultured Isosphaeraceae bacterium (assembly GCA_937858365.1). GTDB lineage: Bacteria > Planctomycetota > Planctomycetia > Isosphaerales > Isosphaeraceae > CALLYK01. The sequence continues at coordinate 1,926 of CALLYK010000157.1, read as the reverse complement.
GGCCGGCAGTTCCTGTTGCGAAGCCCCTTCCGCGAGCGCGAGGCGCTGCATGCGGTCGAGGGCCCAGAAGAGGTTGACGGCCGTCGGCCGCGAGGTCGCCAAATAGGCGCACGCTTCGCGGACGGCCCGGAGCATGTCGCGTTCGGGACCGTGCAAGGCCCGTTGGGCCCCCAAGACGACCCCATACGCGGCGGCCACGCCGATCGCCGGTGCCCCCCGGACGCGGAGCGATCGAATCGCCTCGTGCAGCACTGGCAAGTCGCGGCAGGCGATGCGCGTGAACTCGCCGGGCAGCAATGTCTGGTCGATCAGGCGGACGAAGCCGGTCGCGCCATCCCCCACCCAACCGACCGTCTCCAAGTCGTGCGGACCACTCGGTCCTTCGGTCGTCACTCGTCCTCTTCCTCGTAGTCGTCCTCGCTGTCGTCGGGATCAACCCACGCGTGGAACTCGGAGTAAACGTCCCAAATGGCCCGGAGGGCGGGTTTCAGGTCCGAGTGCTTGAGTGGGCCGTGGTCGCCCATGTAGCCGGCCACTTTGGCGGCCACCTGCAGGAGTTCCAGGTTTTGCTGACGGAGTTCCAGGAAGAGCTGGGTTTGGCTTTCCAGCTCGAGCTTGAGGGACGATTCTTCGCCCGCTTGTTCTTCCGGGGCGTGGTTGTGGTCGTTGTGTTGTTCGCTCATGTGAGGGCCCCTTTCAGGGTGGTTTGGGCGTGGGGACGAGGGCGTTGGAGGGCCCTTTTTGCTTCTTGGTTAGCGGGTCCAGGGCTCGTAGGGAAGGTTGAAGGTCTCGGCGACGGCCTGGTTGGTGACGCGTCCGCGATCGACATTGATGCCTTCGGCGATGCCGGGCGCGGCGGCGGCCACTTCGCGCCAACCTCGGCGGACAAATTGCTGGAGGTACGGCAACGTGACGTTGCAGAGGGCGTAGGTGCTGGTGCGGCCGACCGCTCCGGGCATGTTGGTGACGCAGTAGTGGACCACACCGTCGATCAGATAAGTGGGTTCGCGGTGGGTCGTGGGCCGGCTCGTCTCGATGCAACCCCCCTGGTCGATCGCCACGTCGACGATCACGGCCCCCGGCTTCATCCGGGTGAGGTCGGCCCGCGAGACCAGACGAGGGGCCCGAGCACCCGTCACGAGGACGGCCCCGATGACCAGGTCGGCCCGTTCGATCGCCTCGCGGATCGTGTGGCGGTCGGAATAAATGGTCGTCACGTTGGCCGGCATGATGTCGTCGAGATAGCGGAGCCTGTCTAGGTTGATGTCTAAGATGTGAACATTCGCGCCAAGTCCGGCCGCGACCCGCGCCGCGTTCGTGCCCACGACGCCGCCACCCAAGACAACCACGTCGGCCGGGGCCACCCCGGGCACGCCGGCCAGGAGGATGCCGCGTCCTTCCTCGGGTTTCTCGAGGAACTTGGCCCCTTCCTGGATGCTCATCCTGCCGGCCACTTCGCTCATGGGGGTCAAGAGGGGCAAACGGCCCTGACCGTCGTGGATCGTCTCATATGCGATCGCAGTGGCGTCGCTGTCGATCACGGCCTTGGTGAGGGCCTCGTCGGCAGCGAAGTGGAAGTAGGTGAACATCGTCAGGCCCGACCGCATGAGAGGCCATTCCTTGGGCATCGGCTCCTTGACCTTAATGATGATGTCAGCCCGGCCCCAAACCTCGGCGGCCGTGGGCACGATGGTCGCCCCAGCTGCTTGATAGGCGCCGTCGGGGATGCCGCTGCCGAGGCCCGCGCCGGCCTCGATAAGCACGGTATGGCCTTCCGCGGTGAGTTCCTCCGCCCCCACGGGCAGCAAGGAAACACGGTATTCGTCCGCCTTGACCTCCTTGGGCACACCGACGATCATCAACAGGTCCCCCCCATCGCGGCCGGAAGTCCGGCGAAAAGACCCATTCGACCAGACTTACCGGCTC
>CALLYK010000156.1 GCA_937858365.1 uncultured Isosphaeraceae bacterium | reverse complement strand
TGAAGGCCATGCACCGGTTGATGGTCACGAGCGCCGCTTACAAGCAGGGAAGCGTCGCCACGTCGGAAACCACCGCTAACGACCCCGATAACGTCTTGTTCAGTCGCTCGAACCGGCGCCGGCTTGAGGCCGAAGCGGTGCGCGACGCTCTGCTGGCCGTCTCCGGTCGCCTCGACCCCCGTGTCGGCGGACCGAGCGTCTTCCCCGACCTTCCTCCCGGCATCGAAACGCGCGGCGGCTGGACCCGCTCTCCCAAGGCCGAGGACCGCGATCGACGCAGCATTTATGTGTTCGTCCGGCGCAACTTGAAGTACCCGTTCTTCGACGCTTTCGACAGTCCCGACACGAACGTGACCTGTCCCGAGCGTAATGTGTCGGTGAACGCGCCTCAGGCCCTGATGGTCCTGAATTCGGACCTGGTGATCGAGCAGGCCCGCCACTTCGCGGGCCGTGTCTTCGAACGACTCGGCGAAGACCGGTCCCGAGTCGACTGCCAAGTGACGAAGGCGTTCGAACTCGCGTTGGGACGCCCGCCCAGTGAGGAAGAGCGGTCGAGAGCGGTCGCCTTCCTTCACGACGACGCGGCCCAGTTGGGTCGATCCGCGGACTTGAAGAAGGACCTTCCCGTCCCTACCCCAAGAGACCTTACGCCGGTCCAGGCGGCCGCGCTGGTCGATTTCTGTCATGTCCTCTTCAACTTGAACGAGTTCGTGTACGTGGATTGAAAGGGCCCATTCGGGCCGCTGAGACCGTCTTCGGGAACGAAGGGCAGCGCGTTTCGTCTCGTCCTTGCCCCGGTCGCGTCCAGGACTGAGGAGGGTGCGGGTCGGGCCGGCCCTCGCCACTCCGGTATCGGATTTTTCTTCATATCAAGGACCATCGGTCTTAGGATGGAGCACCTAAGCAGCGCCCACCGCCTGAGGAGGGCGCGCATCCTTGGGTCGTCCTTCCGCGCCTTGGGAGAACGAAGGGATGGATTACGAGCAGCGATTCCGCCTCATCATGCAGGCCCTTCAAACAGGCGAGGTCACCCCCGAACGGTTCCTACGCGCGGCCACAGGACATTTGGCGAATGGTCAGGAAGGTCTTTCGGACGTCATGAAGGACCTTGGGTTGGCGACGACCGAATATGGTCCCCCGCCAAACGTCGCCGCCAACGGACCCACGGTCCCGGAACTGGACGACGCGACGCTTTCGCGTGGGGAGCCATCCACGAAGCCGGAACAAGAAGAAACACCCCTTTGGGAAGCACCCAAGAGCGACACATCGCCCAGCGGCACCAACCCGGCTTCCCGTTACGTCTTGGAGGGAGAGAAGGCCCACAAGCAAGGGGGTATCGGCGAGGTCTGGCTGGCGTACGATCGTCACCTGGATCGCAAGGTCGCGATCAAGAGGCTCCGCAGGGACCGGCTGGGAATCCGAGGGCTCCGTGCTCGGTTCGAGCTCGAGGCCAAGATTACGGCCCAGTTGCAACACCCTGGGATCGTCCCCTGTTTCGACCTCATGTTGACGGGCCAGGAAGGCGCCGGCGGCCCTTGGTACACCATGCGGTTCATCGAGGGGAAGACCCTGGCCCGCGCGATCGTCGAACACCACACGAACCGACCAAGCGCCTTGAACCTGCGCCGCCTGATCGAAGTTCTCATCTCGGTCTGCCAGACCGTTGCATTCGCCCACGCGCGAGACGTGCTACATCGCGACTTGAAAGGCGACAACATCATCCTCGGCGAGTTCGGCGAGGTCTTCGTACTCGATTGGGGCCTGGCGAAGGCCGGGGCCACGGAAGGCGAAGTGGAGGGACCATCCTCGATCGAACCGACACCTCCATCCGGCGGTGGCCTTACCGAACCGGGGACCAAGCTGGGAACACCCGCCTACATGGCGCCTGAGATGGCGCGCGGCGAACCGGCCCACAAGCTTTGCGACGTTTACGCGCTGGGGGCGATCCTCTACGCGATGCTGACAGGTCGTCCCCCCTATGAGGGGCCCACACCCGATGAGATCGTCCATAGCATTGAGCAAGGGGCCCCCCGACGACCGAGCGAAATCAAGTCGGGGATCTCTCCGCCCTTGGAAGCGATTTGCCTCAAGGCCATGGCGCGCGATCGCGCCAACCGCTACGCGACGGTCCTCGACTTAGCGGACGAACTCCGCCACTGGCTGGCCGACGAACCCGTCTTGGCCTATCCCGACCCCTGGACCGTGCGCCTGACGCGTTGGGGTCGGAGGCACCGCACGATCGCGGCGGCGGCCTTGGTGGGTTTCGCCGCCACGGCAACGAGCATGACCGCCGCGTCGGGTCTTTTGCTCCAGGCCAACGCCGAAACGGCCCAGGCACGCGATGAACTCGCCAAGGCCCTTCAGGACGTCTCCATCGCGCGCGACCAAGCCAATGATCGCTACCACCTGGCGCGCGAGGTGATCGCCCGCATTCTGGACCGCGTGGTCGAGCAAGACCTGCCCCCTCTCATCGAAGTGGCCGAGTTGCGTCGCGACCTGTCGCGCACCTCGGTGGGCCTCATGCAGGTCCTGAATTCCCACAAGCCCAACGATTGGGAGCTCAAGCGTGATTTCGCGATCGTCGAGTTCCAGGCGGGCAACGTCCACCGCTCGTTGTACGAGACGCAGGAGGCCACCACCCTCTATACGAACTCGGCCGAGCGCCTTCGAAGCCTGGTCGCAGAGCGGCACGAGGACGCCGAAGCGGCCCTCCACCTCGCACGGTGCTTACTCGAACGGGCCGACCTGGAGGTGCTCCGAGGCGAACCATCTCAAGCCCTACCTCACTTGGATGAGGCGGACCGTGTGATCGTGGATGCGCTCAATCGCACGGGGGGCGCGGACGCCTGGAGGGTGCTCGCCGGTCGGGCCCGTCTGGCCCGTGGCCTCGTCAATCTCAAGCTGGGACGGGCCGACGCAGCGAAAATCCAATCCAACGAGGCGGCGGCGTTCCTCGAGGCACCGGCCGGCAGGAACTACCACGCGACCTTGCTGGCGATCATCAACAAGGGCAACCAAGCCTACTTCGCGCTGTACCAAGACGACGCCCCAAGGGCCCGCGACCTCGCACGCGAGAACGTTGACCTTCTCGCGAGGTTGATCAACGGCGACCCGAACAACAACAACCTCCTGTATCTCCGGGCGCGGGCCCTGCACACGCTCGGCCTGGCGCTTGCTGGGACCGAGGACCCCGCGGCGGCGGAGGCCTCGCAAGACGAGGCCCTCAATATCCTCGAAGGACTTGTCCAGCGGACCAAGAAAGTGGCCCGCTACACCCAAGCCCTCGCCGCCCTGAAACGGGACCAGGCCCGGCAACATCCCCACGAGTCTGCCATCAATGACCTCGACCAGTCCCTCGCACTCCTTCGGGAACTGGTCGACCGCCATCCCAACGTACCCGGTTTTCAGACCGAACTCGGCCTGACCCTGGCCGCGTGTGCACGGGTGAAGGGGAACCAGGACGAAGCGAAAGAGGCCCGCGACCTGCTCGAGAAGGCCGCCCAACGCGAACCCGGAGACCCGGAAGTTCGCGCGGCACGCGCCGAACTCAACGCGAAGGAATCCAGGTGAGACCGACGATGGCGACTCACTTGTAAACGACAGGGAGATCCTTGCGTTTGCAATTCGCGTAGCCCACGATGGGGTCGAGTGTGATGGTCAGGACCCCCGCGACGTCCGTCCCATCCGCGAAGCGAGGCCCCGAACCACCCACTTCCTGGTGCGAGGCCGTGATCTCCAACCAATAGACGCCATCGGTTTCTTGGACCCAGTTTGTGCCTTCCACCACCCAAGGGTTCGCCTCGTCCACGGTGGCGTCATTGAGGTGGACCTTGCTCGCTTGTTCGCCCGCGTAATACTGAAGGCAATCGCAGCCGTTCACGCGAAACGTCTCGTTCCCGGCGGCCTTCCCAAAGGGAATCGACCCCGGATAATTCGTCCAGGCGTTGATGCAGACTCGTGCTTGCGGCATTGGTTACTCTCCCGAAGGCCGGTCGAACGTGGCCCGTCCCACTCAAGCGAGCTTCAGGCACCACTCCCTTGGACCGGGCCCAACCTTGAAAGAAACGTGAATATGTACTTCATTAGAAAAGATATGACAGAGATGGAAGTCATGCCCTCAGCGAAGGCGCTAACATCACCTCAGCGATACCAGACGGGTAGCCACTGCTGACGACACGCCGAATCACTCGTGGGGTCCAACGTGATCGTCAAGGCGCCCGGCACGTCTCCCAGGTCGAATGCGCGCGCGGCCGTTGGTAGCGACTTCTTGGGCACCGGCGGCATCGAGCCCGCGGCGGCCTGACCCGAAGCGCGCAGAGCGTCGGAAACCTCCGCGTGGTCGGCCTCGATCTTGAGCCAGACGGAACCGTCGCCGGCCGTGACGATCGTGGCCGCGGTCACGTTCCAAGGGTTGGCGCCACCCACCCAGGAATCACTAAGATGGACCCACTCCGGATGGCCGTCGTACTGCGTCAGGGCGGCGGTGTTGCCGTTGAGGTAGAAGACCTCCGTCACACCCGCCGCCTTGCTGAAAATCAAGGGATACGGCGAGTAATACCAAATGCACCGAGCCGCCGCCTCGGGAATGTGTTGCCCGCTCGGCCGTTGCGCGACGCCCTGAGGGGATTGGGCCACGCGCACGAGCGGCCTCGTCAAGGGCAAGGGACCGTCCAGTAGTCTGACGACGCGAGGCCCGGCGATCGCCGGGACCCTCTCGGGGGCCTTCACGTCCGATCCGGACAAGAAAAGGACACTCAATCCCAGACTCGTCAGGATCATCATGGCCCAAGCCCTCGCATAATCGAATGGTGCGCCGGACGAAGACCCGAACGAGTCTTCGGTTGGGAAACGATAATCCAATCGAGCCAAATAGGCAATATGAAAAGCTTGGGCAACTAAGCACACTTTCGAAGGACATTCGCCTGAAGAAGGTTCAGGCGCTTCGTGGGTGATGGGTAGGCGAACGTACGTAGGTGCGTCGCACGCACTCCTGATGGTTGAGCGGTGGCGACCAGCCCAGGACCTCGCGGGCCAGGGCGTTGGGGAACCGGAGGGGTTTGAAGCGCGCCTCGAAGCGAAGAGGAACGAGCAAACTGGGGAGTTTGCCTTTACCTCGAAAGATCAGACGACTCGTGGCCTGTGCCAGGCGTGTGGTCCAATAGCCGACAAGGTACGGGACCGGCAGGATGGGGCCCTTCTCCCCCGTTTGGCGCCGGAACTCGAGCAGATGAGGTAAGACGCGCGCCGAGTCTCCATCAACCACATTGAACGTTCGGCCGAAGGCCCGCGGATCATCCACCACCTTGGCGAAGAGGTCGGCGCAGTTTTCGACATGGGTGATCGGGATGCGTCCGAACGGCGCGAAGACGAGGCGGAATGGTCCGATCCGTTGCCCCAGGGCGGCGAAGTCGGCGTTGCCCCGGCCCCAGATGAAGCCGGGACGGAGGACCGTGAGGTCCCAACCATGGCGCGCCGCGGCGCGCCGCGTATGGGTCTCCTGGGCGACCTTCGCGATGGCGTAGCCGTCGCGCTCGTAATGTCGGGTGCCGGAAAGGAACGGTGAGGCCTCGCGCAGGACGCCTCGCGCCCGCGACCAGTCGTACACGGAGAAGCTACTCGCCAAGACGAGGCGTCGCGTGGCCGTGCGGGCCATCGCGTCGAGCAGGCGTTCGGTCCCAACGGCGGTGCCGCGAAACTGCGCCTCGTCGTCCCCCTTCACGGCCGCCGCGAGATGGACGAGGGCGTCGACGCCCGCGAACATGCTTTCTAGTTCATTCGTGGATGTACTGCGTAGGTCGCCTCGGACCAAGTTGATGGGTCCTTCGCCAAGGCGGAGGTCCGCGGGGGAGGCTGGTCGGACCAGGGCCTGGACTGAGTGTCCTTGCTGGACGAGGGCCGTCACGACATGTCGGCCGAGAAAGCCATTGGCCCCGGTGACGAGGACGTTCATGCGATCGGTCCTTCCGCGACGCCACGGAGGCGCCCCGCTCGGGGCGTCGCTCGCGAGCACTCGACAGGACACGATCTTAGTCGGGGTGGGCCGAAATGAAAACGAAAGGGACCGGGGGCCTGGGCGGTAAGGCCCCTTGTCCCTTGGCTGCGTCGCTTCGTCTGCTTAGCCGACCTTGGCGAGCCGGACGCCGCCCCGGAACTTGGAGGCGGTGAGCACGAAGGTCTCGATGAGTTGCGTGTCGAGGGAGATGTTCCCCTCGTTTTCCGGGTGCCACTGCACACCGACGACCCACCAACTCGGGTCTTTGCCCTCGAACGCCTCGATGAGGCCGTCGGGCGAGAGGGCGCCCACGCGGAAGCAGGACGCGAGTTTACGTATGCCTTGGTGGTGATAGCTGTTGACCCGGATCTCGCCTTCGCCGTAGATGTCTTCCATGCGCGTGCCTGGTTCCATCACGACGATATGACGATGGGCGCCGCCCTGCGGGTCGAAGTGCGGCAGGCAGCGCGGGAGGTCTTCGGGCAGGTGCTGATAGAGGCCGCCGCCCATGACGACGTTGAGCAGCTGCATGCCCACGCCGATGCCCAAGGTGGGCAATTTGCGTTGCTGAAGCAGCTTCACGAGCAAGCGGTCGGAGGACTCGCGCCGCTCGGGCATCGGCTTGATCGACGGGTGGGGCCCCAACCCTTGCTTGCGTGGGTCGAGGTCGTCACCGCCCACGAGGACGAAGCCGTCGAGCTTGTCCAGGATGGGGTTGACGTCGGTGTCTTTGGTGAGGGGCGGCACGATGACGGGGATGCCGCCGCAGGTCAGGATGCAGTCGTAGTAACCACTGTGGACGTGGCTGTACGGCGTCTTCCCCTTGGGGGCGACGTAATCGGTGTTGATACCGATGAGGGGGCGGTCCTTCAATTGGGCCATCATGGCGTGTCCTCCTTGGAACAAGCGTCGGCGGAGTCCATCCCGGGTCGCCTCCACCTCGGCCCCGCCCGTTCCTCGGGCATGGGAAAAGGGGCCAAGTCGTCCTGAGGCGTCCCACAAGCCACGAGCGGTCCATCCAGGGGCCGATCGCGTCGTCCGGCACGAGTGGCCGGACTGGTGCGGCAAGAGGCGACGTGGATTGTCAACAACGTCGTCGACGGTGCGGATCAAGTGAGCGAGAGGGAGCATACCGAACCGCCTTCGCGGAATTCAAGAAAAAAAACCGTGAGGCGGCCCCATTTTTTTCCAGGCCCCCCGATGGGCGCTCCGCCTTTCCTCGCGCTCGCCCGCGGGCTTCGGGTTCAAGCGTTCGGGTCTCGACATTCCCCGGTCCCGTCTTTGAAGAAGGCGTCGACGACGACCTCGCGTCCGGGAGGCGGGTCGAGTTCCACTTCGATCGGGTCGTTGGGGGTCCAGCGGGCCTCGCACGCCTCGACGGTGTCCTTGTCGTGGCCGACTCCGCTGATCCACACGTCGATCTGATCGGCAACGCAATCGGCGCAATCGTCTTCAATGATGAGGTACTTCTTCAACGATGGGGCGTATAACCGCTGTCCCGGTCGCAGCCAACCCCCCTCATCGACCTTGAGGGACGCGGTGGTGACGGGGTCTTCATACGTCCCGACCCCGCCGGCCCGTTCGCGACCGGGAGTGGGATGCGCGATGGCGTCGCTGTTGGGCGGGTCGTTGTCGGGATAGCCGTAGAACGTGAGCTTCAACATCGGCACGGGAAGGTCCTTTCAAGAACAAGGCGGAAGGCGGCCCAAGGATCATGACCAGCGGCGAAGGTCGGGTCCAGAGTGTCGAACGCGCGCCGCGAGGGTTGGCGGAAAGGGACCATTGGTCGGATTCAAAGGGCCCAAGGGTCGTCGGGGAGGACACGGTCGAAGAGCAGAGCGACCGGGCGTTGGAAGTCCTCGCTTGCGTGCAAGGGAGATGAGGTCGGTGTCGTGCGCGATCTGGACCGGATCGGCGAATCGGACGGAGAGCGCTTCTCCGAACATCGTCGTCGCTTTGCGGAAGAGGCGCTCGTGTTCGTCGGCTTGTTCGGGCCCGAGTCGGGTCGCCGCCATCGTCGCCAAGGCCAGGCCGCATGCGAAGTCGTGGCGCGAAGTTCTGGGTCGGCTCGCCGAAGGGCCCGGAACGCCTCGCGTTCTTCGTCCAGCGACCTCAGCGCGTCGCGCCACGCTCGGCTCGCCGGCCCGTGGTCCACATTTAGGAAGAAGAGGCGTGCCGCTTTCGAGGGCCTTGCGTCAAGTCGGAGAAGACCGCCAGGATCTCTTTGTTGGTTTCGCCACACATCTTCGCAAGCGGGAGACCCCTCATGCGGGCCTACAACGCGGTCGTTGGAATGCTGTTGTACACGTCGGCGGCCCTTGGCACGGACGGGCCGCCCGACCAGAAGTTCCTCGTCTTTCGACTGGGCGACGAATCCAAGGCCGTTCGTGAGGACGGTCAGGAAACCGTCACGCTGCAAGTCCCTCCGCGACTCACATTCGATCCGCGGACTCGCGCGAGTCTCGGCCTGCGTCCCGACGCTCATGAGACGATCGCCGTCTCCCCCGACGGTAGGAGCGTCGCTTACCTCGGGGGCGTCGAGAACGGCCGGGCCCTTCCCAACCCGCGTGAGGGATCGGTTTGTCTCGCCCGACGCGATGGGAGCGAAGCGAAGGTCTTGGTCGGCAAGTCAGCGCCCCGCGGCTCGCTATCGTGGTCGCCCGACGGGACCCGACTGGCCTACCACGAGTCGGTCCCGACCAACGCCGACCCCGGCGCGAACGTGCCGAGCTCGATGGTTCGAGTCGAGATCGTCGACGTGGCCACCGGCGTTGTGCGACGCTCGATCGTCGGCACCACCCGACTCACCCGCCCCAAGTTCACCGGCAAGGGAAACCTGGTGTATCTCGCCTTCCGTGATCGCGCGGGCAAGTCCCAGTTCTTCGACATCGAATTCGCCCACATCGTCGGGACCATCGAGGACAACGCCCGCCTCTCGCGCACCTTGGCCGAACGCCAATTCGTCCTCGGTTTCGACGTTTCCGCCGACGAGAAATCGTTGGCATTCACCACGCCCGAAGGGCTCTTCACACGTACCCTGGGAGGCCCCCAACCCGAACGGCGGTCCTGGAAGTCGGACGAGGTGGGCGCACAACTGGGCAAAGAGTGGTTCATCTGCTTCGACCAGCCGCGATTGCGACCCGACGCCGGCGCGGTCGCCTGCCGTTGCGTCTTCATCGGTGGTCGGTCCGGAAGCAACGGCGGGCCAGTGCCGGGCGAAGACGATGTGGTCGTCTTCCCCAAGGACGGAAAACCGAGCGCCTTCAAGTTCGACCCCCGCTGGACACTGGAGGGATGGGCCGACCGGGGTGAAGTCGATCGCATAAGAAAGCGGTGATCAAGCCGAAGGCGCCGTTTCCCGACAAGTTGAGCGCTGACGACAATCGCCCTTCATCGTCAGCGTTTCTTGACCTTGTCCTTGGCCCGGTCGAGGTCCGTCACGGACGTATCGGCGCTTTTGGGGACCGTGCCGTTGGGATTGACCTTGTCGCTCACCACCGTGTCTTTGCCCGCGCCTGTGGTGACCACATCTTGCGCACCCTTACCGGCGGCCTTGGTCCCCCGGCCGTCGATGATATCGTCGCCACGCCCGCCGTCGAGCACGTCGGTGCTGCCGCCCCCGAAAAGCTGGTCGTTACCGTTACCGCCCATAGCGACCGACGGGACGTTCGTGTCGTTGCGGAACTGATCGTCACCGTCCTTGCCGTGAAAGACGATCTTCTTCAACTTCCCCGTCAAAAAGAGGGGTTTGTCTTTTTGGTTCTGGAGCAAGACAACATCGTCGTCCGTGCCGAACTTGCCGTCGGCTCCTGGGGCCTGTGCCACCACCACCGCGTCGTTCTTGGCCGAGCCGTCGATGGTGAGGATGCCGTCCTTAAGGGTCACGGTCATGTCGCCGAACTTGCCGGAACCGTCGAGCAAGCGGCGGCTTTCCAGGTTGTCCCAGCAGAGGGACCTCTTCGTCGTCGTACGCCGTCGAATGGACTGGTCCCGATCTCCACGCCAAAGGGACACGGACGCCCTCCCGCGGCCAGGGGCCGCCGTTGGGACCAACCGCAGGTCTCTTCCACTTCACGCACGCCAAACTGGATTACCACGGGGTCCGTCCTGTGTGACTCAAAAAAACGAAGGGAATCACCAAGGACCCAACCGCCGGCGAAATCAGCGGAGCGTGTTTGTGACGCAAGGGCAATGCGACACCCTCATCAACCGGGCCCGCGAAAAAATGCCTTGAGGCAATTGCGTCCTAACGTCAAGCAACCTTCAGGCGCGATTGGCCCATTGGGCCACGGTGGACTCGATCGTGGGCCGAACCAAGTCGGGCAAAAGCGAGGAAAGCCGTGAAGACCTCAGTGAAACGTCGACCGGGCGCGGCTCGGGAAAGACGACGTCGCGTTGGGAGTTCCCACGCACGAGGTCTTCGTCGAGTCCCAACACGGAGGCGATTCTTCGCATGAGATCAGATCGGCTCACGCGCTCCGGCCCACCGACGTGGAGCGTGCCTGTCGCGTCGCTTGCCAGGAGGAGCGCGAGGGCCTCGGCGGCCGTGCCGTAATCCAGGGGCGTTCGGAACTCGTCGCGGAAGAAACTCCTCGGCCGGCCGTCCCTCAACGATGAGATCGTCTGGTCGAAGACCGAGGGAGTGCCGGTTCGCGAAGGCCCGTACATCAGCGGTAATCGGACCACGAGGCCGCTTGGACCAACGCGACGTTCCCCTTCGAGCTTCGTCCGGCCGTAGAGCATCAACGGACGCGGCGCGGCCCCTTCGGCGTAAGGAGCGTTCTCGCCGTCGAAGACCAGATCGGTGGAGATGTACAGGAACCGACGCGACCGCCGCTCGCACCAGGCCGCGAGGACGCTCGTGGCTTCCACGTTCACGCGGCGCGCGTGGTCCGGATCACGCAGGGCCTCGTCGGCCCGCGCGATCGCCGCGAGATGCACGATGGCGCCCGGGCCGGCTTGCTCCAAGGCCCTTTCCAAGCGTCCGCGGTCCGCGAAGTCTAAAGGATGAAGCGAGAGCCCTGAACGCGCCCCGACAGTTCGACCGCTCCAGGCAATCGGTTCGTAACCGTCCTCGAGCAGACGCCCCAGGAGGTACGCCCCGAGTTGGCCGCTCGCGCCGGTGACAAGGACTCGCATCAATTCTCGGCCGCTTTCTCGCGTTCGGCGAGGGCCTTCAGCGAGCGATCAAGAATCTCCTCCGGAGGACCGTCGGCCATGATGGTTAACAATCGCTCGCTGCTCGAGTAGTAGTCAATCAGTGGTCGCGTGCTCTCCTCGTAGGCGGCCATGCGCACACGGATCGCCTCGGGTCGGTCGTCGTCGCGAATGGCGAGCGCGCCGCCGCATACGTCACAGACCCCTTCGACCTTCGTGGGTCGCGCCGTGACATGCGAAACCGCCTTGCATTTGGAACATGTCCGACGACCGCTTAGACGAGAGACGATCTCATCGATCGGCAGGTCGTAATTCAGGACGGCGTCGAGGGTGACCCCGCGATCGGTCAACATCACGTCGAGGGCCTCGGCCTGCGAGACCGTGCGCGGAAATCCGTCCAGGAGAAACCCGCCCATGCAGCGCAGGCAGCCGCCTCGCTCGCGGACCATTGAGACGACGACACCATCGGCGACAAGCTCGCCGCGACTCATTGCCTGAAGGGCGTCACTCAGGGCCGGCGACGGGTCGCCGTCGCACTTGGCGGCGCGGAAGACGTCTCCGGTGGAGAGG
>CALLYK010000155.1 GCA_937858365.1 uncultured Isosphaeraceae bacterium | reverse complement strand
TGTGCAGCCGGTCGGCGAGCTTGATCAGGATGACGCGCACGTCCTGCGCCATCGCCACGATCATCTTCCGGTAGTTCTCCGCCTCCGCCTGCTCACGACTCGAGAACTGGATGCGCGTCAGCTTCGTGACGCCCTCGACGAGCAGGGCGATCTCGGGGCCGAACTCGGCGGTGACCTCCTCGAGGCCGGCGGAGGTGTCCTCGACGACGTCGTGCAGGAGCGCCGCGGCGGCGGACGAGTCCACGCCGCCGCTCATCGCGAGGGCGTAATGAAGCGCATGGGCGAAGCCCGGGTCGAGTAGAGCGCCCGTGAGGCCAAGGCCCGCAAGTGCCGCCGCCGACAGATTTGGTTGGCCGCTTCTCTTATCGTCCTGATCGCCTTCCGTGCGACGGGGCTGACCTGGGCCATCTCGCGCTTGGCCCGCGCCGACTCCCTGCTCCAGCTCGCCGCGGAGCTCTGCGGCCGGGCCGAACACGACCCCCAAGGGATTGCCTCTCGCGATACCCGCGCCGCGCTCGACCAAGCGGTCGAGGCCCTCGCGGGCGTCTCCGGCGCCCGGAGGGCCCTTCAGGTCGCTGTCCTAAGAGAGAGGGTCGATCGCCTGTCCGCCGTCCGAGACCTCGTCCTTCGCCTCGTCTCTATCCGAACCGATCGAGGTGAGCACTTCGACCGGGACTACGCCGCGGCCTTTCGCACCTTTGGCCTGGACCTTGACGCGCTCGATCCGCCGGCGGTCGGTCAATCGTTGGCGCCGCTCGCCTCGGCGGCTGAAATCGCCACCGGGATCGACGACTGGGCCAGGGTGCGCCGACCCCGCGCGGACAAGAAGGACGACCCGACTTGGCGACGACTCGTCGAGGCCGCCTGGCGGACCTTCCGTTCCGCGCAAAGCGGCGCGAGGAGGCGAACGCCGAGTACCCCAAGGTCATCCAACTCGACCCTGAGAATGGGGTGTCCCACTTCTTCCTGGGGGCCGGGCTCTGCTTCGCGAAGACTGACGACCAGGAGGCCATCGCCGAACTCCGGGAGGCGATCCGTCTGAAAGTCACCTTCGAGGAGCAGGCCCGCGGACTTCTGGCGAGCACCTCGGTCCGCGCGCGGTGGTACGAGGAGGCCGTCGGGCTGATCGAGCCATTGGTCCGACAGGAACCGAACCTGCGCCAATCGATCAAGGGCGCTTGAACTCCACCATCTCCAGTGTGATCGTCCCGTTGACCTTGGGGACCTTGGTCACGGACTTGAGGAGAAGGCCAGGGACCTCGTTGGACATCCAGGTGCGCGTCGTCGCTGGGCCCGACTCCGTTTTTCCTTCTGTGTCGTACCACTGCGCCTTGTATTTTCCGCCGGCGATTTCAATCGTCTCCTCTCCCTTGGCGACGTAGTCCGTGGGTCGGCCCAGGTCTTCCTTCTTGATCCCAGGAAGCAGGAAGAAAGGGCGTCGGATCACGATTTCTTGGGGCGGGTTTTTCACTCTTTTGCCGGTTTGGTCGGTCTCGGTCAACATCTCGACGACGGCCTGGTCGGGCGTGAGTTTGGTGAGCGTGTAAGCCATCGTGGAGGTGATGGGCCGGGGATCGTCTCCCATGACCGTCAGGGACCGCATGGTAAGGACGGCCCCTTTTCCCGCCTTCGCCCAGCTCGTGTATTGCGGATTATCGACTTGGCCTTGTTGGGCGGTGAGGGAAGTCAGGAGTAACAACGACGCGAGCATTCCGGGTGTCATGGGCCCCTCGAGCGCTAGTGCGTGATCAGGCCGCCTTATGGTCCGCGGCCAAGAGGGCCCATTGTGTCGGCATCGCCCTAGTTCATCAATGTATTCATCTAAAATTCATCAGAGATGCGGCCGGCGAAAGCGTCTTTGCCGATGTGATTGAAACTGAACAGTCGCGAATATGAGTTGATATTCAAGAAAAATTGCCTTCCGCTTCACAGGGGCTTCAAGGCATCGGCCTAGAATCCCACTTCCCCGGGACCGGGGCTCGCACTTTTCCACCATGAGGAGTCGGCAACGTGAAGAGCGTTTCGTATCGTCCCGCCCCTCGCGCGGGGTTCACCTTGATCGAGCTGCTGGTGGTCATCGCGATCATCGGCGTCTTGATCGCCCTGCTGTTACCGGCCGTGCAACAGGCGCGTGAGGCCGCCCGGCGCATGCAGTGCGTCAACAACCTCAAGCAGATCGGCTTGGGCATGATGAACTTTGAGAGCACCTACGGCCACCTGCCACAGGGCCCGCACGATGGCCACCCTCAGGCCATCACTTCGGCGGGCGCGCCCAACCCATTGGGATACACATATGACGAGCGTCCCGGTGTTGACTACGAAGGTGTTTCCACGTGCTGTCGCGCCGCCAACGCCGACGGCTGGAACCAGTTCTTCCGTATCCTCCCTTACATCGAGCAGACGAACCTCTACAATGCCGCGAACTTGACCGCGCCGCCGATCTGGAGCAACGCGATCAGTGGCTCGCCCCCGGTGAACAACGCCAACGAGGACGTGGTCGCCCAGGGTGTGATCGCCACCTATTACTGCCCGACACGACGCTCGCCGATCGCCTACGACACCACCGTCTCCGGCGTTGCTCTGCGCTTCGGTCGGAACGACTACGCCGGCTGCGCTGGGTTCCTACAGGGCGAGTCATACGAGTGCATCAACAATGGCGGCTCGGGGAGCTTGACCGGCGGCAGCCAGTTCGTCCCACCGGCCCCCAACGGCGCGATCCCGATCACCAATGAGCGCAATCCGTTGAACTGGGGCAATACGAGTGGTCGTCGAGGCGCCATCGTTCATCCTGGGCGAGGTGCCAAGCGCTTCCTGGCCGACTTCACCGATGGCACGTCGAACTCGATCCTCGCGGGCGAGAAGTGCCTGCCGCCCTCACGGCACAGCCTTGACGGCGGCGACAACGAGCGCTGGCAAAACTCGGGCTGGGACGAGGACAACATCCGCTGGCACTTCGTGCCCGTGTCCGACTTTCAGGCCCCTGCCTTGAACGGTTTCTGCCTCACACCGCGAAGCCCCAACACGGGCGGCAACCTCTGGCGGCGGATGTTTGGCGGCTCGCACCCAGGCGGTGTGAATGTTGTGTTGGGCGATGGCTCCGTGCGCTTCATCAAGTACACGGTGAACCCAACGACCTTCCGCAAGCTCTCCGTGATCGACGACAACGAGCCGCTCAGTTCGGACGAGTTCTGATGTTTAACTGAAATAAGAGGTACTCATGTCTAAAATGAAATTGCCAATTTTGTTCCTCTTCCTATCGTTACCAGGTTGCGGAGGCGAAAGTTCGTCGGGCCCTGTTGACGTCTCGAAGCTCCGCGTGCCGACGGCCGAAGAGCAGCAAGCGATCCAGGCCCGCGACCAGGCGATCAACGATGAGGAGTTCGGCAAGCCCATGCCGGGCAGCAAACCAAACGTCCCGCGGAAGAAATGACCGCCGGACGAATAGAATACGGGGCACCATCCAGTTGGGACGGTGCCCCGTATTCTTGATGGGCTTGTGGCTGCGATCAAACAAGGCCGGTCAGGGGCCCGTCGGCGCAGTAGTCGGGGTTGCCGAACTTCTTGAGGTCGTGGCCCATCGACTGGGCCAGGGAGAGCAAGAGTCGGTTGTGAGGCACTTTGCGATACTTCAGCGACCGGCCCATTTGGAAGCCCAGGCCGTTGCCCACGAGCACGAACGGGACGTTGTCGAGGGTGTGCGAGTTCCCTTGCCCCAACTCGTTCGTCCAAACGATCGTCGTGTTGTCCAGCAGGCTCCCGTCTCCACCCGGCTCGGGCGTTTCGGCCAGCCGCCGGGCGAGATAAGCGAGCTGTTCGCAGTACCATTTGTTGATGCGCGTGAGCTTCTCTTGCGATGCCTCGTCGCTGTCGGGACTGTGCGAGAGGTCGTGGTGCCCCTCGTTGATCCCGAGCCAGTGCATCCGGGCCTGGCCCACCGAGTTCGTGAACTGGAAGGTGGACACACGCGCGAAGTCATGCGTGAAGCTATTCACCATCAAGTCCATTTGCATCTTTGTGATACGCGGCATGTTGTCGTTTTCTTTCTTCACGCCCGCCTCGACCGGGGGTACGGCATGTTCGGCCGATGCGCTCAAATCGGCCTTCAGTTCCTTCTCGAGCTCGCGGACGAACGTGGCGTGCTCGTCGAGCAGGCGGCGGTCCTCGGCGGGCAAGACCGCTTCGACCTTCTTCAGGTCGCCGGCCAGGTCGTCAAGGATGCTGCGCAGGCCCTCTCGGTCCTTGGTGCGGCCGTAGAGCTTGTGGAACATTTGATAGGGGTCGTCGATCGGGGCGACGGGGCGGTTCGGGCCCGTGTAAACCATCCGGGTCCATGTGTCGGCCCGCTCCGGCACCATCACGCCGAACTCAAGCGAGCCGAAACGAGTGCGCGTCTCCTCATTCGCTTGTAAGTAATTCTTGATTTCCTGATCGATGGAGAGGCCGCTCGCCCATCCGGCCGGCGTGTGCGAGCCGCCTTGAATGTTCCCTGGAAACAGCTCCACGCCCGTGAGCAAGCAACCGATCCCCCGCATGTGATTGTCGCCGTCGCCGCGCACCTTGTCGCAAACGCCATGGAGGATGAGGGTCCGCTCCAGGTGCTCTTCCAGGGGCGTGAGGCTGGCCTTCAGCGAAGTCAAGGCCCCTTCCGAGTCGGGCCAGAAGCTCTTGGGCACGATCCCGTTCGGCGAGAACGCAATCACCAAGCGTTGCTTGCGGCGAGCGTTGCGAGCGAAGGCCAGACTGGGCAGATTGCCCAGAAAGGGGAGCGTCGCCGCCCCGATGCCCAGGTCGCGGAGGAACTCGCGTCGCGATCGTCCGTAGGCCATCTCGGGGCCCTCCTTTGTCTTGGGGAAATGGAATCAAGGATTGTCGGGTCGGGCCACTAGAACGGTGCGTGCCATGATCTCGACCATGAGGTCGGTAACGTGGAACTCGTGTTCTTGGAAGTGCTTGGTCAACTCGGCGAGCATTCGCGGCCCGTAGGCCCGCACGGGCTGCTTGACCAGGTCGTGGAAGACCTGCTCGACGAACGCCTCGTGGACCTCCTCGCTACCCGCCAGGAAGGTGGCCAGGTCGCGAGCGCCTCGGAAGGTGACCGTTTCACCGTTGCGGGGCTGATACGAGCCGCCGGAGTCGATGGGACGGCCCTTTTCCTGGTCGCGGAAGCGTCCGATCGGGTCAAAATGTTCCAACGGGAAACCGAGCGGATTGATGAGCGAGTGGCACGTTTGGCAAGCTTGCGGACTCGTTTGCATGAGCACGCGTTCGCGCGTGGTCAGGTCGGGATGAAGGTCTGGGGCCAGGGGGGCGACGGCCGCGGGGGGCGTCTTGAGGGTCTGACCCAGCACGCCTCGGGCGATGAAGACGCCCCGATGGATGGGCGAGGTCGCGGCCGTGTACGAGAAGGTCGCCATCAGGTAAGGGTGCGAGAGCACGCCGGCCCGCTCGCCCTTGTCGAGTCGAGTGGGTTGAAAGGGGGCGTCGTCGGGCAGGTCGGCCCCGTAGAAGCGGGCGAGACGACCGTTCAAGTAGATCGTGTCTTCCAGGAGGAAGCGGCGAAAGTCGGGCGCGGGGCCCCAGACCACGTCCGCCAGGAAGAGCTCCAGCGAGGTCCTCAAGTCGGTGGCCAGGTCGCTGGAGAAGTCGGGGAATCGCTCGGGGTCCTTGCCCAGGTCGGGTGCTTGTTCCACCTTCAGCCAGGCCATCAGGAAGTCGTGGACCTTGGAGCGGGTCCGCGGGTCGGCCAGCATGCGCCTGGCCTGATTGGCCACTTGGTCGCGTGTTGTGAGCTCCCCCTTCGAGGCCGCTTCGAGTAAGAGCTTGTCGGGCAGAGAGTCCCAGAGACCGAAGGAGAGACGCGAGGCCACCTCGTAAGGCCCAGCCTTGCCGCTCAGCTCGCGGTAGAGGAAGCGGGGCGACTTCAAGACCAAGAGCAGCGATCGCTTCAGGCCCTCGTCGGGACCGCCCGGCTTGGAGAATTGGCGGTCGACGTAAAGCTCGACCTCCTCGTCGGTGAGCGGCGAGCGGAAGGCCCGCTTGGCGAACTGCTTGGCGAAGTCACGTAGCTTATCCGCTCGCTTCTCCTCGTTCTCACTGATGCCGTAAAGTTCACGTGTCCGAGCGCTGACGTAGGCCACCGTTTCCAGCGCCGCCTCGGTCGTTGCCTGGTCCCATTCCTTGGAAATGGCGGCGCCTCGCTCGTAGCCGATGCTCCGATCATCGGGCGGGAAAGGTGTGGTCAGCACAAACCGCTCGGGCGAGCGCACCGGCAACAAGCTGCGTTCGGGAATGACCTCGGGGGTCCGATGAGGGGGCCTCCACAAGAGGGCGATCGACGCGGGCACTTCGGGCTTGGGCGTGTCCTTCTTGTCGTCGTTCACGCCTTGCTTGGCCTTGGAGAACTCCAAGCGAATCGCATAGGCCCGGCCGCCCTGGAGGACCAAGCCCTCGCGAAACTCGGTGTCTTTCCCCGACTTCACCCAGCGATCGATGAGGGCCTTGTTCAGGTCGTTCACCCAGAGTCGCGCCGCGTGGTCGGTCTGAACAATGAACTCATATTCACCTGTTTCCGGAGGGATGACCGATCCTTCCCAGCGGATGGAGAACTGGTGGGGCTCGAACTTTTCGGGGTCGGGGGCGGACGTGCCGAAGTCGAACGAGACCTTGGGGTCGGTGCGCTCGATCACCCGCTCATTGCCCCGGAACCCGCGTCCCTTGTAGTACTCGGCCTTGAGGCCGCGTCGCTCGTCGATCGGAGGGGCGTCGGGTCGAAAACTGCCCACCAGGTCGGAAACGACGTTGCGATACTGCCGCACGGTCAAGCGCGACAACTCGATCCGAGCGGGCTTGTTGCGGGCCCGGGCGATTGGTGAATC
>CALLYK010000154.1 GCA_937858365.1 uncultured Isosphaeraceae bacterium | reverse complement strand
GGTCCCGGGGACCCGGCCGCGCTCGAAAGACCCATCTATGAACTCAGGGACTTGATCCGCATGGCGGCCGATTCGCGAGGAGTCCCCATTTTCGGCATCTGCCTGGGCCATCAACTCTTGGGCCTCGCCCTCGGCGCCCGAACGTTCAAGCTCAAGTTCGGTCATCGTGGCGCCAATCATCCGGTCCGGAACGAGGCGACCGGGAAGATCGAGATCACCACCCAGAACCACGGCTTCGCGGTGGATACCGCCAGTTTGCCCAACGATGTCGAAGCAAGTCACATCAATTTGTACGATCAGACGTTGGAAGGCCTGCGCCATCGGCGGCTGCCGGTCTTCGCGGTCCAATATCACCCCGAGGCCTCGGCCGGCCCTCATGACAGCCACTACCTGTTCACCGTCTTTCGTTCGATGATGGGCTAAATGCCGACCGAACCCCTCGCGGGACGTGTGACGATCCGCACTGTTCGGTTCGGGTGCGTTCCTTCTCCTCTCGCGCCTCTCCGTCAATTCGCGGAGCGTCGGTGATCAACGACATGGTGGAGACTTCCGCAGCGGGGGGCCTCTTTCCAGGCCCCGAGGGTTGGTGGTTGGCTCCCGAAGGGGCCCTGGTCCACACGACTGAGCGAGTGGCTGTGGTCGCCGACGTCCATCTCGGATACGAATGGGCACGCGCGGCGAGCGGCGACATGGTCCCCGCCCATTCCTTACGCGAGACCATCGACAGCCTCACGTCACTCCGGTCGCGGGTCGAATTCGATCGGCTGATCATTGCCGGCGACTTGGTCGAGCCTTTCGGCTGGTGTCCCCGCACGGAGGCCGACCTCCTTGCGCTTCGGACCTGGATCGGGGTGCGCGGCATAAACCTCGTGGCCTTACGCGGCGACCACGACAAGGCACGGGAATGGCCCGATAGCATTTCCATCGGGGAATGGATGATCGCGCATGGCAGCCGTCCTGTGGCGGCCGAGCGATTGATCAGCGGGCACCTTCACACGGTCATCAAGGTTGATCGTCTGACATTCCCGTGTTTTCTGATCGGGTCAACGCGGACCTTCCTGCCCGCGTTCTCGGCCAACGCCGCCGGTCTCGATGTGCTCTCCGGTGAGCTGCCTCCCGACCTTGCACCGCACACATTGCGGTGCATTGTTCCTGGGGGAGGGGGAGGGTCCTGGCACGATTTCGGAGGACTGGACGAGCTTCGCTCTCGTTTCCAACGACGCCCGTGAACAGAAAGGACAATTCGTCGGAGCTTCTCGATCGTGCGAAACACACCACCGCGGGGCCCTCCCGCGTCTGCTCGCCGACTGGTTCAGCGTCCGACGAACTCGATGGGCCGATCAGACGGCGCATCGAGAACCGAACCTCCTCGTCGATGACCGAAGGGTTGGCCACGATCCGTGTGGGGGCCTTGAACCTCGTAGTCGAATCATGCGAACCGAGAAAACTGCCTCCTTGCGAGCGGAAACTTCGATGACCCTAGAAACAACCACAGCCGACCAAGCTCGTGGTCGAGACCCACGCCGAGTTGAACGAGGGCGCCGGCGAATAAGACGACGTGACGCCTCGGGCCCGTCGCAAGAGGGTCGGGTGGCCCGTTCGCCCCTCGGCGTAGAGCTGCGCAACGTCCGAATCCGACAAGGCCCGCGCCCAAACCGCACGATGCGCGAGTGATCCATACATCGGGAAAAACCCCGAAAACGTCCCGAATGGCGCCGTGGGGTTGCCCCACGAATTCATCGTCCTTGTCGTCGTCGCGAGCAAGACGCCATCGAGGTAGATTTTTTGCTGTGAGCTTGTCGCCGTTCCGACTAAATGATGCCATCTACCATCGAGACGGCCGGGGGCGCTCGAAGTGACTTCCGCACCCGTGTAGAAACTCACTCGGCCGGAAGTGTCCCACCACATCAAAGTCACGTTGCCGCCGACGCCGGTGTTCCAATTTCCGAACGCGGACTGATAGTTTCCCGAAGTGGTCCCCTTGCACCACGCCGAAACCGTGATCGGAGGCCCTTGCGGGAACCGTCCGATGTCCGCCATCTGCTGGTTCCCCGTGCCGTCGAACGTCCACGCTAACGATCCGGATGCTGGGCCCATCGTCGGCACGACCCCGCCGCTCGACGATAGCCGAACTCCAGTCAGCGCGTCGCAAGGAAAGGGCCGCGTCGGATGCTCAAAGAAGACGACCCCCGCCAAAAGCGGATGGCCCGTCTCTAAAGGTCGAAGCGTGTCGATCGGGGCCAGGGTGTTTTGCACGATTAGAGCGCCGTGGTGGTGGAGGCGTCGGCCTGGACGGTCACGGCTTGGACGGTGTTTCCCGCGAAGCGGCCCCGGTAATAGGCCCAGTCCGCTCCGCCGCCGATGCCGACCGCGAACGGAATGTACGTGACCGAGTTGGCGACCGTGTCGGCCAGGCCGATCAACGGGCCCGTGACCCAGTTGGTCCCATCGACCGAGAAGTCGAGGTAGAAGCCGCAAGCGATGGTGGGCGGGGTGGCCCCATTGGTGATCTTGGCGATACCCGATACGCCATAGTTCAACGCGAGAGCATTGCCCAGGACCGGCGTGCCGGCCGCCGCCGGTTGAGCGCTGACCGTGGTTTGACTCGATTTCGCGAGGGACATTAGACGACGCTCCTCGCGAGTTCGACCTCGAAATCTTGGACCGCCGGACAGCCGAGCGATTCGCCGATCGACGGACCGTCGGTGTACGTGTCCGAGCGGCCGACCAGCGCCGCGATGGCGGCGAACTCAGCGGGCGTGATCCGCCCGGCACCGGCCAAAGTGCCGATCCAGAGGGCGATGGCCTGGATCGCCTCGGCGCTCTTCGGGTCGCGCGCTTTCAGAAGAGGCAGCATGGTCGCGTCGAAGGCCGGGAGCGAGATGACGTGGTCGAGTGAGGCCGGAGAGAGAAGCGACTTCAGGTCGGGCGGCCCGAAAGGGGCGGTCGCCGTGTAGGTGGTCTTGGCGTTGAGGGCCGCGCGGACGTCCGCGTTCGAGAGGCCGTTGTACTGGGGCTTGCGGACCTCGGTCACCAGTTGTTTGACGCGCCGCTGGACGTCGGCGGGTTGTTGTTCGATGGGGTCGGCCATGCTGGCGTTTTCCTGCTGTTATCAAGTAATGCGGAACCAATCGGCGCGACTGGTGAACCCACCGTCCAAGTTGCCGAAGACGGCAATGACGACGTCGTCGCGCGTGACGTACACGCTGAGCGCGCGACCGGCGTGACAGGCCGGTAGGACATCGACCAAATCGATCGCGTAGAGCCCCGGCCGCTCCTCCTTGGCGGAAATCGCGGGGCCGCGTTCCGCCTCGGTTTTCGTCCGAAACGCCCTTGCTCCGGAATCGAACACGAGGCCCTGGTCGTCCTCGACCGTCGCGTAGACGGTCCTGTTGGGCTGGTAACAAACGAGCAACCGCACGCTCGGTCTCCTCACTTTCGGGCCTCGGCGATCGCCGAGGCGAGCCCGACCTTGAAATCCGCCCACATCGCCGCGGTGGCCTGCGACTCGGCCTCGTCCTTCGCCCTACGCAACCAGTGCAGCCCCGGGACCCTTTCGCCCCTTCCGGCCCGCTTGCCCTTCGTGGGGGCCTTGCGGCCGTATTCGGTCGAGGCCGGGTAATAGAAGTCGTCACCCGACGCCGCGACGAGCTGGTCGCGCTTGCCGACTTCGACCTTCACGACGACGGCCCCAGGCCGCGACTTGCCCGCTCGCACCACCAGCGCCGACCGAAGCAGCCCCTTGTCGACGGGGGCCTTCGAACGCGCCACTCGCTTCACGACCTTCGCCCCTTGCCTCGCCGCGCGCCGGGCGACACGCCGCTGGACCTTCGCGCCCAGCTCCGCGAGGGACCGGTCCAATTGGGGGACGCCCGTGACGACCACCTGGACCCGCTCGCCCAATCGCCCCATCAGGCGACCACCTCGACGGCCGTGATCCGGCGCGTCCAATCTTGGTTGTCCGGGTCCACCACTTCGAGAAAGTTCAAGACCCGACCGTTGAAGACGGCGCGGTCCTTGGGGGTCACGGCCAGACGGCCGCGGATCGTGATCAAGTGGGTCGCCACGCCCCGCAATTGCTCCGCGATCACGCGTTCCCGACCCGAGGCGGTCTCGACCTTGGCCCAGACGTCCGCGAGCGTCGCCCACTGATACGCGATTTGCCCGTAGCCGTCGGTGACCTCCGTCGCGCGCTCGATCGTGACCCGTTGCCGCGCCTTGCCGATCGGAAAGGAAAAGGCCATCAGCAGTAAGCCCCGTACTGAAGCGGTGACAGCACCGCCTCAAAACCAAAGGGCAGCTCCGACGAAATCGTGCCGAGCACCGTCGCGGAGCGGTTTTCGTACCAGTTCCCGAGGCACAGGAACACGCCCAGGCGCGCGGCCTCCAGCAGGTCCTCGGGCACGTCCGCGACCGTGTCCCCGAAGCCGGCCCGGAACGTCACGACGATGGCATCGTCGCGCCAATCGGCCGCGGGCCAGGAGCGCCCGAAGACGGGCCGCACCTTGCCCGGCGAACCCGGCACGACCACGTAGTTCGAAGCGTCCCAAGTGGTGAGGACGCCGTTCGCGTAATACCGGATCGACTCGACCGCCTGGAGCGGGGCCCGCGGTAAGGCGAGCATGCCGTCGAAAAAAACCGGCGCGACGCCCGAAGCGACCTGGCCCACGTCCAGCGAACAATTCGACAGCGACAAGGACCAACGCTGGGTCAAGATCGACCGCCGCGTCTCCTTCTCGACAAGCGCCCGCGCCGCCTTGATCCAAAACGTGATGAGCGCGTCGTCCTGACCGACTTCGACACGAAGATAGTTCTTCGCCTCGGTCAAGGTGACGATCTCGCCCCCGGGAGCGCTGAGTCTTTGGAGGGTCTTGAGGACCATGCGGACCGATCAGCGAGAGTTGCGACTCCGACCGCGCGGCGACGCGGTCCGGGGTTTGTCCGTCGCCGTTTCGACGTCCGACGCGTCTTCCACGGCGAGCACGAGGACTGCGTCGACGTCGCCGTCGTCGGCCTCGCGAAGGTGGCCGCCCCTAACGAGCTCGGCCGCGAGGTCGGCGGGGAGCTCGACCGCCTCGCCCGGCGCGTAGCTTCGACCGTTGAGGAAGTACCCTTCACGCACTGCGAAAAACCGACTCATCTTCGCCTTTCCGAAAACACGGGCGGCCTCCATGCCGCCCCCTCTCACCGAGAAACGTGCGTCCGTCGAAAATCAGAGGGCCGCGTTCACGTCGACGAGCTTCGAGAACGCCTCGTCGTACCGGGTCTGGATGTCAAGGTCCTGGAGCGCGTAGAGGTTCAAGGACCCCGCCGAGCCGCCCGTGTAGGGGTCGGTCAGCAGGTCGAGGGCGCCCCACGTTCCCATCACGAGCTCCTCGAAAACGCCGGCGATCACCGCGGAGAGGATGCCGCTGGAGGCACCTTTGCTGAGATTGCTCGGCACGTTGTTGCTGACGAGCGTGGGCGCGCCGTTCATCGTCCGGTCATCAGCCATCACGAAGACGGGGAAAGTGCCCGCCTTTGGCGTCCGCTTGGCCTGGCCCACGACCTTCGAGTTGGTCAGGTATTTGATTTCACCCAGATCGGCGTTGGCGGCCGCGATCGAGCTTTCCAGCGCCAGGATGGCGGCCCAGGTCAACGCGCCGCCGTCCGTGCCGAGGCTCGCGGCCGTGACGACCCCCGTCCGATTGAGCAGGCCGATCGGCGAGAGCTGGGGCGAGGCGACCGCGCCGTTGATGCCGGCCAGGTCGATGCCCACCGCCATGCTCTTGATGATGGACCCGCGCACGTACATCTCCACATCGATGCTCGGCTGGAGCATCATCCGTCGCGTGATCAGCGTCCGCGCGCTGGCGGTCTTCGGCGTGAAGTCGACCGTGCCGAACGTGGAGTTGCCCTGCGAAGGACCGGCGCCCTGCGCGACCCACGTGACCGACTCGACGCCCGTTTGCTTCGGCAGCGAGAAGTTGCCGACCAGGTCGGTAAGCAGCTCCGCCCCGGCCTGGACCAGCACGCAGCGGGCCCGAAGCGCGTCGATCACGGTCGGCGGCTTGATCGTCGGGACCAATCCCGCGCCCGTCGTGGTGTCCAAATCGCGGAACTCGTACCCCAGGGCCCGCGAACCACGATTCGCCTGCGAACGGACATAAGGCAACTGCATCGGCAGGTAGAAGCCCTGGGCGGGCTTGTCGAACCGCTTGGCGAGCTCCTGGTTCACCTCCGCTTCCCAACCCTGGATCGGGCGGTGTTCCGAGATCGCGCGACAAACCGAGAGCACGCTGTACTTGCGCCTCGCGATTTCCCGTCCGAAGGCGTCCTCGGGCTCGTCGCCCTCTTGCTGCCGGCGCGACTCGTTGCGGACCCTCAGTCTCGCGTCGAGCTTGTTCAGGCGGTCCTCACGCTGCTCGATCCCCTCGGCCTCGGCCAACGAGGCCTCGGCCTTGGCGATTAGGTCCTCATACGAGCGCATCTCGGCTTCGGGCATGCCGGACGGGTCATCCTCGAAACGACTCAAGACGGTCTGCGCCTCCGCTCGGAGCTTGGCGGCGCGCTGGCGGATCTCCTGGCTCTTGATCACGGGCGTTGTGTCCAAAACAAAGGAAGGGAAGGGACGGCGGTCGAGGCGCCTCGACCGCCGCGAGGGGCGGGGAGCGAAAACGGCGGCGAAAGTGGGCTCAGACCCCGCGCTCGCGCAGGGCGAGCAAACGAAGGCGCATCTTGGCGAACCGACGCAGGGCCACGCGCCTCGGTTCGCGGGGGAGAAGGTCGATCAGCTCCGCGACCGACGGCGTGTCCGAGCGGATGGAAGCGGACGTGCCGACGTAGGCGGGCTTGGTGACGACGCTCACGTCGTGCAAGAAGCAGTCCGTGATCGTCCGCGCGGTGCGTTCGGCGTTCCATTGCACGCCGCCCGGGTGGGGCAAAAAACCGACCGACATCTTTTTCATGTCCCCGCGTCCCATCAGCGCGATCAAATCGCGCGCGTAAGACGTGTCGGGCGGGTCAACCTCAATCTCAAGGTCGCCGCTGGGGGCCTCGACCATGCGCAGAGTCCCGCTCTCCACGCGACCCAAGAGCAGGTTCACGTCGTGATTGATCAGGGCGAGCGTGTCGTCGCGAGCGGCGAGCGTCGCGCGAAAGGCGCCCGGCGCGAAGCGCTCTTCAAACCGCACGAGGTTGCCGCGCACGTTCGCCGTGATCTTCGCCGGTTGGCCGCACACGGCCGCCCTGCCGCAGATCATCGGCAAACCGCCCAGGCTCGCCGGCGAAGTGGAGCGCAACTCCAGGGTGAAGTCCACAAACGCGCGGTCGGGCCGACACCACTCACCACGCGCAGGGGCCCCCTCGACGTCGCCGTCGTCGGCCTCGACCTCATCGTGGTCCTCCTCCTCCTCAAGCAGCGCGAGCAACGCCAGGACGGCCGAGGCCTGGTCCGCGTGCGTCGCCACCACGGCGCCGGTCACGAGGTCCCTCACGCGCCACGAATCGCCGTCCTTCTCCACGTAATAACGCATCGACCTACCTTTCACTCGTCATCGTGAGCGCGGCCTGGCCCGCGAGCATTTGCTTCAAGGGGACCATGTTGCCGGGGACCAAGACCTCGTCGCCGCCATCGATCGGGTTGTAGCCCTCGCGCGCCCTGACCTCGTTGCGGCTGTTCACGCCCCACGCCAGAGACTCGCGGTTGTATTCGGCGCGCGTCCTTGAATCGGCGCGCAGCAACCACGACACATCGAACTCGATCGCCAAACCGGCGGCCCGCTCCTCGTCGCTCAGGAGCTTGCCGTTCCACTCGTCCTCGACCTTCGCGATCCAAGTGAGGATCACGCTCGTGAGATAGTCGAGGTTCGCGGCCTCGACGCCCGCGGAAGCCAACTGCATCTGCGAGTAGTCGCCGATCTTGTGGGGCGGGAGCCCGAACCATCGGGCGACCTCCACTAGCTGGTACTGCCGCGATTGGAGGAACTGGGCGTCTTCCGGCGGGATCGAGATGCCCTGGTACTTCAGGCCCTGCTCCAGGACGGCGATCCGTTGCGAGTTGAAGGGCCCTTCGTGCAAATCGTTCCAACTGGAACGCAGGTTCCCGACCGCGTTTTCGTCGAGCTTCTGGTCGGTCGTGAGGACGCCCTTGACGCTTCCGCCCGTGCCGAAAAAGCGGCCCCCGTAGACTTCCTGCGCCTTCGCCAGACCCAGCGTCTCGCGAGCGTAACGGGCGATCGAGTAGCCGCGCAGGCCGTCATAGCCGAGGCCGGCGAGGTGCAAGACCTCGCCCGCGCGGAAGGTCTCGCCGCCCGTTCGGTAGTAAAGCGTGCCGTCGGCCGCGCGGTGCGTGACTTCGGTCGCGGAGGGGTCCAGGAGTTGCAGCGCCTCGGGAAAGCCGTCGTCGCCGAAGCGGACCCGCAGAAAGCCGCCGCCCCAACCGAGGGCGTGGGAGACGTAGGACGGCAAACACTTGGTGCGCGTCGAACTCGCCTCAATCGCGTCGAGGTCGCTCGACCCGTTCGTGGGCAGAGGCACCCAGCCCAAACGAGTCAGCGGATGGTCGGGCACTTCGACCCGCCCCTTGCCGGCCACCTTACGCATGACGCGGAACGGGTGCGAGCCGACGTCCGAACTGATCCGGTTGAGGCAAGCAAAGTAGGCCGCGACCGTGAGCGCGCTGCCCGGAGTGACCGCCACCCCCGCAGGCGTGTTCGCGGCCACGGGCCCCCAGGCCATCCGATAGACGCGGCCCTCGACGGGCAGTGGGTCGGAGCGCGTCTCGAGGCCGGCGGTGCCGAGGAGCGCCGAGACGTCGAGCGGGCCCGGATCGTCGCGCCGCTCGGCCTCGCGAAAGCGTCGCCCCACTCGGGCGAAAGTCGAGATGAAGCCCATGAAGTCAGTTGCCGATCACGATGAGCAGGAACGAGTGCGGGTTCGCGCCCGGGTCGACCTTGAGCAGATGACGAGCGCCGACGGACCAACCGGGCGACGTGAGTCGGTAGCGAAGCAGCGACGTGCCCGGCTCCATCGCCGTGGACCGGCCGGCCGCGCCGAAGGGGCCGAACCACTCCGCCGACGAGCCCTCGTTGCCGACCGTGAGGAGGCGCCCGGAGGCCGGGTCCTCCGTCGAAACCACGTCGATCGCCACGACGTCGCTGAAGGACGTGTCCCCCTTGCCGCCCGAGAGCGCCGCGAGGTCGATGCTGAGCGGAGTGGACGCGCTCAGCGCATAGTTGCCCAGATAGAGCTTCGACGCGATGAGCGTGGCCAGGTAGTTCGGCACGACCACCGACCCGTTCACAAAGACCGGGAAGTCGAAGTCGATCGTGTCGTTGATGCCCGTGATCAGGGTCTCAAGCCGTTGGGCCCTGACCCGCGCCGCGACCTTCGCCGTCACCGTCACGCTCACCAAAGCGCCCTCAAAACGAGAGGATGCCGCGCGAGGAGTAGACCGAGGCGGGAGGCGCCGCGAGCATCGCCCCCAACCCGTTCACCGTCGCGGCCAATAAGTCGATTTTCTCGCGGTCGGTCCGCCGACTGAGCTTCACGTTGCCGGCCGAATCGTGCTCCACGTCGGCGTTGTCCGCGCACCACGTCAGCACAGGGTGCCCGCCGTGCGAGAACTTGCCTTGCGTAACCAGCTTTTCGAGCTCCTTCGTGGGGCCGTTGAGGGACGCGAAACCCTGACGCATCTGCGTCACCGGCACCCCGTCCGTCTCCGCGAGGAGTCCCAGAACGTGGGCCGCGTTCCATGGGTCCGCGAAGAGCGACACGATCGGCGTGTCCCTGTGCGCCTCGACGACGCGGGCCCGGACCTGGTCGTAATCGATCCGGGCGCCGTCACAGGTCCGGAGGTGTCCGTCTTGCACCCATTGACGCCAGGGCACGCGGTCCTTGCGATCGACCCGCGCGTCGAGCGTCTTCTCTGGCACCCACGCGTCGCAGAGCGCGTGGACCCGATCGCCGTCGCGAAAGAGGCGAACGAAGGCCGTCAGGTCGGTCGTCGACGACAAATCGAGACCCGCGTAACACGGGCGACCGCGAAACCACTCGGGCGGGGGAAAGCCGCGACCGCAAGCGTCCCAGGCCTCCCGCGCCAGGTACCGCTCGCCGGACTGCGTCCAGACGTTGAGCCGGTAGCGCAAAAACCGATTGAGTTTCGACGGATTTTGAGAGACCTCGCGCACGTCCGCCTCGAAGTCTGCGACCTTCAGCGTGGTGCCGAGGCTCGGATTGGCCCGCGCCCACACGGCCGGGTCACGCCAGTCGTCTCCCTCGCCGGCCGCGTACTTGACGTGCAGGTGCTGCCAATCGGCGACGGCCCCGCTCGCGACGCGATCGCCGTATTCCCACTCGGACCAACAGACACTCAGGCGGTCCACCCCGGCGGTCGAGATCGCCAGACGCAACGGCTGACGCCGCGCCAGACCCGCGTAGCGGAACGTGTCCCACATCGCCCAGCCGGGCTGAAGATGGAGCTCGTCCCAGATCACGGCGCTGGCATTGGCCCCGTCCTTGCTGGGCACGTCCGCGCTGTTCGCCTGGAGTCGGCCGAGGGCCTTGGGATAACGCAGGTGCTTCTTCGTGTCGACGATGTCGACGCGAGCGTTCAGGGCCGGCGAGGCCCCGACCATCGCCGCCGACTCGTTGAAGACGATGCTGGCCTGCTCCCGATCGACCGCATTGATGTGGATCCGCGGTGCGGGCTCGCCGTCGGCGAGCAGCAGAAACAGCGCGACAGCGCTCATCAGCGGCGACTTGCCGTTCTTCTTCGGGACGAACAAACTCGCGCTCCGGAAACGCCTCGTACCGTCGGCGCGCCGCCAGCCGAAGAGGCGAGCGACGAAGTCTCTTTGCCAGAACATCAATGTGAGAGGGCCCGGACGGTCGGAGAGCCGGCAAAACCGCTCAACAAACTCGATCGCCCGCCGCGCGGACTCGATCGAGAAGTAGCAACCCGCCGCGAGGGCGAGCGTGTCGGAAGCGTCACGGACCCAGGGTGCGGGGTCGCTTGACGGCGGGAGCGTCGTCGCACGCATCGTCCCTCAGGTCCAAGACCACCCGCCAGGAGCCGTCAACGACGCCCAGGACGACATCGACGCAGCGCGGGTCCACCACGGCCAAAGACCTCTCCGTGGCCGACGCGAAGTCTTGAAAGTTGGCCTGGAACGCCCTCTGGCCTTCCACGTTTACGCCACGCGAAGCGACAAAGACCAGCTTTGGCAGAGGTGCCGGGGCGTATTCGACCGGGCCAAATAGGCGCCGCAAGCGAGTCAAGAGGCTCATGGAAACTCCGACGCACCCGCGAGGTAAGCGTCGAACTCGTCGCGCTCGACCGGCTTGAGTCCGAGGCGACCGAACCCGGCCGGAGTGAGGCCGCACTGGCTGAGCAGGGCGGCGAGCTGGTCGCTCGCCTTGGCGGCCTGTGAGACCGCCGGGTTGGGCTTCAGCGCGCCGAGCGCCCCGTCGACCAGCGCCCCAAAACGTTGGACGGTGTCTCGCGCCCGATACCACCGCTCGGCCGTTTCGGTGATCACCTCAAGCAGACTGGGACCGATCGCGGGGTCGCCGACGAGGGCCTGGTACTCGGCCCGAAGCGCCGCCGCGAACGCCGCGGCCCGGACCTCCGGGGCGACTTCCGTCGCGACTGCGACCGAAGCGCAAGGCGAGGCATCAGCCGTTCCGTCTGTCCCCGAGTTCCGCGCGCCGTCTTGCGACCTCTTCCTGCCACGTCGGGCCATGTATCGATTCCAGACGATAAACCAGACGGCGATGCTCGTCATCGTCGACGACTTTTGGGAGATCGGGGGCGACGACAAATCGCCCGTTCAGCGCAACGCCTTGACCGCGTGGCGCGCCAGATGGTGGGCCCTGCATAGGGTCTCGAGGTTGTCGAGGTCGAGGCCCAAGTCGGGGCGATCCTCAAGACTCAATACATGATGCACGGCCTCGCCGCGCGTCGCTCGACCTTCGCTCAGACAATCGGCACAGAAGGGCCTACGAACGAGGTGAGTCAGCCGAACGGATCGCCACTCGCGGGACTGGTAGAACCGCGAACGGCCCGCGGCGGACGGATTGCGGTCCAGCGTCGGAATGGACCCACCGGGACGATAGGTCGGAAGGCGCGCCGGCATGACTTATCGCCCCAGTGGGCCCGAGCGCTACGTGGTGGATGAAAGGGCCCGGCCGGGGGGTGGTTCAGTCCCCCCGACCGGGCCCACCTCGGGAGTGATTCTTCGGAATCAAAAAACCGGCCGCTGCCGACGCGCCGCGTAGTCCGTGTTCTTGAGACGTTGCGTCGATCGATCGTAAGCAAAACCGGCCGCACGTCCGGAGCAGAACTGGACGCGAGGATCGTCGCGATAGGTGAGCGCGGCGTCCCGATAGCGAGCGACCGTGGAGACCGACAGACCCCGCCGCTTGGCAACCTGCGCCAGCGTGAGGCCGCGCACCGTCACGTCCACCAGGACGTCGACATGGACTCGCCGCTGACTGGCCGACTCGCCGCGCCTGGGCCTGCCGACCCGCCTCGGAAGTGACGGGGCCTGCGGGGCGGCCAAGAAACGTTGGAAACGGGTCATGCAACCACCCCAACACTCGGCGAAAACGAAGGGCCTCTACCTATGAGCACAAAACTCCCCCAGCCGGCCCCTCCCAACGGCCACCAATCACCACCCAAGCCTTTGCAAATCCACCAGTTGGAACAATCTTCCGGACCGACCGACATCCGGTCAAAAAAGGTGGTAGATTTTCTCACACGCTTAGAGTGCGTGTGCATGACGGCCGAAGAACTCGCGGAAGTCGGACTCGACCCCCAAGGCCTCGGGATCGAGTGGCTCGTCGCCTGGGAACAAGACGACGAGCCGACCTACTGGGTCCTCACTCCCCTCGCGCTGGAGCGGCTCGGCCTGGTAGTCGCCGAAAACGCGCGCGAAGACGCGCGCTACTACCGCCGCGACGCCGCCACTCCACCGGCCAGGATCTACCCCGAACGCCCGACCGGGCGACGTCGAGCCTACGTCGACCTCGACCAGCTCCCCGCGAACCCCGAAGCCGAATCGACCCCGGGCCCCAGCCTCTGGGGGACACAATTGCCCTGGCACATATAAACGGGCCCAATTTTTCATTGCAAAACAGCCAAAAAAACGCGCGCGTTTGCCTACCGTTGACCGACCAATCCCTACACAGGTTTAACCCCCCCCTACCCCTACCATCGGCACTTTGCCCGGCCACCCAAGCTCGCTAAACTGTCAACGGCCGGTCGGCGGTTGACAAGGAGCCGCAATGCCTCGCACAAAGACAAAGCACCTATCGACACGTGTAGATGCTACGATGTGTCGCATCTACCGGCGCGTGTCCCTGGAAGAACAGGCCGAACGACGCAACGGCATGGACGCACAGATGGACACATGCGTTACATACGCTCGCAAGCACGGCTGGACGATACCGGGCGAGACCTTCGCCGACGCCGGCCAATCCGGCACGGCCCCCTTGCACAAGCGAACCGGACTCCTCGACGCCATCGCCTCGCTCCAGCCGGGCGATGTGCTGCTGGTCGCCAAACGCGACCGCTTGGCCCGCGACGCAGACGGCACGGCCATCCCGATGATCGAGCACATGGTCCGCAAGCGCAAGGCCAAGATCGTCTCCGCGGCCGGAGAGGGGTCCGACGGCGCCGACCCCAACGACCCGTCCCAATGGATCACGCGCAAAGTGAGCGACCTCTTCGCCGCATATGAAGTGATCACCATCCGCTTTCGGACGCGACTCGCCCTCCGCGCTCGCCGCAAACGAGACCTGATCACCGGGGCCGTGCCCTATGGACACGTCCTGCGCGACGATTCCAAAATCACAGTCACCGACGCCAAGGGCAAACGTAATAAGTATGTGGACCCAATTCTAATCAAACATGAAGAGGAGCAGCAAGTGCTCGCGATCATCCATCAACTGAGGCGAGAGGGACGCACGCTGCGAGCCATCGCCCAACACCTGACAGAAAGCCAAGTCCCCACGAAGAACGGCGGAAGGTGGCACCCGTTCACGGTCAGCAAGCTCCTGAAGGGCCACTGAACGATGCGCCACGCCGCACCCGCCGCCCGACGCGCCAGGGCCGTCGAGACCTACACGAACGCCCAGGACTCGATAGGCCCGATCGAACCCGGCATGTCCCTCTTCGCGATCACACGCGGCCAATGGTCAATGATCGACGCAATCCTCCATTGCCTCGACCAAGCGGGCCCGTCCGACCTCTCCATCTGGACCTGGACCATCGCCGACTACGAGGTCCAGGTGATGGACCGACTGCGCCTCGACGAGCGGATCCAGAACGGCCGACTCGTGATCGACCACGGCGCTCGCGCCAAGAACAAGGCAATCATCGCCCAATGGCGAAGCACTTTCGGGCCCGACTCGGTCCGCTACGTCCTGAACCACGCCAAGATCGCCACCCTAAGCTCTCAAAGCGGACTCCGTCTTCTGCTGCGCGGCTCGATGAATCTGAACTTCAACCCCCGCTTTGAACAGTTCGACTTGACCGAGGGAGGCGCGGACTTCACGCTCGTCAAGTCGATCGAGAACGACCTTCCGGCCCTCGACGACGACTGCGACGGCGCCTCCGTCTACGCCGCCAGCAAGGTCAGCGGGGCCTTCGAAGCGTCGCAACTCCAGCTGTTTTCCGGCCTCAAAACATGGGCGAAATGACACGCGCAAAAGCAGTGCGCATCCTCCGGCAACACAACCCAACGGCGCGGACCGACACCCTGGTGATCTACACGGACGCGGTGTTCGACTACATCGAAGCCACCGCCAACATCGCCAAACACGGGTCCATCGTCGCCCACCCCCGCACAGGACAACCCATCGACAACCCTTACATTAAAGTGAAAGACGCCGCGCTGAAGACGTTGAAGAGCGTTTCCATCAAGAACGTGGACGCACTCTGGCGAACACTCGCCGAAAACACCCCCCCTGTCGACGCCGAAGATACCCCCTAAAGTCGACGACACACTCCTGCCCGACCGTGCGCGTCACGCGGGTCGCGCGCCCGCGCCCCCGCGCCGCCCGACGCCTCGGCTCACTCCGCTCGCCCGTGCGTCCGATGTCGAAGACGAAGGACCGCACAAGCGAACGTTTCGGGAAGGACCGATCCATGCAAGAACCGGCCGCGCCCAACCCCACTTCCCCGCCCGCCACCGCGCAACGACCTCGCGCGGCCGAAGTCCGCGAAACGAGCGCCACGCGAACGACCCGGACCGAGCAGACCACCGTCAGAGTCTCCATGACCCTCGACGCCGAGGTCCTCCGACTCCTCGACCACGACGCGCGAGAGAAGCGAATCAGCCGTGGCGAATGTGCGTCCGAGATCCTCGCCCAAGACCTCGGAAGAAGGCGGATCCCCCAGCAAATCGCCAAACGCCAGGAAGAGATGGTTCGCAGGTTCGAACACGCCAGACGCAGGCGAAAAGGCAGTCCGCCCCCGGGCCTGGTCGAAGACGTCGCCGCCCAACAAGAGCAAAAGGACGACGCCGCCTGAAGGCACGGGGCGGGGGACCGGTGAGCGCCAACGACACACGTCCTTCCGACGCACGTCCTTCCGACGCACGTCCACGCCCTGCGCACGCCCGCGTCAAACACTTCCGTGTGTCGATGCGCGCCCCGTGTAATCCACGCGCTCGGCGTGTCCAACCAGATTGGGTACGTCGGCATGCCTGTAGTAGTGCAGCGACGTGCGCATCGTCGTGTGGCGCAACACGCGCCGGATCACACCCTCAGGCCACCCCCACGCCGACTCCGCGTGCGTGGCGAACGAGTGCCGGAGCGCCAGCCAAGTCACCCCCTCGATCCCCAGCTCCTGCGCGGCGGCGCGCAAACGATCGCAGGCACGCTCGCCGCACGCACCGCCCGTCCACGGACCGAGCCTCCTGACCCCCGGAAAGAGCCACTCCGACGCCACCACCGCCATCCAACGACCGAGGGCCTCACACGCCCGCGGTGGCAACGGGACAGGTTGGGCCGAGGCCGCAGTCTTCCACAACCTGCTCGAACTCGCTCTCACAAAAAACAACCGCTCCGACAAATCGACATCGGTGACACGAGCGGTCAACGCCTCATCGCGCCGCAGACCCGTGTGGGCGATCAGAGAGGTCAGCGCGTACAATCGCAAGCCAACCCAATCCCCCGCCCGGGCCTCCAAGCAATCCAACAAACGCCCAACCTCTTGAACTGACAAGTGCCGCGTCCGAGGCGGTGTTGGGTCGACCCTCACCCACTGCCGGCGGAAGCTGAAAGGCGAGCGAGCCAAACAGCCCACCGCGACCGCATAAGAGCAGATCGCCCGCGCGTAACCAAGCATTCCGGCGATCGTGGCCCGTGATAGGCCCGCGGCCACCATCTCAGAGACAAATCTGGCGATCGCCGGCGGATCGAGGTCCGCCGGCGAATCGACCCCGCTCCAAAGGGCCAGCCGCCGCAGCGTCCGAGCCATCATCGCGAGGGTCCGAGGCGACCTGAGCGGAAACTGGTACAGCCCCAGCATCTCTCCCCCAAACGTGTCCCAATCGGGGCGAGCGGAAATGCCGCCGCCGGACTGACTGTCACCTAAACAGCGCATACCGTCTCCACCCGTAATCTGCCTGCATTGAAAGATCGATCATCGTTGATCGCAAAAAAAACGGTCGGTTTCCGCCCCGACGCAAATCAACCAAAGGACATAAACGCCGCAGTGTGAAGTACCGTTCGCGGAAAAAACGGCGAGGCTTAGCAACCCCACAATTCGCAATGCTGAGGTTGAGGGTTCGATCCCCTTCCGCTCCATTTGTAAGTTCTAAGATCGCGAAGAGTTGTGGCAACGCGGTCTATTATGGAATTAAGACTTTGCCGCATCTATTGCAAGGCGCAATAGAAAGGGGAGGGTTTGCCCTCCCCCTTCGTCCGTGTGCCCTTGGCTTCCAGACACCTGCCCAAGCCACGTTTTTTTCCGCTGACCGAGAGCTCGCCCGCACGCTGCCTGTATTCTGGTATCTGGGCGCGTGGAATCGTTGCCGGCCTACCTCAAAACGGCTTTCAAGGTGACAGTCTCCTTTAGGGTTGGGCACCCTTCTGCCAGAGGGTGATTCGTCCGCGCCTCGCCGCTTATTCATCGAGACTGCGCGAAGCCCGTTTGACCGTGCAGGACGATTGCCATTCGGACTAACCTCCGATGAGCATTGTCACCAGCGCGGACCACGATCGGGTTGAGCACGCGTGGGGACGGATCGTTCGTAGTTCCGCCTTGAGGCGGTCTTCGAGCGCTCCGCAGGACGAGGAGCGCGGGACCGGGGAGGTCGCAGGATCGTTCGTTCCGCATTAAGGCGCCACGTCGAGCACGGGCCTTCCGGCGGGTGCGTTCGATGCGGCTGGTCAGCGAGTCGGGCGAACCCTCCCCTAGTCCCTCCCTACAAGCGAGGGGAATTTGTTGCGCGGCGGCGATGTTTTCATATTCCAGCCGCGCCAGGATTTGGCCCAATTGTTTCTCCGTCGGGTCTTTGGAGTACATCAATTGGCGCAAAAGGCCGCTCAGAGCGTCGTAATGACGGC
>CALLYK010000153.1 GCA_937858365.1 uncultured Isosphaeraceae bacterium | reverse complement strand
GGAGGAGGCCGGCTCCTAACCTACCCGATGTGCCAGTTGGGCTGACACACTACAGAGATCGACGATTTCCTGGAACGGCAGCTTAGGGACACCGCCTACATCACGACGCAAGTCCGCAAGCTCCTGGAACGTCTGGGTTGCGACATCGTCTGCGTGAAGGGGCAATGCACGGCCGAATTGCGTCGCGTGTGGGGGCTGAACGAGGTCCTGCGCACCGACGGCCTGAACCACAAGAACCGCGACGACCATCGGCATCACGCGGTGGACGCCCTGGTCATCGCCCTGACCTCGCGCACTTACCTTCAGCAACTCGCGAAGGTCTTCAAGATCAAGGAGGAACGCCCCCGCCTGGCCCCCGGACAAGAGGTCTTGAAGTGGGTCTTCCCCGTCCCCTGGCCGTCTTTTCGTGATGATGTTCAGGCCCGCGTGGACACGATTTACGTCTCGCACCGCGCCTCGCGCAAGATCGCGGGCGCACTGCACGAAGATACCCTCTACGGTCGTACATCCAAGCCCGAACGCGCCACCGGAGCGGCCCGACCCCACGCCAAGGACTGGGTCGAAAATGAACATGAATTCGTCGTCTGCAAGCCCCTGGAATCGCTCACGGCCGCCGAGGTGCTCAAGGTCCGCGACCTCCGCGTCAAGGAACTGATCCTCGAACGGCTCGCGGCCTTCGGCATCGACCCCGAAGTGAAAGGGTCCAAGATCGGCAAGGAAGTTTGGAAGGAGCCGCTCCGCATGGTCGGCCGACGAGGCGCAGAGAAGTCACCCAACGCGCCGATCATCAGGAAGGTCCGCGTGACCAAGCTCGACGAGACGATCCAGCCGATCCGCCAAGGGCCGAGGGTCGCCTACGTCAAACCGGGCAACACCCACCATATCGAGATCTACGAATTGCCGGGAAGTACACCCGAGAAACCCATGCGTCTGATGAAGGCCGTCACGATGCTGGAAGCGGCGCAGAGGGCGAAGGCCGGCCAGCCGCTCATCGGGAAGGTCCATCCCGACGAACCGACGGCCAGGTTCCTTTTCTCCCTCTCCCAGGGGGAAATGGTCCTCGGGAAGTTCGGCGGCAAGAAGCATGAGCGACGCCCCGCCCTTTACAGATTCAACTCGGCCGCAAGCACGTCCAAACAAATGTGGTTCGTCCTCCACATCGATGCACGCGCCTCGAAGGAACGGGGGACCGATCCCTCGGCCAAACCGAGCACGATGGACTTTGAGAAGGTCCAAGTGGACGTCCTCGGCCGCATCCGTCGCGCCCGCGATTGATGCCAGAAATCAACACCATCCAGTTTTCTCGTTCCCACCATCGCAAGCAACCGGGCATCGCGCATACTTCCTATGTGCCCCAATCGCCCCCGATGTCGGGGGCCTGTCGATCTTCCGTGTCTTTCGGAGATCGTCCGCGATGATCAAGCGCACCCTGGAAATCTCCCGTGAGCCCGCGCACCTTTGCGTACGTCTGGACCAGCTCACCCTGAAACGCGACGACGCGGTCGTCGGCTCCATTCCTTGCGAGGACCTGGGCGTGGTGGTCGTCGACCATGCCCGGACCACCTATTCCCATTCGGCCCTGGTCACCCTGGCGCGGCATCAGGCCGTGGTCGTCTTGTGCGGCCCCGATCATCTCCCCAGCGCCCTGGTCCTACCCCTGGCCGACCACGCGCAGGTCGTTTGGCGGCTGGGCGAGCAGATCGCCGCGCCGCTTCCTCTGCGGAAGCGTCTTTGGCAGCAAATCGTTCGGGCCAAGATCAAGGCCCAGGCCGACAACCTGGCCCGCAACAGCCCCACCCGCCGCCGTTTGCTCCTGATGGCCCGCGACGTGCAATCGGGCGATGTGGGCAACCTCGAAAGCCAGGCGGCCCGGCGCTACTGGTCGGCCTGGATCGTCGAGTCGCCCGATGAGGAGCGGCCCGAACACCTGCGCGACGCGGCCGACGGGGAAGGGGCCCTGCGCATGGCCGCCTCGCCTGAAGGGGACCTGGCGCGATTCCGCCGCGACACCGAGGGGGAAGGCTTGAACGCCTTCCTCAACTACGGCTACGCGCACCTCGACGGAGGCGATGCGCAATCCGGGATCGGGCGCAGGCTTCGTCGGTGAGTCCTTCTGACAGGCGGTGGGCAGAAGAAGGCCCGCGATCAGTGCAAGGGTCGTCCAGAGCCAGGTGCGGGGTAGGCGAACGAACACGGCAGACCTCCAGGAACATGGGCCCGTTCGAACCGGCTCACGTCGACGCCGGCTCGACCCTCAGGTCGCCCGAGAGCACAGGCGGACCTCCTCGACGCCCCATGCGAGGACAGGCCCACTCTCGGTCCCGAGTTCTTTTCGACGTCGGCCTCCAGGGTCTGCACAAATAATCGTCCAACGCCCCGCGCCGAGCCGGTCGACCTTTGGGCGGCGCTCGCGGAAGGCTCAGTGCGGGCAAAAAGAAACGACCCGACGGGTCGGTCGTCGGGTCGAAACTCGCTTGGAATCTGCGCGGCGTCGTCGAGCGACGCCTGGGTCAAATGGCGCGACGCGTGCGCCTAGGCATCCGACTTGCGAACGACGGTCGCTTGAGCTCCCTTCGGGCCTTCCCGCACGTCGAACTCCACGACCTGTCCTTCTTCGAGCGTCTTGTATCCTTCCTGGTCAATGACCGAGTAGTGCACGAACACGTCGGTCTGACCGTCGCGCTCGATGAAACCGTACCCTTTGCTTTGATTG
>CALLYK010000152.1 GCA_937858365.1 uncultured Isosphaeraceae bacterium | reverse complement strand
TCAGGTCAGGTCACTCTTGCTCTCACTCGGCATTGTGAAACAATGATCGGCCTTGGTCATTCGCGGCCTTCAGGCCGAGGGGCTTTCCGGTTAGAGTATCGTCGAGAAGGCGCGCGGACCTTCCTTGGTCTCACACGCCTTCCCTGGTCTCATTGCGCGTTCATGGTCCAGTAGGGACCGGGACCATACGCGATGCCCACTCGCGTGATGCCGTTGGCCAGCATCGCCGCGCGGTGTCCGGGGCTGTTCATCCAGGCGTTGGCCACTTCCGAGGCGCTGCCATAGTTCCAGCCCGAGTTTTGATACGAGCCAGGATTGACGTGATGCCCGAGGCCCATCGAGTTCTGAGCGGCGTTGTTCTGGCTCGCCCAGGCCGAGAGGTTGGCGTCATACGCGACGGGCGGCAAGCCCGACGAGGCCCGCATCTGATTGAGAATGGCGACGAACCCGTAAGGGTCCCCCGCCGGCCTAGCGGCCGCCGGAGCGGCTGGCTTGGCTGCGGTGACATACGAGGTGGGACGGAGACCTTGCGGTGACTGCGACGGCGAGGGTGACTGCGACGGCGAGTACGAGGCCGTTTGAACGCCCGTATTCGACTGCGTGGCTGAAGCGGGAGACGCCTTATGACGCACCCGCCACATTCCCTTGAACGGTCCATCCTGGAGCTGATACCCGAAGCCCCACACCTCTTGGTCAGTCAACCAGACCCACTGCTCCTTCGCACCCTTGGGGACGGCGTATGTCGCGGCGTTCGTTGCCGGGGCGGCCGTCGCCTGAGGGGCGATCTCCGTGGAGGCGGGTGGTGGGGTGGGCGGGCCGGCTTGGCCCTCGTCTTGAGCAAACGCGGAGAGCGTGACGACGCTCATCAGGACGGCCACCAGGGCCGCAATCGTTGGGGATCGCACGATACTCGAAGCTCCTCGGCCAACGAAACTGTGATCACGCCCGATGCATGATCAGCGGCAACACCCTAGCGAGTCGGCCAAGCGAGTTCAACCCTCTACCCCGCTCAAAGAAAAATGATCCCACTCACTTCTGCGGTCCCTCCCAGCGCGTTCGTCGATGAAGTCCTCATGCGTTCCAATGCCTTGAAGTGGCCGAAACCAGGCACGGGATTGACGCGGCGGGGCCGTTCGCGATAGACAAATGGGCGAGCCTCACCTGTCGAGGTCTCGGGGCGAATCGCCGAGGGGCCAACGTGATGGGAAACCTCGTTCGGGTCGTGACGATCGCCTTCATGGCCTGCACGGGGCTCGCATTGCCGGCAGGTGCGAACACCCGCGAACGTCCCAACGTCTTGCTCATCATTACCGATGACCAAGGGCACGGCGACCTGTCGATCCACGGCAATCCAGTGCTTCAAACGCCCCATCTCGACCGCATTGCCCTTGAAGGAGCACGTCTCACGAACTTCTATGTTTCCCCGGTCTGTTCGCCAACGCGATCGAGCTTGCTCACGGGTCGCTACAACTACCGCACCGGGGTCGTTGACACGTTCATCGGCCGATCGATGATGCACGGCGACGAAGTCACTCTCGCCGAAATGCTCGGCCCCGCGGGTTATCGAACCGGCATTTTCGGCAAGTGGCACCTGGGCGACAACTACCCGATGCGCCCCATCGACCAGGGTTTTCAGGAGGCACTTGTCCTCAAGGGTGGCGGCATCGGTCAGCCCTCCGACCCTCCCGGCGGCGAGAGCTACTTCGATTCGATCCTGCAACACAACGGCCATCCGGAGAAGCAATCCGGATACATCACCGACGTCATCACCGACGCGGCTGCGCGCTTCATCCACGACAACCGCGACCGCCCCTTTTTCGCCTACGTCGCTTACAACTGCCCGCACGCGCCGCTCGAAGTGAAAGAGGAGGGTTTCCGGGCCTTCAAGGACCAAGACCTCGCGCACGAGCGCTTTCCGCAAATCGGCCACAAGCTTCCCGGCCGACCGCTGAGCGAGATCACGGCCAAGGTGTACGCCATGGTCGCCGACATCGACCGGAACGTCGGCCGCTTGCTCTCGAAGCTTGATGAGGACGGCCTCACGCGAGACACGATCGTTGTCTTCCTGACCGACAACGGCCCCCAGCAAGTGCGCTACAACAGCGGCATGCTCGATCGCAAAGGAAACGTCCACGAAGGCGGCATTCGAGTCCCCGGGTTCATCCGTTGGCCTGATCGCATTCCGGCTGGACGCCAGATCGATCGCATCGCCGCCCACATCGACCTCACGCCGACTCTGCTCGACGCTTGCGGAGTGGCGAGGCCGACCCATGTCCGCTTCGACGGCGTAAGCCTGCTGCGTCTGCTCACGAGCGAGGTGAACGACTGGCCCAATCGCACGATCTACCTGCAATGGCACCGCGGCGACGTGCCCGAACTGGGTCGCGCCTTCGCCGCTCGCTCGCAGGACTTCAAGCTCGTCCGGCCTGATGGGAAGAAAGACATCGAGCTGTATGATATGAAGGCCGACCCGCTTGAGTTCCACGACATCGCCAGCGAACAGCCCGATCGCGCGCGCGGCATGTATGACGCCTACGCGCGCTGGTTCGAAGACGTGCGTCGCGAGCG
The DNA here is from genome assembly GCA_937858365.1 of uncultured Isosphaeraceae bacterium. Taxonomy (GTDB): domain Bacteria; phylum Planctomycetota; class Planctomycetia; order Isosphaerales; family Isosphaeraceae; genus CALLYK01. Next base: position 6,470 of record CALLYK010000152.1, on the reverse strand, counting down.
CAATTTTGAACCGCCGCGCATCGTCCTGGGCGATGAACATGAACCACGTTCGGTCCTCAGCAGGCAGGACTGGCGAGGGCCACGCGCCGGCTGGTCCCAAGACAGCCTTGGTCATTGGGAAGTGCGCATCGCGAGACCCGGCCGCTACAAGATCACGCTTCAGTTCGCCCCCTCAGAGAAGCCGACGAAGGTCCATCTGCTCCTGGCCGGCGGTGAGGTCCAGAAGGCCATTGACGCCGGCGCGTCAAGCTGCGTCATCGAAGGTGTGGACTGGTCGGCCGGCCCAGCGTGTCTCGAAGCCTGGGTCGATCAGGAGGCTGAGGGCAAGACAGTCGGCGTCAAGTTCGTGGAGGTCGAATGGCTCGCTCCAGACCCTCACTGATGGTCCCGCCTCGCGGGGGAGGGCCTCTGGTCCGGAGCGCTCGAGGTTGAGCGTGGTTTCGCGGGCGAGGCCGATCAGCAGGCCAACATTCGGGACTTTTTTTGGAGAGGTCATTGCCCGAGTGGTCCCGTGCTCCGCGTCTTCAGCCCGAAGAAAACGACCAACCTTGCTTGGTGATCAAAGCGGAGAAGCGACCACCTGGCTGTCCGTCGCGGTTGCCGTCGAAGGGGCGTCCCTTGCCGTCGGTCAGGCCCTGGACCACCAGTCGAATCGTGCCCCCTGCCACCCAGCGCCCGCCCGGCGTGAGGGTGATTGTCCCCGTTTTGGCGTTGAACTTCACGCCACTCAGAACGACTTTCAGGTCGTCACTGGTGCCCGATCGGCCGTCTCCGCCGGCGTAGATGAGCGAATAGTTCGCCATTCGCACGGCCGTCGCCGCGTTGAGGGGCCCGTTGGTTCGCAGTTCGACCCGGATGATCCTCGTCCCGTTGCGCACGACCTTCAGCGCCGTGATCGCCGTACCGGGAGTGTCCGCCACAACCACGTCGGTCACCGCGGACAAGGTGGCGACGTGTGGCGAGGTCGGGCCGAAACGGGCCGTCAATGGGTGGGTCCCGATCGACAAATTCGAAATGACCAAGACGGCCCGGCCGCTCGAAACCGGCGCGGAACCCAACGAACGCTCACCGTCGAAGAACTCGACCGAGCCGGTTGGAAGGCCGAAAGGCGAGGCCACTCGCGCGGTAAAGCCGATCGGTCGTCCCACGGTGGTCCGGGTGGCGCCCACTACGAGGTCTACGGTCGCCAGTCCCCGGACAGAGACTGCGAATGGCGAGGTCTCACTTGGGAGATAGGACGAATCGCCCGAGTAACGCGCCGTGATCGCGTTGTCCCCCAAGGGCCACTGGTTGGTGGTGATGGTGGCTTGGCCGTTGACGACCGCTGCCGTCCTCAGGAGTTGGGTCCCCAGAAAGACAGCGACTGAGCCTGTGGGGTATCCGCCCCGTCCGGCCACGTTCATCGCGAGCGTGACATCGGGCGCGGTTGCGCCGCGGATGACGGTCGCGTTGGTCGGCGTCAGGCTCGCAACCGTGGCGGCCTTGGCCACAGTGAGTCCGATCACGGCCGACTCACTGGCGAGAAAGCGTTCGTGCCCTTCGTAAATCCCCTTCAAGGCGTGGTCGCCTGCTGTCAGTGACGTGGTCTGTATGAGCGCAGTGCCATTGGTCAAGTCGGCTCGGCCCAGAAGGGTGGTGCCGTCGTAGAAAGCGACCGTCCCCTCCGTGGGGGTCGTGGCCCCTCTCGCCGTCGCCAACAGTTGGACGATTGCGCCGAAGGTCGGCGAGAGTGTTCCGGCGGTGATGTTCAGCGTGGTGCTTACGGGTAGGACGAGTTCGAACGAAAGGAGCGGGGCGTTTCCGGGCGCGAAAGACGCGTCCCCCAGATAATTGGCCTGGATCGCGTGGGTGCCCGGCGCGAAGCCGGACCACGAGAGCCCCGCGGCCCCGTTCACGAGGACGACCGAGTCCAAAAGAGTGTCGCCGTCCCGGAACTCGACGGTCCCCGAAGGGAGTCCACTTGGTGCCCGGACCTGAACATCGAAAGCGATCGAGTGACCCTCTCCGACCACGATCGGGCCAACGTTTGCGGTGAGGGTCGTCATCGTGGGGATCGGGTCCATCACACGGATCGATATCGGGGACGAATTCGAGGCGGCGAACACACCCTGGCTGTCGAAAATCGCCGTGATCACGTGGGTGCCCGGGGCGAGTTGGCCCGGGTTGAGAGTGAGCCTCGCCACGCCGTTCACGAAGTCGGCGGTACTCAGGTCGATCGTACCATCGACGAACCGCAGGCGGCCGCTCACCGTCCCGGCGGCGCTCATGATGCTCGCGACGAGCGGGATCGCGGCGCGATAGCCGACCTGCGCAGGGGCCGAGACATTGCTGATGATCGTGTTGGCGGGGCGGACCTGGATCGTGGCGGTGGACGAAGTGCCCCCCGCGACGTTGGCGTCCCCCGCGTAGATGGCCGAAATGGCGTGGGCGCCGAGTCCGAGCGAATTCGTGTTCCATGAGGCGCGACCGCCGACGAGGTCCGCGCGACCGAGTTCAGTCGCGCCATCTCGGAAGATCACGGTGCCGCTCGATCGCGCCGGTTCGACGGCCATGGAGATGTCGACACGCCCGCCATACTCCTGGCTCGTGGGCGAAAGCTCCAGAACGAGGGAAGCGGTGGCCCGGGCGATAGTCACTATGCGCGCGGGAGAACCGGCGGACGCGTACGTCGGATCGCCGGAGTAACGGGCCGTGATTGTACGCGCGCCGACGAGGACCCGGTCGGTAACGAGCGCGGCCGCTCCGCCACGCACGGGGACCGAGCCGAGCGAGACCGCGCCGTCGAAGAACTCCACTGTGCCGGTCGCCTGGGCGGGGTTGACGGTGGCGGTGAACGTCAAGGGTGTGGCGAAGACCGCCGAGGTCGCGGAGGGGACCAGGTCGAGTGTGGAGATCAGCGCCGCCACATTGATCGTGAGCGGGGTCGACGAACTACCCGCGTGCGTCGCCGATTCCAAGAACCGGGCCGAGATGCCATGCGCGCCGATACCGAGGCCGGAAAACGTGAACCTGGCTCGGCCGTTGACTAGGGGACCGGAACTCAGTCGAATGTTGCCGTCGTCCAACTCCACGTTGCCGCGCGCGGTCGTCGGTGAGACGTCGACGACGAAGGTCACTGGGTCGCCCACCGAGGTGGAAGTCGCCGAGGCGCTCAGCGTGGTCGTCGTGACCTCTTTGGGGGGGAGCGTGGCCAGGACACGCGACACGCCGTATTCCCAGTTGTTCCAACCCATGAACAACCCGGCGATCAAGACCTTGCCGTCGTTCGGCTGAAGCGCGACCACCTGGCCGTAGTCATTCTGTCGGGAACTCGTCTGGGCCGGCTGCCAGTCGAACGGGATGATCGAGGTCCCGTCGCCGTTGAACGCCGCGTCCAGGCCCCCCGACGGAGTCAATCGCGCGAGGTAGAAATCGGAATCGTTGTTCGTGATCCAGTCCTTCTTCACGACGACCGAGCCACCGACGATGATCGTGTCGTCGTGAGGTCGTTTAGATACGATGTCGGGGTCCCGATGTTCGTCGGCACGTCGAAGCGGGTCACCCCGCCGACGCCGAACGAGGTGTCCAGGTCGCCGTTGTCAAGAAAGCGGAAACCGGCCGGTTGGGGCCCCGAGGGAACGCCGGTCGATCGCGGCCGAGTGACCGTCCCCCCCAAAATGACGCGACCACTGACGGGCTGGATGGCGAGCGGGACCGACTTGCTCGGATCATACAAACCGTCGAACAGGACCTCGTCGTGAGAATAGTAACGCCAGCCCCCGGCGGCGAATGACGAGTCCCACGAACCGTTCGGGTTGAGACGGGCGAACGCGGCCAAGTAGCTCGAACCATAACGCTGTTCCTTGGCGAAGCCAAAGACCAGGATGCTGTTGGTCCCCGGCATGATCACGACCGAGCGGGCCTCGTCGTACCCATAAGCGTAGAGGTCCATGGGCATGCGTTCGTTCCCCGTGCGCACGTTCGAACCGGGGGCCACGGGGTTGCCGAAAGTGCTGTCCGGAGATCCGTCGGTATTGAGCCGCATGATCGCGAAGTCTTGGTTCCCCGTGTCCGTGCTCAATTCGGCCGCGCTTCCCACGGCGACGATCTTGCCGTCGGGCTGGAGGGTGGCCGACTCGAGGCGCGCACCGTAACCCATGAACGTGAACGACCGACCGTCACCGCCAAAAGTCGTGTCGAGCTCCCCGTCCACGGTCAGCCGTGTCACGGCGAAGTCATGCACCGCCTGAGTGCCCGCGTCAGTCCCCGCGAGCACCAACTTGCCGTCGGGCTGGACGAGCAAGGTCCGGAGCTCGTCGGTTGGGCCCGACGACGGGTTCTCGCCGATGGTCACCACCGCGGTGCCATTGACCCCGAAGGAAGAGTCGATCGACCCATTGGCGAGGAATCGCGTCAGGCGCGCCGCGCCTTGAGAGGGGTACTGGTAGGCGATGACGATCTTGCCCGACGGTTGGACGGCCAGGCCGCGTACTTCGCTATCGTGTTGTGACGATGTTGACGTGGCGGAAGGGACCCTCGCGTATCCGCCAAACTCGGGCCCGAACGAGGCGTCGAGGGCGCCGTCGGTGAGGGCGATGCGGCCTTCCAGTCGCTCGACCTGGAGGCGGGCCCTTCGACGGATGGACCATGAGGAAAGGTCGGAGGGACGAAGCGGAGACATTGTGGTGCCCCGAGGATGACTCAAGAGTGCGAAGTTCCAAGAAGGCGGTTGACTGGCCCGATGAATGTCCGCCATAAAAGAGTCTGGGAGTCCTCCACGATTTGTGCGCGACGGACCCCTATCCGCGTGGCCGCGATTGTGGAAAACCGTGGGTCCGATCGATGAGTGTCAGGGCCAAGCTCGAAGACGGACCCAAATGGTTGTCCCGGTTGCGCGCCGGCGAGCCGAGCGCGGAAGCCTGGTTGGCGGGAGTCGTCCAATCAACCTGCTCGCGTTGGCTCTCCCGCGAGCGGACCCGGCGGCACCTCGGGCTTCTCGACCAGACGAGCGACTTGGTCCAGGAGGTTTGTCTGAAGCTGGTCCGCCGGGTCCGGGGCCGACCCGCCGCGCTTCGCGAGACGCGAGCCGACCTGCGCCGACTCATCGTCTGGTCGGCCAAGGAGGTCCTGCGCGACAAGGAGAGATCGATGCGGGGGCCCGGGGGGTGGGGCCGGGCCCTCTTCGAGGCGACCGAACAACTCGACGCTCGCTCCTTGGACGAGACGAGCGTTGCCTCGCGCGCCCAAGGGCGCGAGCGAGCGGCCCGCTTGAACGCGGCCCTCGATCGCTTGAGCGCGGACGAACGAACGGCCATCGAGGCGGTCTTTCTTCAAGGGCGATCGTACCGCGAGGCGGCCCAGGCCTTGGGCTGCGGACTAGGGGCGCTCCGTGGCCGCGTGGTCGCGGCGTTTGAGAAGCTCAGACCGGCGCTCGCCCCTCTGGACTCGAGTTTCCGAGAGACCGAGCATGGAGACGATGCCCGACCACAATGAACGACTCGACGACCGCTTCGTGACCCTCGACGAGGCGCTCGACGGGTGGCTGGCGACATGGGGGCCCGATGGCCCCGCCGACGCGCCCACGCCTCCGTCCGACCTACCGGTCGCGCTGCGACAAGCGTTCGTCGCTCGGGCCGATCGCATGGTCGAAGACCACCGACTCTTGCGCGCGGCGTTCCAAACCGCGGAGCGATCGAACGCCGAGGCGCACGCCTCGGGGAAGGCGGGTCGCTACCGGCTTCTAGGGCACTTCCGTGAAGGGGGGATGGGCCGCGTCTTTCTGGCTTGGGACGTCGAAGTGCAACGCCGGGTCGCCTACAAGGTCCGCAAGGATGGGCTCCCCGACCACCTCATCCGCCGCTTTGGCCGTGAGGTGACGATCACGGAACGGGTACGTCAGCCCGGGGTCGTGCCGATCTACGGTCGCGTGGACGACGATTCAGGGCGCCCCGCTTATGTGATGGAATACGTCGAGGGGCGCACGTTGGGAGAGGTCTTGACGGCGCCCGGCAAAGGCGATAGGTCGGAAGAGCTGCTTCATCATCTTCTTGACGTCTGCCGGATCGTCGCCCACGCGCATCATCTCGGGGTCGTCCATCTCGACCTCTCGCTCAAGAACATCTTGATCGGTTCGGACGGCCGCGCGCGCGTGCTGGACGGGGGCCTGGCACGCGATCTGGCCGAGGCCGACGACCCGAACGCGGGCCCGTCGCGACCTGGGACGCCTGTGTTCCAGGGGCCAAGCGGTCCCCTCGGATTGCCCGCCTCTCCCGCGAGCGACGTTCATGCCTTGGGGGTCGTGCTCGCGCGCCTGATAGAGACCCGGCCGGGTCGTCCTGGCGATCCGTCCTTGCGGTCCATCGTCCGCAAGGCAACCTCGACACGGCCTGAGGACCGCTATCCCAACGCCGCCGCCCTGGCCGAAGACCTCCAGCGATTTCTCTCCGGAGGACCAGTGTCGGCGCATCGGGAGACGGCCTTGGAACGGCTGA
>CALLYK010000151.1 GCA_937858365.1 uncultured Isosphaeraceae bacterium | reverse complement strand
TGGTCAGGTTCCGGACGGTGCCGGTGATCTGGGTGCCCGGCGGGTACTTCTTGGCCACCTCGTCCCACGGGTTCGGCTGGCACTGCTTCATGCCGAGCGAGATTTCCTTCTTGTCGTGGTTGATGTTCAGCACCTGGACCTCGACCTTGTCGCCGATCTGCACCAGCTCCTTCGGGTCGGCGATCCGCTTCACCCAGCTCATCTCGCTGATGTGGACGAGGCCCTCGATGCCGGGTTCGAGCTTGACGAACGCCCCGTACGGCATGATGTTCACCACCTCGCCCTGGTGGCGGGTGTTGACCGGGTACTTGGCCTCGATGTTCTGCCACGGGCTCGGCGTCTTGTGCTTCAGCGACAGCGCGATCTTGTTCTTCTCGCGGTCGATGTGGAGGATGTACACCTCCAACTCCTGGTCGATCTTCACCACGTCGTGCGGGTTGGTCACGCGGTGCCAGCCCATGTCCGTGATGTGCAGCAGGCCGTCGATCCCGCCCAGGTCCACGAAGGCGCCGAAGTCGGCGATGTTCTTGACGGTCCCCATGCGGACCTGATGGACCTCGATTTCCGCGAGGAGCTTTTCCTTCTGCTTGGCGCGGAGTTCTTCGATCATCTTACGACGACTCACGACGATGTTGCGTCGCGACTCGTCGATCTTGAGGATCATGCACTCGATTTCTTGCTCGATGTAATCGGCGATGTCGGAGGGGCGGCGGATGTCCACCTGGCTCGCGGGCAGGAAGACGTTCACGCCGATATCGACGAGGAGACCACCCTTGATCTTCTTCGTGACGCGCCCCTTGACCACGTCGCCTTCGTGGTACTTGGCGATCACGTTCTCCCAGGCCTTGCGTCGGACCGCCTTGCGGTGGGAGAGGATGATCTCGCCGGTCTCGTCGTCCATCCCTTCCAACTCGACGATGACCTCGTCTCCCTGACCGGGGGGCTTCTCGTTCTCCTCCCACTCGTTGAGGGCGACGAGTCCTTCGGACTTGTACCCGACGTCCACCACCACCTGGTCGCCGACGACCTCGACGACGCGACCGTTCAAGATGCCGCCGATCTCGAAATGGCTGGAGGCACCCAGACCCGACTCCAACTCGGCGTCGGCTGGGATCAGGGCCTCCAACTCTTCATCACTGATATCGAACTCGCGTAGAAGGTTGCGATCCACCATGAGAAAGGCCGGTTCCCATCGCGCTTGACCCGCCCTGGCGCGCCCGTGAGGGAGGGGGTGTCAAACCACGAGACTGAGGTTGAGAACCCGAAGGAGAAAAGGACCAGCCCCACGCCTGGGCTGGACATGCCGCAAACAATCGATGATACCGAACCCCCGCCTGAGAGGGCAAGCCGAACGTTAGTTAGTTAGACATTGGTGTCCGCCATTGGCCGTTGGTGATTTGGCATGAGCATTGGCTGGACCGCCTCGTGCGATCGAACGGTCAAGTGAACGGGATGAATGACCAACCAGTTAGTTTGGGGGGGTGAACAGAAGGAGTTCGACGCGTCTGGGGAACTGTGGTCCGGGGCCTTCGAAGTCCGTGCGGGGCACTTGTTTGCCGAAACCCACCGCGGCCACTTTGCGACTGCTGAACCATCCTTGCGCGTTGATCCCTTGACGCGCGACCAAATGGGAACGCACCGCTTCGGCTTGTTGTTGGCTGAGGAGTTCGGCCAGCTCCTCGCCGCGCGGGTCGTCGTGGAAAGCGGCAATCACGACCTCGGTCTTGGCCCGTAGGAGCGGCTTCATCCAAAGCCCCAGGGCATCCAAACGCTGCTTCCCCAGGCCCGTCAAGATCGCCCTTCCCGGCTCGAACAAGTCCGACTCCTTAAGCACTCGGCGATCGCAGAGGGCCTCGGGATGGAAGAGCACGCGGTCCTTGTCCGTGAAGCCGCGGCGGTCGAAGTAGCGCGAAAGGGGCCAGGTGCCTTTCAGCGCGGCGAGGTTCTCGTCCAGGTCGTCGATCGTCCGCTCACCGCGGTTGGACAGGGACATCAACCGCTCGTAAGCCTCATCGTCTTGAACGAGGTGTCCGAGTGTGCCGCGTCCGGCTCGGATGGTCGCCGCGATCGCGTTGATCTCGCCCAGGCCCTCGCGCGCGGCGACGGCCACGGCGTCGATTTTGGCGAGCGACTCGGTCGCCCCCTTGAGCACATCGTTCAACTCAACGGGTGCCTCGGTGAGAAGTTTGCCCCCTTCCGGCAGCGGCGGCGCGTCGGGCCCACCGGGCGTGATCTCGACCACCCTCGCCCCAACGACACCTTGCGTCATGACTTGGGCCGTGGCATCCGAGCGGACAAGGTCGCGCATTCGGGCGTCAATCTTAAGGACCAGGGTGACCGGCTCACCCGGTCGGCCGGGCGGAACGATGACCTCGACCCGGCCCGCGTCGATCCCCTGGACGCGCACGGGGGCCCCTGGGTCGAGGCCGCCGATTCGTGCGAACTCGACCCGGGCCTGGAAAGTCGCGCGGCCCCGCCACTGACGGTCGGCGATCTTGGTTACGCCGAGGGCCGCCAACCCCAAGACGCCCAACGCGAAAAAGGCGTTCGCCAACGCCCGCCATCTTGGGAGTTCACCGCGCATCATAGGGCCTCGACAGGAAACTCGGGCGTGACCGCTCCTTCGATTATTCGCCCGAGGTTCATTCCGGCAATGGCCTGCCTCGGGTTTCCGGGGCCCACAACAGGGCGACAAGGCCCAAGAGGAAGACCGCGCACATGGTTGCGCCGGCGTACCGCAAGGGTTGGTCGAAGTCCTTGTAGACGACGCTTTGCAGCTTGCCCAGCACGAACGGACCACCCGCGGCGACCAGCCGGCCGACGTTGTAGCAGAACGACGTCCCCGTGCTGCGCAGGCGTGTCGGGAAGAGCTCGGGGAAGTAAATCGCGTAGCCGCCAAACAGGGCGATCTGACAGAACCCCATGATGGGGATCATCCAGAAGATCTGTGAGAAGTCATTCAAGAACCAGAAGACCGCCAGCGTGCTCACCAGCGCGAGGAGGAAGAAGACGAAAAACGATGGCTTCCGGCCCAAGTAGCGCGTGGTGATGATGCTGAAGGCATAGACCCCGCAGAAGGCCCCGAAGTTCTGCAAGAGAGAGTTTATCCCGGTCCAAAGGATCTTGCGGTTTTCGACGTATCGCTTGAGTTCGTCCCCCGTGTGGCCTGCCGCCTTGCCCCATTCGGTGAACGTGCCGTCGAATACACTTCGGATCAGCCGAGGGGCGAAGAAGCCTATACCCCAAAGGCCCACCACACCCGCGAATGCGAGCAACATGCCCACAAGTGTGTTCTTGCGCCAGCGGGGGTCGCCAAAGAGTTCGCTGATGGACCCGAGTTTGGCGGCCTCGTGACGGTTGGGTCCGTCGGCGGCGGCGCGGGCCTTGGTCCAGGCTTCCGGCTCTTTCAGCTTGTTGAAGATCGGCACGCAGAGCATGGCCGGCAGGGCGCCCACCAGGAACATCACGCGCCAGGCCCCTTCGACCTGAAGGAGTCCCAGGACGATCCCGACGCAAGCGGCGACCATGTTCCCGACCGCCGATGTCCCTTGGACCCACCCCAAGGCCCTGGCCCTGGCGTGCTCCGGCATGACCTCCGCCACGAGGGCCACACCCACGGCGAACTCGCCCCCCACGCCCAGGCCCGTCAGGAACCGATAAAAGGCGAAGTCCCATAGACCGCGTGACAGCGCGCTGAGACCGGTGAAGAGCGAATAGACAAGGATCGTGAGCATCATGGTCTTGGCCCGCCCAATCCGATCGCCGAGCACGCCGAAGAGGATGCCGCCGATGGCCCAGCCGATCATGAAGACACTGGTGGCAATCCCCTCGGCGTCGCCGACTCGCGGGTCGCCATTGGGGACGCCCAGCAACTGGCTGAGGGCCGGCGTGCGCGCCAGCGTGAAGAGCTGTTGGTCCATCGTGTCGAAGGCCCAACCAAGCGCCGCGATGACCAGCACGAACCAGTGATACCGTGTCAGGCCGCGATACCAGGGGCCGCCGAGGCTCGCGGCCTCTTCCTTGATCGTCGTCGATGGTGGGTCGTCGAAATGCATGGACGAAGGACTCCAAGCAGGGCACGCTGGGGCGAACCGCGATACCATACCACGACCGCCCCCGCTTCGCCGCGCCATCGACTCGGACCGACTTTGCCCATGAGCATCGCACCCCAACGAAGGGCCTGGCTCGTCGTCTTCCTCGCCTTCGTCTTGGTGATCGGCCTTGTGCTCGCGGTCCGATCGGGCCGGCTCCCGCGCGGCGTCCGTGGCGAGTGGGAATGGCCCTTCCTGCCCGCCAACGTCTCCACACTGCCCGCCGACCCCGTGCCGGCCGTGATCGGGGTCCTTGCATACGTTATCTTGGTCCCCATTGGTGCGGCCCGCTTGGTCAAGCGCTCGCGCCTCCGTGACGAGGTCCTTTGGCTCATCGTCCTGACGGTTGGCTCGATCATCGCCCAACTTTCGCTTCTCGCGGCGGCCCCACCTGGTTACGGCCTGGCAAAGTGGGTCACGATCGACCTCCAAGGCTCAAGCGGCTACTTCACGATCGCGCGGACCGACATGGGTGAGGTTGGTCCCTTTCTGGCCGACTATCCCGAATGGGTCGCGAACCAAGACGCGCTCCACGTCGGCACGCACCCGCCGGGTCTCTTTCTCCTGGCCAAGGGGTCGCTTCTGCTCATGGGTCGCGACCAGCAAGCCGCCGCCCGGTTTCTCGACGCCTTCCCCGTCACCGTGACCGAAGGCATGCGCGCGGTCTTCGGCCCCAAGCCGAACACCGAGAAGGCCGCGATCGCGCTCATCGGCTTGTTGACCCTGCTGGCCTGCGCTGGGACGGTCGTCCCACTCTACATCTTGGCCCGGTCCGCGCTCGACCCGCATCGCGCCTTTGCCGCGGCCGCGCTCTGGCCGCTCCTGCCGTCGGCCGTGATGTTCCAACCAGCCTCCGACACCGCTTTCCCCTTCCTGGCCGCGTCGGCCATGGCGCTGACGGTATGGTCCCGAAGCGGAAAAATGGGCCTTCTTTCGGCCTTCGCGGCGGGCCTCACGCTGGCGATTGGCATGCAGTTTAGCCTGGTTTTCCTGGGTGTCGGCCTCGTCGTCGGTCTCTTGGTCGGACTGCTCCCGGGGGCGAGCTGGAAGCGACGACTGGCCGCCTTCCTTGTCGTCGGGGCGGGTTTCCTGGTGTTCACGCTGGCCTGGTGGGCCCTCACGCGGTGCAATCCCTTTCTCGTCTGGTGGACCAACCAGAGGAACCACCAGCGCTTTTATGTGGAGTATCCCAGGACCTACACCGCCTGGCTGCCCGCCAACTCGGTTGAACTGGCCGTCGGCCTGGGCTTACCCGTCGCCCTATGGATGGTGATTGGATTGAGACGTGTTAACATGAGCATCATTTCTTGGGCGGCCCTCGGCGTGCTCGCGCTTTTGACACTCTCAGGTAAGAGCTTGAGTGAAGTCGGACGTTTGTGGCTTCCGTTCATGCCTGCACTTGCGGTTGGGGCGGGGGCGGGAATGGATCGCCTCAAGGCGGGGCCGCTCGCTTTGGCCGCGACCATCTTGCTCGTCGCCCTGGAAACGGCGGTCCTTCAGGTGACCATCCAGGTCGTTTATCCTTTCTGATCACGGTTTGCCGACCGTGAGCCAGACGCGCGAGGTCGTTTGTTCGAAGCCGTTGATCGTCGCTTGGGCGTGACGTTCGACGTTCGCCTCGCCAACCTTCGCATTGCCCGAAATGCCGATCGTCCCCTGAAAGAGCGACGATTCGGCGGGGGCCTTCAGGACGATCTTGACTTCCTTCGCGCTGGCCCCCTTCCCTTCCGAGACGACCGGCTCGGCGGTAACGCCTTCGGGCAACCCTTCGCACCGCACTTCGATCGGCCCGTCGAGCCCGTCGAGACGATTGAGCGTCACCTTCACTTCAACACTCTTGCCCGCGATCAGGACGACGCGATCATCAGCGAGTGTGGGCGCGAAGTCGGGTTTGGGCTCGAACATTTCGAGTCGATAGAAATGGCGCGGGCCGGCCTGGTCGGTCACGTCGCGGACCTCGACCTTGTAGGTCCCTTCCTCGCCGGCCTTGAAGCTCACCTCGGGGTCCCGCCGGTTTCCCGCGTCGTCCTGTTCCGCCAGTACCATCCCCGCGGGACCAAGCACGCGCAAGGCCGCATCCAAGGGGGAGCCGAGCGAACGGGCCATCACGCGTACGCGCCAGGATTGCCCTTTGTTCGCGGCCAGTGTGTGAGAATTGGCCCTCTTGGGCTGGTCAATGAGTCCTGTGAAGACATGAGGAAAATTCAGAATGGGGACGTCCACACTCTGATCGAGCTCGGGGCCCCACACGCGGACGAGGCCCGGTTCGGCCATGGGCTGGGTCATCAGCTTCAGTCCCTCCGGCAGGCCCCAGCCAACCGCGTCGATCGTCGATGGACCGTTGGGCCTGACCGCCATCGGTTGGGGGTGGTCGAGGAATGGGCCCGTCGTGAGCGACAACCGATAAAGAAACGCATCTCCGCCCGCGAAGCCGATCGTGCTGTCGGGCGTGGCCGGAAAGGCGAAGGCGCGGACGAGGTAGCGATCGTCGCGCGGGGCGCGGAAGGCGAGTAGCGGGTCCAGACCCACCGAGTCTTCCGCTTGAGAAAGCACCAGGCCATCGCTGGAAGCGACCTGGAGCACGGCGTCCATCGGCGACCCCAAACGCTGACCTTCGAGCGAGGCGACCAGCGTCTCGCCCGCCTTTAGCGTCACCGAGTAGGAATCGACATCGCCACGCTTGGCGAACTTCCCATGAATGGCGATCGGCAGGGCCTCGCACCTCTGGGCCTTCTCGGGGGCGTCGTTCGGCTCGACCTCAAGCAGGTCGGGAAAATGGCCGACGCGAAACGGTCGCAGAGGCGAGGCCCCTTGCTCGTCGAATAGGCGGACCCAATAGATGCCGGGGACGGCATCGTCGGCCACCTTGGCGGTGAGTTTCCCCTTCTCTTCGCCCGCCTCGAATGTGAGACCGGGCCCACTGACCCATGCTCGCACGGGCCAGCGTTCGAACGTGCCCGAGGCCGTGACCGTGACCATCGCCCCACGCGCCGCGCCCAATGGATAGAACGAGGTCAACGACGGCGGCGTCGCGGCGGCGGTGACGGAGATCAAGGGAAGAAGGAGCAGCACGACGACACCTCGAAGACTCGGATAGGAGTGCCCTTTCAACGCATTGTAACAGACCGCCTTAGCGTCCTTGACCGAGTCCGCGGCGCGATTGAAAATGCGTTGTAAGCCGGGCCTCGCGACCTCCGCCCGGCAAGAAAAGGATAAACACTCATGACGTTCAAACACGCGATGTTGCCTGCCGCCCTCGCCGGCCTTTTCTTCGTCTCCTCGCTCCGGGCCCAGGCGCCGGCCAACACGCTCGTCGTCCACGCCGACAAGGAGACCGAGACGATCAGCCGCCACCTTTACGGCCACTTCTCCGAGCACCTTGGCCATTGCATATACGGCGGGATTTGGGTCGGCGAAGACAGCCCGGTCCCCAACACGCGAGGCATCCGCAACGACATCGTCGCGGCCCTCAAGGCGATCAAGACCCCGAACCTTCGCTGGCCGGGCGGCTGCTTCGCCGACGAGTATCACTGGGAAGATGGGATCGGCCCACGCGCCAAACGGCCCTCGATGATCAACACCCATTGGGGGGGCGTGACCGAGAACAATCACTTCGGCACGCACGAGTTCTTCGACCTTTGTGGTCAACTTGGCTGCGAGCCCTACATCTGCGGCAACCTGGGCAGCGGCACCGTGCGCGAGATGTCGCAGTGGGTCGAGTATGTCACGTCGGCGAACGTCAGCCCGATGACCGAGCTGCGCAAGAGCAACGGGCGTGAGGCCCCCTGGTCGCTCCGCTTCTTCGGCGTCGGCAACGAGAACTGGGGCTGCGGCGGCAACATGACCCCCGAGTTTTACGCCGATCAATACAAGCGATATGCCACCTATGTGCGCAATTATCCAGGAAACCGCCTCTTCAAGGTCGCCTGCGGCCCCAACGGCGGCGACTACCACTGGACCGAGACGATGATGGAGAAGGTCGGTCGCCGGATGGACGGCTTGGCCCTTCATTATTACTGCGGGACGGGTGAGAAAAGCCGCTCGGCCACCATCTTCGAGGAAGACGACTGGTTCACCCTCTTGCGGCGAGCCGGTCGGATGGAGGAACTCATCAAGAAACACTCGGCCATCATGGACAAACACGACCCGCAAAAGCGGATCGCGCTGGTGGTTGATGAATGGGGGGCCTGGCACAACGTTGAGCCGGGGACCAACCCGGGGTTCCTCTATCAACAGAACTCCCTGCGCGACGCCCTGGTGGCGGCGATCACCCTGAACATCTTCAACCAGCATTGCGATCGGGTCCGCCTGGCGAACATCGCCCAGACCATCAACGTGCTTCAAGCCATGATCTTGACCGATGGCGACAAGTTTTTGCTCACGCCGACTTACCATGTCTTTGAAATGTTCACAGTCCACCACGACGCGAAACTGCTCCCCGCCGAGCTGGTCTGCTCGCCCTACAAGCTGGGGAACGAGGAAATTGCCGGACTGAGCGCATCGGCCTCGCGCGACAAGGCGGGAAAGGTCCACATCTCGCTGGCGAACCTCGACCCGAACAAGGAAGTCGAGCTGACGATCACGCTCCAGGGCCTTCAGGCCAAGAACGTGAAGGGACGTGTCTTGACCTCGCCCACCATGCAGGCCCACAACACCTTCAGCGCGGCCGATCGAGTCAAACCGGCCGACTTCCGCGCCTTTCAGATCACCGACGAAGGTCTGAAAACGACCCTGCCGGCGAAGTCGGTCGTGGTCTTGGCGATCGATTAACGCTCCTTCTTCGGACCTCACTGCGGACCACCCCAAACGCGGTCCTCTTGGGGTGTCCCGCGCGCACCGCGATCGTTGGTCCATCCGATGTCCTCCTATCGTATGCTGAATATGAGCGATCGTTAGTGCAATTGAGGGTCGGGGACCGGGTGGTCGGGAGAGGTGAACGTCTCA
>CALLYK010000150.1 GCA_937858365.1 uncultured Isosphaeraceae bacterium | reverse complement strand
GTCGTCAGGTACTCCTCGAGCCGCGGCCGCGCCGGCTCGTAGCCGGCGCGGATCGCGAGCCGCAGCCAGCTGCAGGCGATCTCCGCATTGCGCACGCCGTTCAGGCCGAACTGCGCCTCGAGCTGGCCCGCGCGCTCGCGTGACAGCTCCACCGGCATGCCGTCGAGGAAGTGGATCCACTCGTAGACGCTCCAGTCGCGGCTCGGCAGCGCCGCGAGCGTGACGCGTCCCGCGAGCCAGTCGGCGCGCTGCGCATCGACCCGCGCGAACACATCGGAGGACTTCAGCACCGCGAACGCCGGCAGCCCGGGCTGGTACAGCCACTCGTCGACCTGACCGGCCTCGAGCGCGCCGGGCTTCAGGCTCGTCGCGCGCGCCAACAGGAATTCGCGGAACTGCTCGGTCGAGGCCGACTGGAACGCGTGCCCCTCGAACCACTCGCGCAGCAGCGCATCGAGCGCGGCGGAGCCGAGCCGCGACTCGACCCAGTCGAGGAACAGCCGGCCTTTCTCGTAGGGCACGTCGGTCGTGCCCTCCTCCGGGCTGCGGCCGCGCAGGTCGATCGCCAGCACCTGGTCGCGCGGCGGCAGGGCCGCGAAATCCCGGCGCAGCGACTGCAGGCCGAGGTCCTGCTCCATCGATTCGCGCTTGGCGCCATAGAGCACGCCGAGGATCCGGCGCTCGAGGAAGGTGGTGAAGCCCTCGTTGAGCCAGAAATCGCGCCACGAGGCGTTGGTGACGAGGTTGCCCGACCACGAGTGGGCCAGCTCATGGGCGACAAGGTCCACGAGGGAGCGGTCGCCCGCGATGACGGTGGGCGTGGCGAAGGTGAGTTTGGGGTTCTCCATGCCGCCGAATGGGAAGCTTGGGGGCAGGACGAGGATGTCGTATCGACCCCAGCGATAAGGGCCGTAAAGGACCTCGGCCGCGTCGATCATTTTTTCGGTGTCGGCGAACTCGAAGGCGGCGGCCTTCAAGATGGAAGGCTCGGCCCAGACGCCCGTGCGCGGGCCGATTTCCTGAAACTCCAGGTCGCCGACGGCCAGCGCGATCAGGTAGGGAGGAATGGCCTGGGTCATCGCGAACTTGAAGGCGTTCCCTTCATGGGGCAAACGGTCGGCCGCCATGAGGGCCTTCAGACCGTCGGGGACCCGGATCGTCGCGTTGAAGGTCACGCGCACGGAGGGAGAGTCTTGCAGCGGGACCCAGCTTCGCGCGTGGATCGCCTGCGACTGGCTGAAAAGAAACGGCTTGGCGCCGCCGGCCGTTTGCGCGGGAGCCAACCATTGCAGGGCGGTCGCTGTGGGCGACGTGCGGTAGCCCACGCGCACGCGCTTGGTGGCCGGGGTCAGCGTGATCGTGAGGGCCTGCCCCAGGACCTTGTCTTCGGTCCCGAGGGTGTATTTCGCCTCGGTCCAGGGGCCGTCGGGGCCTTCGTTGGTGGCGACCGAGAGGACCGTGAGACCGCGCGTGTCGAGGACCAACGGGGCCCGCGCCGGCACGCCGGGCGCGCGTTCGACGTCGAGAATCGCCGTGCCTCGCAGTTGCTTCTCGGCGAAGAGGACGGTGAGGTCGAGGTCCACGTGAGTGACGCGAACTTGGCGCGGGTTGGCGTTCGAGTGGAGATCGCGGCTCGCCGTGTTGACGGCCGGCAGGCCCTGGGCGAAGACCGAATGGGTCGCGACCAGAAGGCCGAGCAATGGAAGACCCCGAGGGACTCGTGTCATCGAACGGTCCTTTCACTGCGGATTGAGGGTCTGGGTCTTGCGTTGAGACGGTCGACAAAGTGAGGGTCTTCGCCTCCTTGATGATGACTGGTATGATTCCGTTCGCGATGATCTTGGTCCAAACTTGATTCCACCGGGTCGACTCCGCCTTGAACTTGTCTAATCGAAGTCCGCAACACCCGGTTAACCTATCTCCGCGGCGCCCATCATACAATGACGAGTGCCTTGTCGCAGCTTGATCTTCGAGTCGAGGGATCGGAACGCCGGGGAATTCTCTCGCCATGACCCCACGGCCGACCCGTTTTTTTTAGCCGTGACGTAGCGCGAGCGCGACTGACAGAATCGTCCGAGACGACAAGGTCGCCGTCCGAGTGAGAAAATGCCGTGGCACCACTCGAACTCGGGCCGAGCCATCGACCACTTCGACCTACACCTCCTCGATTTGGCATGATTCTCGCGGGGAAGTTGCGGGGACCTCACCCGATCGACTGTGCCAATCGCGACGAAAGCGAATATTTGCGATCGTGGAAGCCTGTATTGGTTTTCCAATTTTTTTTTTTGACCATTCCTGGTAGTTAAGCCGATTAGGAGCAGAGTCCCTGGACGGATCTAGAAAACTCATCCAACGCAACGACGAGGTACTATAGGAATGAGACACCTACGCAAAATGGGCCGTGCCCCCTCCGCCTTGTTCGTCGGGTTGCTTCTCATGTCGCCCTCCGTGACGAGTCTACCAACACTCTCTGCGCGAACGGGTCTGGATGAGTCCCCATGCACCGCGACCAACCTCGTAGCTTCGGTCCCGTTCAAGGGATCATTCACATGGGACGCGATGACCAACTCCTATACCTTCTCGATCACCTGGTCCGTCAGCTTCGATTGCAGCGACGGAACGGTTTCTGGGTGTGTGATCTGCATGAAGACGGACACTTACTATCACGTCGAAGGTTCGGCCCTGTGGTATTTTCAGAGCGAATCAAACACCAGCACCAAATCGGCTGATTGCAACACCCAAGGCAACGGCCTTCAAGTCAACACTACAAAAACCGGACTGACTCCTGACACCGACTACCGTTTTCGGTACATGG
This sequence comes from uncultured Isosphaeraceae bacterium, assembly GCA_937858365.1. GTDB lineage: Bacteria > Planctomycetota > Planctomycetia > Isosphaerales > Isosphaeraceae > CALLYK01. The sequence continues at coordinate 1,255 of CALLYK010000150.1, read as the reverse complement.
CCGCTCCCAGCACAACATGCGATTCGACAAATGTTGTGCGAACACAATATGCTATTTCACCAAGCGCCCCATGATCGCCAAGGACGACGATTCTCAGTGATGATCCCGATGTTCCTTTCCTTCGCGTAGGAGATCACGATGCGACTCGTGACGTTGGTTCGAGTTCTTGCGTTGGCGGGTTTGGCCGTCGCGACTTCTCTGACGACCTCCCAGCTTCTTGCATACTACCGCTCAGCCCCGTCTGTCCCCATCCGTCCCGTGCAGGTTGGGGAGCGAACGGAACCAGTGACAGACCTCACGGCCAGCCCACCCGCGACGGGGACGGAGGGTCGCATCGTGGCCGACTTCGCCCTGATCGGCCTGGTCCTCGCGCCCGGGGACGACGGCGTTGATCTGGCCGTCGCGGCCGAGATCATGGACCTCAGGCCCAATGTCCGTTACCTCTGGCATGTGACGACCGGTCGTTCGGAGGGCACCGCGGTAAGCGACCACTGGTATTTGGACCGAGTCTTCATGAAGACGGTCGAGACCGAGTTCGTGGGGCTCGGCGACCTTCTCGACCTCGGGCCCGGCACGCACAATGTCGTTGTGAGACTGTACGAGTTTCCGGAAGACACGGACATCGCTCTGGCCCTTGGGGACCAGGATCGATTACAAACACAGCACATGGTGCTTCAGCAATCCGCGCGAGTCACGGTATCCCACTGAGCGGGCGCGACCCGACACTTGAATCGAGGACCGGAAGCCGGTTCGCGAGGGTCGGGTTCTTTCTTCGCCGCGATGGCGCCGTCATCCCAGCAGCTTGCGAAGTTGTTTGATGGTCCGAGGCACGGCGGTCATCGGGTCTTCCTCGGCCTCGTATTCGAGGACGACGTAGCCTGAGTACTTGGCGTCGCGCAGGAGGTTGATCACGCGCGCGAGGTCGGCTTCTTCCTTCTTCTTGCCGGCGCGCGAGATCTCGGTCTTCACTTGCACGTTGATGGCGTAGGGGGCCAGTTGCGCGAGGTCGTCGTAAGGGTCGGCGCCGTGGAAGTTGCCCGTGTCGAGGTTCACGCCGAAGTTGGGGCCCTTCACGCCTTGCACCAGGCGGAGAAGCTGCTCGGGCGTGGCGGTGATGCCGCCGTGGTTTTCCAGGGCGAGTAAGACCCCCTTCTCGGCCGCGTATGGCAAGACGGCCTCAATGCCGGCGATCGCCCGGGCGACGGCCGCGTCTTCGGTGTCTCCCTTGGGGACGTTGCCCGCGAAGACCCGTATG
>CALLYK010000149.1 GCA_937858365.1 uncultured Isosphaeraceae bacterium | reverse complement strand
CCCCGGCCCAAAAAGACCTGCTCAAGCAAAGGCGCGATGCCGCGCAAGTCAGCCGAGCGGCCGGCAAGGTCAAAGCCGAACCAACCCCGAGCGCTGAAAAGCCCTGATTTCCGGGGCCTCTCCGCAACAGCGATGGGGTCGGCGTCGTGCTGACGATGCAAATCTGACGTGTCAAGTGCGGTCTTCGATTAGGTTGGGTACGACCGACGCGGGTCCGAAGTAAGGCAGCGATTGACTTGTGTCCTTCGCAGTCCTGGGAGGTGCCACCGCCTGTGGCCCGGGCTGGAACGCGGCGCGACCCCTGGATGATCCGAACGCGCCGACCATACCCCCGTCGGCCGAGACGGTCCCTTGGAAGACGACTCCGGCGCGAGGTCGTTCCTCCAGGACACGTGTCCCCCGGACCCGTGCCTTGCCCCGATCGCGGGAGGGGAGGCATGCGGGACACCCAGGAAGGAAATCCGACCGCTCGAATCCAGGGGTTCGCCTCGCTCACCCCTGGCCACGGACGGTCTCCCCCCTGGAGCTGAGAAGAAGACGCCCGGAACTCCTCGTTCGATCATCCGTGGTGCCATCCAAGACGAGTGACACTGGTAGTAAGCCACCAGTGTCACTCGGCCACCATTCTGTGGATGGTCATCTAGAAGAGCGCCGTGGCGCGCTCTTCAAAGGACTTGGCCTTGCGCGTCGGCCCGGGGTGAGGCGTCTTGACCGTCAAGACCGGGCAGTCGGCGTGGCGCATGACCGCCTCGGCAACGCTGCCGAGGACGAGTCTTCCCAAACCGCCCCGTCCGTGTGTGCCCATCACGATGAGGTCGGCGCGCCAGGCGTCGGCCGCGACGAGGATCTCGGTCGCCGGGTCTCCCTGACGTTGGTCCACCTCGATCGCCAGCTTCAGGTCGGGCCCTTCCAGGCGTTCCCGCAACTCTTCCAGGGCCTCCTGATAGACACGCGGGTCCATCGGCGCGACGTAGGCCCCGTCGGCGATCACTTCCAGGGGGGAGACGTGGAGCAGGATCAGCTTCGCCCCGCTGTCCCGCGCGAGCGAACGGGCCAGGGGAATGGCCGCGTCGGAGCACTTCGAGAAGTCGGTCGGATACAGAATGGTGTTCATGGCGTTCATGACATGCCTCCAGGAGACACAGTCTCCGATTGGGGCGGCCATTGAGAGGATAGGACGATAGGTTCAGACCATTGAGGGCGTGAACCGAAATTGGGACTCCCGGGCGACCGAGGCCGGCGTGCGGACCGTGAGGACCGGACATCGCGCCTTCCGCATGATGCACTCGGCCACACTGCCCGCCAAGAGCCGGTCCAGGCCGGTCCGGCCGTGCGTCCCCATGACGATCAGGTCGCACCCCTCTTCGTCGGCGACGCGCAAGACCTCCTCGGCCGCCTCTCCCTCGCGGAGGAGGTAAGTCACTTCAATCGGATGGTCCGGCGCGTAGAGGTCCTTCATGCGGTCGGCGAGGGCCTGATGATGCGCCGGGAAGTCCCCAGTGATCGGCACGGGGACGCCCAGTTCCCCGTAGATCATCGGCTGCTCGGCGACGTGGACCATCTCGATGACGTGAAGGACGACAAGACGCGTGGATTCGTCGTTGGCCAGGGAGCAAGCGACCCTGAAGGCCTCGCGTGACGACTCGGAGAAGTCGGCCGCGAAGAGCACCCGCTGGAACATGGGCAGCGGGAGGCGTCGCGTAACCATGGGTGTTTCCTTGTGAAAAGGGGGCCGGGGGGTCCCGGCTAGCTCGACGTGGGGTCGAGCGCGTGCGTCCCGCGCGACCGGGCGAGGAGTTCGCGAACTTCCTCGTCGGTGGTTTGAGAGAAATCGTCGTACCAGAGGCCCACGGCGCGGAACGGCTCGGGGACCTGGTCGCAGAGACACTCGTCGGCCTCGATGGCGAGGTCGTCGCAGGTGGGGGCCGCGGCGACAGGGACGGCCACTATGATCCGCGCGGGCCCCATTTGTCGGAGGGCGCGCACGGCCGCTTTCATGGTCGAGCCGGTCGCCAGGCCGTCGTCCACCAGGAGGACCGTCTTGTCGGCGACATCGGGGGGAGGAAGGCCGTCTCGGTACGCTTGCTCGCGACGGACCACTTCGCGCGCCTCGCGCCTGGCCTGCCGCTGGAATTCGGCGTCGTCGATGCCTAGGGCCCGGATGACTTCTTCATTGCGGGCGATCGCGCCGCCGGAGGCGATGGCCCCCATCGCCAGTTCAGGTTGGTCGGGGACGCCGATCTTGCGGACCACGAAGACGTCGAGAGGTAAACCGAGCGTGCGGGCGACCTCGTGGCCGACCGGCACGCCGCCGCGGGGCAAGGCCAGGACGATCGTGTTGGGGCGGCCGGCGTAGGTGAGCAGTCGCAACGCCAGCATTTGGCCGGCGTGGACGCGGTCCCGATAGCGGATCGACATGGTGCGACCTCCCGTTCGTTTGGGAGGGCAATGGCGGGCCCATGCAGGGCCCGAGTCCGCTCATCGAGGACCATGCGAAAGGCCCCCGCGACGCGCTCACGCGGTCCGGGGGCCGGCATGACCTACGATCGATCGCCCGATCGTGAGCGAACTGTTCTTATCCTACAACCGCGGGACCGGGCATGTCAACGAACCATCCGAAAATGTTGAGATTTGCCCGGCCCCGAATTGACGAGTTCAAGCCGCTTGCTCGGCCGATTCCTGGTCGCCCGCGTCGTAGACCATGTGATTGGTTCGACCGAACTCCTCGTGCGTGACCTCGAAGGTCGACCCGTGGGCTTCCCAGAGCCCTTCGATGATCGCGTCGGTGTCCAGGTCGTCCTCAGGCTCGTCCCAGAGCGCGGTCGCTTGGCCGTCGGTCGCGACGTGGACGTCGAGGCCGAGGTCCCCGAGATACTCCACCACCTCCGCCTTCCGGCTCGGGTCAATCGTGAACGTCCAACGAATCAGGTCGAGCGTTCGCTCCTCACTCATCGCGCGGGCCTCCTTGCGGGTGGGGCAATACAGGCGCGGGACCGCCACGTCGCGGGCCCTCCGTCTCGTCCCTTGGATCGACCCGAGCCACCCAAGATCTTCAGCGATTTCCCTACACGGGTTGCCGAGATGGGTCCGAGTCCCTAGCCTAAATGCTCGGACCGCCCAAAAACGAAAGGCCCGCCATGGTCGCCCCGAACGCCGATGAACTGACTCGCAAGCGATGTGTGCCATGTGAGGGGGGCGTCCCCAACCTGACGCCGGAAGAGGCCGCCGGTTATCTCGACGGCCTTTCCGGCTGGGTCGAGATCGGCACGGCAGGGGTCAATTACCCAACCTTCACCGACGACACCGCGCAGCCGAACAGCACCTACTTCTACCGCGTTCGCTCCTACAATTCGTTCGCCGGCGGGTCGTATTCCGACTACACGAACGTGGCACAGGCGACGACCTCGCCCAACCCAACCGGCTCGGGCGACGGCCTGCTCGGGGGGTATTACAACAACCAGGACTTCACCGGTTCGACCGTGACCCGGATCGATCCGCGGGTGAACTTCGACTGGGGCACTGGCACGCCGGCCCCCGGCAGCGCAGCGTGCTCGTCTTCCTCACGCTGCTTCCGATGCTCACCAGCAACGTGGTGCGCACCTTCGCCTGGATCGTCGTGCTGGGCAATGGTGGCCTGGTCAATCGCGGCCTGATGTGGCTCGGGCTGACGGATGCGCCGATCTCCTTCCTCTACAACGAGCTCGGCGTGACCATCGGCATGGCCAACGTGCTGCTGCCCTTCCTGGTGCTGCCGCTGTTCGCGGCGATGATCCGCGTCGACCAGCGCCTGCTGCAGGTCGCCGAGACGCTGGGTGCCGGGCGCCTTCGCATCTTCTGGCAGGTGTTCTTCCCGCTGACGGTCCCGACGCTGGCCGCATCGTGCATACTCATCTTCATCCTCAGCCTCGGCTTCTACATAACTCCGGCGGTGCTGGGGGGCGGCAAGGTGCCGATGATCGCCAACATGATGGACCTCTTGATAAACCGCTTCGCACGGTGGGAGATCGCGGCCGTCGTATCGGTGGTGCTGATGGTCGTGACACTCTCGCTCTATGCGATATACCAGTGGATACGGGAGCGTAGCGCGTGACCGGCCGTTCCAGGTTTTCAGACGCATGGCTAACCGTGGTCGGCGCATCGGTGCTGATATTCCTGTGCCTGCCCGTTCTGATCGTCGCTCCCATGTCGTTCTCCAGCGCCCA
>CALLYK010000148.1 GCA_937858365.1 uncultured Isosphaeraceae bacterium | reverse complement strand
TGCACGACTGAAACAGGGCCCGCTCCGTGCGGTTCAGGAGCGGGTTCTCGGTGTCGCAGAGATGTTCGACGACGCCACGGATCTCGTTGCGGATGATCGACGTGTCCATCTCGTTGACGCGATTCAGGTCGAGGCGATCGACCAACCGCAGATGGATCGTCTTCTTGAGTGCCTCGTACTTGAGGACGTTGGGGTCCACCTCGCGCGCCGGCTCGCGCGGTCGAGGGGGCGGCGGCGGGGGCGTTTGCTGGGGTGTCGTGGGGACGGGAGCGCCCGCGTCGACGGGCGGAGGTTCGACCGGGGCGTGTGGTCCCGGCGAGCCGTTGGGACGAGGGCCAAACGGACTGCGTCCAAATCCCTTGAGCATTCTGGCGACCTCCAAGTAGGCCAATGTGGCGAAGGGCGCGGACCGCTTCGCGCGCGGACCAACCCTGGTTCAAAACGAAACGTGCGCGGGTGCGGTGGGGCCGAAGGGCCTCGGCCCGGCTGGGCTGGGTTGGCTGGGCCCGGCTCAGAAGAGGGCCGCCAACCGACCCCGAGTCTTCTGCGGCTGGAGTGGCTGCGCGGCGAACGCGTTGGCGATTTCGAGCAGGGCCCGGTGGGCCTTGCCTCCCTTGGCGATGTCCTCGATCATCACGCCCTGGGCGCGGGCCTCGCTGAACGACCGGAAATCGTTGGGGACTTGCCAGGTGATCGGCAGCGTGAGGGCCTCTTGGGCCTTCTTGGGACTCACGTCTCCGGGGCACGCCCCGACCCGATTGGCCACCACTTTCACCTTGTCGATCATGCCGTCGAACTGGCGGAAGAGGCCCAGGAGGCGGGCCGTGTTCCGCAGGCAGTTGAGGTCCAATTGCACGGTCGTCAGGATGTCGTCGGCCATCTCCAAGGCGACGAAATCGGAGGCTTGCAGCCCCTTGCTGGTGTCGATGATGACCGTCTGGAAGACGGCCTTGAGCAAGCCGATCACGCGCCGGAGCGATTCCGGGTCGATCTTGGCCACGTCTTCCATCGCCACCGGCCGCGGCAAGACGTAGAGCCCCGACCCATGGCGGGTGAGGGAGCGCTTCAGGAGCGTCAGGTCCACGCGATCGACGTCGCGGGCGACTTCCAGCAACGTATGGTCGGCGATGATGTCGAGGCAAGTGTCGGCCGAGCCGAGGAGCAAGTCGAAGTCGGCCAGGGCGATCGACTGTTCGCTGTTCTTGGCGAGGATCGTGCCCAGGTTCACGGCGACCGACGTGCAGCCGACGCCCCCAGCCGCGCCCGTGATCGCGATCACGCGGGACGACCGGCGGGGCTGTCCCCCGGCCGGCGACGTACGGACGAGGCGGTCGAACGCCTGCATCAACTCGTCCAGGTTGGCGGGCAGGCCCAGGAACTCGCGAGCGCCGGCCCGGACCAATCGGAGGATCATGTCGGCGTCGCGATGACGGCTCACCGTCAGGACGATCGCGTCGTGCTGCTCGCGGACGATCTGTTGGATCAGGCCGATGGCCGCCTCGGGATCCTTGTCGATGTTCAGGACCGTGAGGTCCGGCTTGTTTTCCGGCACGGAGCGAGCGGCCGCGTCGTACGACGTGCAGACCTCGCCGAGCCAGATGGAGCCGATGCCGCTCAGCAGACGCTGAAGGGACAGCCGCGACTCCTCGGCCGGGTCCACCAGTACGACGCGGATCATGCCTTTCATGCTATCGGTCTTCACGAGTCGCCTCTTGGAACCGGGAGTGTGACCATCGCTCGTTCGGTGCGTTTTCCTTGGGTCTTCGGGTCCGGCCGTCCCGTCTTGAGACGGCCCCTGAAAAGGAGGAGACTCAATCTCCTCCAGGGGTCCGGGCCTCGGGATCGTCCATCTCGGGAGCGGGCATGCCGAGCGGGTCTCGCTCGAACAAGGGGTGCCGCTCGTAGCCACGCGGGCCGTGGATGATCGTGACATGACCCAGCAACCGCGGCCCACTGGCCACGAGGGGACCCGCGTCCACGACCTTCATCCGCACGACCTGTTCGTGGTCGTCGCGACCGCGGAGCGACAACGAAAGTGGGCCATCGGCCTTGGCCGCGATCAACTGGTCGACTTGCTCGGGCGTGACCTCAAGTGTGACGGTGCGCGAGAGGACCGTCTTGTCCTCCGTCCGATTGAACACCTGGCCGGCCGCGAGCACGAGCACGTCTTGAAGGACCGTCTCGGCCGTCGAGTTCTTGGCCCGCACGTCGTTCTTGTCCGGGGCCATCTGCTTGACGATGTCCACGCGATGCCCGGGCAAGACGAACCCGGCCACGCCCGTTTGCTCGTTCACGTCGATCGCCACGGCCCGCTTGCCGGCGGCGATCCGCGAGACCAGGTCGACCGGGGCCAATCGGGCCTCGATGATCGGCTCCCCCGCGTCGATCTTGGTACGGACCCAACGCTCGGCCAGGTCGTCGAACGAGTGGAAGGCACCCGGCAAGATCTTGTCCTTGGGCCGCGACTCGATCCGGGTCATCTCTTTCTTCAGGACCTCGTCGGGGACGAGTTCGCGCGACGCGACGATCACGTCCACCATCTCGATCGGCGGCGGCTCGGGCTCCTTCACGGGCTTCTCGATGATCTCGTGGTCGTTAATGGCCCGCATCGAGAGCGAGAGGGGCCCTTGCTGCTTGGCCGCGACCAGCACGTTGATCTGGTCGGGCGTGAGCGCCAAAGTGACCGTCCGCACGGTCACCGCCTTGTCTTCGGACCGCGTCAGGTTCGTGCCGCTGGCGAGGACCAACACGTCTTGAAGGACCGTTTCCGCCTCGGGAGAGCCCGCCGACCCCGCCTTGGTCGAGGCCCGAGACTGGATCACGTCCACCCGGTGGTCGGGTTGCACGAACCCGGACACCCCGGTCTGTTCGCTCACCTCGATCGACATCGCCCGCATCCCCACGGGGATTCGGGGCAACAAGCCGCGCTCCGTGCCGCGCGGGGCGAGCTTCGGGTCGATGATCGGCTCGTCGGCAAGGATCTTGATCTGGACCCAACGGTCGGCCACGTCCTCAAACGAGCGGAACGAGCCGGCCGGCACCGTTTCCTTGGGCATCTTCACGGTCTTGACCATGTCGCTCTTGGTCATGACCTCTTCGATCTTCAGCTCGCGGGCCGCGACCAGCACGTCCACCTGTTCGCTCTGCGGCGCGCCCGACGGCTTGTTGAAAAGCTGGTTGACGGCGAGCATGGCCATGAGGCCGCAAACCATCGCCAACCCGAGTACCATCAACGAACGGCCATTCATTGTCTCATCTCCCCGAACGCCCCTCCGGGCCCGATCGACCCCGTCCAGAGCATCCTAGGTCAAGTCCGGAGATTGTCTCGCCCGAAGTACCGATCCTCGCGAAGTCCCCAAAAAAAAGAGGCACGGACCTCTTCGTCCGCGCCTCGTGCCGGCCTCCTGGTACGGTCCACCTGGGGCCCGTTCCTGGAATTCGCAGTGCTTGGGAGCGTTGGTGCCCCGGCGCCGGCCCGGTCGCCACTCAGAAGAGCAGCCCGGTCGCCGCGAAGTAGCCGATCGAGCCGACCGCGATCGGGATGCCGTAGGGCAAGAGCATCATGCTCGGCTTGCGCTTGGCGGCCAGCTCCGAAAGCGTGGCGGGGTCTCGGATCACGACGATCTCGTGAAAGATCGTCTGGAAAAGTTCCCAGTGCTTGCGCCACTCGCCCGACCAGGCGACCATCGCCACGGCCATCACGGCGCCGACAACGGCCAGAACGAGGAAGGCGTAAAGCGTGACTTCGGGCCCCATCCAGGCCCCAACCCCCATGAAGAGCTTGACGTCGCCCGCGCCCATGCCGCCGATCGCGTACAAGGGCAGCAGCAAGGCCAGTCCCAGCGCGGCCCCTTGCAGGGCGAGCCAGAGTTGACCCCAGCCTCCTGAGCCAAGGGAGTAGCCGAGACCAACGAAGAGAAACGGGAAGGTGAGCCAATTGGGCACCTTCAAGATCCGGCCGTCGATCACGGCCGCGACGATGAGCACGACCGAGACGATCCAGCCGAGCATGTGATTTGACACCCCCCCCATGAACGGACCTCCTCCTAGGGCTTGGCTGTTGAACGCGAACGCGAAGGCCAAGGCGAAGGCCCGACCGGGGCCGATGCGCGCCTGGCGGCCGATGTGCGAAGAGGCCCCGAGGGACCCGGTACTCCCGGGCCCCCCGCGGGCCTGTCCATGATGACCAGGAAAAGAGGGGGGTGACGGCCCGGCCAACGGCCCAATGCCCACGCCCCCAGTGGTTGTCCACGGCCCGGCGCCGCGCGCCGCGCCCGACCGGACCTTAGAGGGCCCCGTTTACGGTGTTGAACGTGGTGCTGATCTTGCCGCCCAGCGACGTGATCACGCCGATGCAGGCGACGACAATCAAGGCGACCATGACCGCATATTCGACCGCGGTCGGGCCGTCTTCGCTGACCAGGAACTGATGCACGCGAGCCTTCAGGGCCGTCATGGATGTCCTCTCCTCTTGCATGTGCCCCGCCCGACCGCATCGGGCAGGTTCCCCTCTTTTTCGTGGAGTCGTTCGTGCCGGGCCCAGTCCGATGTGTCCCGGTGTTGGTCCTGTCCACGCCTCAGGAACAACAGAACCGTAGGTCTTCCCGGAACGCTGTCAAACAAGACCGAGCGAAAGACGCGAAGAGGCGCGACCAGGCACTCCGGCAATGTCGCTTTTCGGCGTCACGCTGCGATCGGTGTGCGCGTAGGGACCGGGACTTGTCGAGCCGAGACCCAGTTCGTACCCTGTGACCTTGACCCCGACAAGGAGTCCAACGCGAGGGAGGCTCGCGATGCCCAGGAAGTGGACGTTGCGGCTGACGAGGGGTATGTCGTGGGTCCTGCCGCTGGTCGCCTTGGCGGTGGCGCGGGCCGCCGTGGACGACCCTTCCGGCGCCAAGCCGGATTTTGGTTTTCTGCCGTTGGAGATTTACAAGGTCGGGCCCAGGACCACCGGCCTCGTCGTGCGCGACCTGGATGGCGACGGAGTCGCCGACATCGCCATGATCGACAACAATCGCTCTCGGATAGCGCTCTTGCTGAGCGGCCCGGCCGAGGGACCGCCCGCCGGCGACGAGGCCAACCAGGGCGACTCCGACCGCCGCCTCAAGTTCCGGTCGATCACCGTCAACAAGGCCATCGTGAGCCTGCAGGCGGGCGATTTCAATGGCGACGGCAAGACCGACCTGGCCTTCTACGGCACCCCCGCCGAATTGATCGTCCTTTACAATGAAGGGGGCGCCCGCTTCGAGACCTCAAGGCGCTTCGCGGTGGGAGACGCCGTCGCCAGCGGCACGGCCCTGGCTGTCGGCGACCTGAATCGCGATGGCCGCGACGACCTCGCGCTCCTCGGTCCGGACGAGCTCGTCCTGATTTTCCAGGGCCCCGACGGTCAACTCGGCGACCCCGAGCGCCTCGCCCATTCCGCGAGCAAACCGGGCGTCGTCAAGGTCGCCGACCTCGACGGCGATGGGGGCCAAGACCTCGCCATCGGCGACGCGGCCACCGACGACCCCTTGCGCGTGCGCTTCTCCACCAAGGACGGCCTCCTGGGACCCGAGCAACCCTTCGCCCTCGAAAAACCGCGGGCGCTGGTGCTCGCCGACGTCGACGGCCGCCCGGGCGCCGAGGTCCTCACCATTGACTTCCTCGCCGGAATCACCCGCGTTTCGACCCTCGACTTCAACCACGAGGACGACTCGGCCACGCCCGGAAGGCCCCTCTTCTTCCCACTGCCCAAGGGAAACACGCGCGACCGCTCCCTCGACGTCGGCGACATCGACGGCGACGGCCGGGCCGACGTCGTCATCGCCGACCCCGCCGGCGCCCGATTCCTCGTCTCCCTGCAGAAGGCCGGTTCAGGTTTGATGGCCCCCCTGCCCTTTCCCAGCTTGATCGGCGGCAAGACCGTGAAGGTCGCCGACTTCGATCGCGACGGCAAGGCCGAGATTTACGTCCTCTCCGAGCAAGAAAAACAGATCGGCCGTAGCACGTTCCGCGCCGAGAGGCCCTCCTTCCCCGCCCCTTTGCCCGTCTCGGGGGAACCGGTCGCGATGGAGGTCGTCGACCTCAACGCCGATGGCAGCGGCGAGTTGCTCTACCTCGCCCGCGTGGCCAAAGCCGATGGGGGCGAGACCTATCAACTCAGGGCCTTGGCCCCCACGCCCGACGGCTCGTTCTCGCCATGGCTTTGGAACAAGGCCCCATTCCTCCCCATCGACGGTATCTCCGCGACACCCACGGCGATGATCGCCCTGGACGTCAATCAAGACGGTCGCGCCGACCTGCTCATCACCACCGTGGCGGGCCCCCTCTTGCTCATCGGACAGGCCGAAGGCGTCCCCTTCCGAGCCGCCCCGCTGGGACCCCTCGCCGGACTGGCGGGCACCTCCCCCTTGCGGCCCACCACGATCGACGGACCCGCGCTCCTCCTCGGCCAAAACACGTTCGCGCGCGATGTCTTCCTCGGTCCCAAAGACCAATGGCAAGTCCGCGACCAGTACGACGCGCGCCGGGGTTCGGCGCAGGTCCTTGGTGCCGTCGCCATCGACCTCGACCTCGACGGCCGACGCGAGATCGTCCTGATGGACAAGGCGTCGAAGTCCCTGCTCGTGCTGGCGAGGAAAGACGGCCCTTATCGCCCCCGCGGCTCCTTGTCGATGGGCCCATTCGAGTTCCTCGGCTTCCACGTCGCCGACTTCGACGACGACGGCAGGGAAGACCTCCTCGTCGCGGGGGCCGATCGCTTCGGCGTGGTCCTGGCCGGTAAACGCGGCCTGCGCCTCAAGACCCTGGGCACGTATGAAAGCGACCGCAAGGACGCCCTTCTTTCCGACCTCGTCGCCGCCGACCTCAACGGCGACGGTCAGACCGACATCGCCCTCACGGACACGGCGGAGCACTTCCTGGAGATCGTCACGCCCGACAAGGCCCGCAAATGGGGACGGGGACTGGCCTTCAAGATCTATGAACGGAAGTCGTTCCGCGACCCCGACGCCTTGGTCGAGCCGCGCGACGTCGCTGTCGGCGACGTGAACGGCGACGGCCTCGTCGACCTCATCCTGATCGTCCACGACCGGGTCCTGATCTATCGTCAGGAACCGGCCGGAAAATGACCAAGGGACCGCCAACCTCAAGAGCGAGGCCCGTCTCCACCCCCGCGACCGTAACATGGGTTGTCAGGGAAGGACTTCCTCCGGGATCATGGAGGGAGTGGATCCTCTCCTTCTTCCCGAGACCCGACTGATGGCTGACAAGACCCTGCTTCTGTTGCTTGACGACGTTCGCGGCAAGACCCTGAGCGAGCTCCAAGGGCTCGACGACCCGCACGCCCGATGGGCCCCGCCGGGCTTGCGCAACTCGTGCCTGTGGCATGCCGGACACGCTTACGTCGTGACCGAGTTCCTCACCCAAAGGTCGCTGGGCCGAGCGCCCCAGATGCCCGAATCGTGGATGAAGATGTTCAGTTGGGAGAGCAACCCGGCCCATGTGCCGGCCGACCATTGGCCCAGCCTGGAAGATGTGGTCGCCCAGTTGAAGCAGCAATACGAACGCCTGCGCGGCACGATCGCCGCCCTGACCGACGCCGAACTCGACGCCCCCGAGGCCGGCAATCCGGCCCGGACGGTCCGCTTCGCGATCATGCACGGCCTGCACGACGAGGCCCGTCACTCGGGCGAAATCAAGCTCCTCCGCAAAATGATGCGCAACACCTTCGTTGTGGCGCCCGACAACCGGATCTGACGAGCGCGTCAGGACGGTTGGTCCTCAGGGCTTCTCGCGCACGACCAGGTCGATCGCCGCGAAGTGCTCGTGGTCGCTGCCCGTTTGCCGGCTTTCCACGCGCACGAGATAGACGCCGGGCTGGTCGATCCGAACGGTCTGACGGCCGCCCGCCTTGGCCCCCGGCTTGAAGTCCATCTCGAAGGCCGTCTCCACCACCACGTCGTCGTCAAGTTGCGGCAGCTCCTTCTGGCCCGTCTTTTCCACACGCGCGACATACAAGTGAACGACTACGTTGGACAATGTCTTATGAGGATAGACGTTGGTGAACGTCCATTGGACCTTGATCGGCTCGCTTACCCGGGCCTCGACGACCGGCCTGGGGTTTTTGCCTTGTGGCGGCGGAGTTTGGTCCATGAAGGCCGTCTGCTTGCCGCCGGGCGCGATCACGTCAAGGACGATCTTGGCGTGCTCCACCCGAGGCGCGTTCACTGTCAGGGACAGACCCAGCAAGGCGATTGAGGCGATCATTTCAGGCCCGCCTCCGAGGAATTGAGGGTGCCGGAGAGCGTTGGCGCCGGCTTGATCGATTGGGCGACCACGCAGTAGCGCTCGGTCAATTGCATGAGCTTGGCGAGTTGCTCAGGCGTGGCGTCGGCGTCGAGTTCGAAGCGGAGACGGACCGCCTCGAAGCCGACGGGGACGTCTTTCTTCACGCCCAGCGTGCCGCGGAAGTCGAGGTCCCCTTCGGCGATGACCCGACCGCCGCGGAAAGGGACCCCCAGGGCGGTCGCGACGGCCGTCAAGGTCACGCCCGCGCAACCAACAAGGGCTTGCAGCAGCATGTCGGCCGAGCAGGCCCACGAACCGTCACCGCCGGCCGCCGGATGAAGGCCGGCGTGGATCGTGGGTCCGTGGCCGGTCTCGATCCGGCACGAGACGCTCTCGGGGACGATCACGCCCACGGCCGAAAGAGTGTGACGGGCCGAAGCGCCGTCTTCCTGATATCGGGCCTTCAGCGGGGCCTGCGCGGCCCGAAGCTGGTCCGGGGTCATTGGCGGGCCCCTCCATCGCGACGCGAGAGACCGGCGACTTCACCGGTCACCGCGTTCTTTCATCCAGGATAACGGGGCGGACGCGGGCCGTCACGCGCTTGGACCAACTCGAAGCTATTTCGGGTTGGCTGGTGTGAGGGTCGGCTTGCTCGGCTTCAGACCGGCCCTCAACTCCAACTCATAGACCTTATCGCGATGCACCTTGGCCTGGTCCTTCAAGCCGAGGGCCTCGTACGTCTCGGCCAGGTCCCGATGGACCTCGTACGACTCCTTGTTGGTTCCCACGAGGGCCTTCTCGAGTTCCTCCAGCGCTTCCTGATGGCGGCCGAGCTTCTTGAGGACATGGCCCCGCGTGCCATGAAACTGGGGCACCTGGGGCTGTTGTTTCAAAGCGAGGTCGACGAGGCCCAGGGCCGCTTCCAGGTCGGGCTTCTCCGACTCACTTTGAATCCAGGCAAGGTTATTTGCTACATATGTGAATGTTGGAGATAGCTTGATGGCCTGTTCCCAGTGGATGCGAGCCTCGTCCGGACGGCGGTGTTCGAAGGCGTCGGCCCCCAGGATGAAGTGGATCGCCGCCGGCGCGTTTCCGTCGGCGAGAAGCCGGACAAGGAGCGCGCGGGCCTCGTCACTCGTTGCGTCGTTGCGGCGGAGGATCGTCTGCATCCGGCTTAGAAGGATGCCTTGCCCGGGGGCCGCGCGCAAGCCCTGCTCAATCAACGTGAGTTGTTCGGCCAGTGCGTCGGGCTTCTCCTTGGCGAGTTGCTCGACCCAGAGCGCGCAATTGTCGGCGAAGAGGGCCTGGAATTCGGCCGCGTCGGGCTCTCGGGCAAGCCCTTCACGGATGACCTTGTGGGCCTCGGCGTGGTTCTTGGCGAACATATTCACGAGCGCAAGTTGATAACGTGATTGCTTGTCGGAAAGGTCCGCCTGGACCTTCCTCTCGTAATAGCTTCGCGCGAATTCCGCTTCTTCGACCGCGGCTTGCTCCAGCCCCTGCTGACGATAGACACTGGCCAGGACGATGCGGAGTTCCGGACGTTCCTTGAGCGAATCTCGCAAGAGTGGGACCGCTTCCGACAGCCGGCCCGTGAGGGCGTATAGCTGGCCGAGGGCCGCTCGCGGCCCCGTCGAAATCCCCGCGCCATCCACGGCCCGCTTGAGATGGAGCTCCGCGTCGCCCAGGTCTTTCGGGTCGATGTTGGGCGCCGCGAGCAGACGCATCGCGGCCCAGAGTTGGGCCTCGGGATAGCCTGGGCGGTCCAGCGGGGCGATTTGGGTGATGAGATACTTGACGCGGTTGGGCTCGGCCCGCATCCCTTCCAAGCTCTGCACCAATCCGTAGCCGGCCATGTTTTTGCCGGTCGGGGTTTGGGCGAGCGTGAGGAGTCGATCGTAGCAGAGACGTGCCGTCCTGAAGTCCTTTTTCGCGAGGGCCTCATCGGCCTTTTGCTTGTAGGTCCCCTGCACCACGGAGAGCTTCGCGCGGGTGTTGGCCAGGATGGTCAGACCGATCGCGAAACCGAGCATGAGCAGCGCAGGGCCACACTGCAACAGGAAGCGGCCGATGCGAGGCAGGAGCTTCGGCTTCGGCTTCTTGACACGATGCGAGCGGGATGGACTACGATCGCCCGAACTTTCTTGAGGCATGGCAAAGACCCGATCTCGATGGGGTGCGTTCCGTGGTTTGCCGGGAAAAAGCGGATGGGCCGGAAATCAGCCATCACTGGCGATTGCCGGCCCACGGTGGGCGAGTTCATCCAGACTTCAAGGCGATGGGTCGGGTGTGGTCCGATCAAGCGGCCGCTTGGACCTGGCTCGCTTTCCGCGCCCGGTGCCGCTTCCAGCCAACCAAACCACCGACGCCAACCAAGACGCCACCCAGGACGAAGGTCGAAGGTTCGGGGACATTCGCCAACTGGTAGGAAACCGACGAGTTGGCCGATTGCAGGTTCCAGTTCGCCGGCGCGGAAGCGCCAAGGGTACCGTTGATGATGAGGGTGTTGAGCGCGAGTGTCTGACCCGGCACGCTGAAAAGCGGGTTCGTGACCGGTGTGGCACCGTTGGAGGTGACAAGACCGGGACTGGTCGTCGCAGAGTAGGACGTACCGGCACCGGCGGGGCCTTGGACGATGAACCAGTAATTCGTGCCGCTTACAAGGTTCAACGTGGGAATCGCCGTGGTGTAGAGTGCCGTGGGCGCATTGGCCACGGCCACGACGCCTGAAGCCAGAAACGCGTTCACGGGCGCCCGTGTTGGATTGCCCAAGACTGCGGTCCCGGTGCCGGTATCCGCCGCGATCCCGATCGTGACGTTCTGACCGATGAACGCGGACAGATAAGCCCCGATCTGATTAACGCTGACATTCGCCGTCGCCGTGAAACGCGACGCAACCGTGACCCCCGTCAGGTTGTTCAGCGTCGGGACGGCCTCCGGCTTCACGTCGAGCACAATCTGAGAGCGCCCGGTGCCCGAAGCGGCGACCAGTGCCGCGCCGGCGAGGAACAATGAGAAAGCCATACGCTTCATGGTGTCTCTCCGAGCAATTCAAGTGGAGCACGTGGTGGACCGACCCGGTCGCGGAATACCTTCCCATCAAATCATTGCGGCCCGACCGATAAGGAGGCCGCAGATGGAAGATGCCGAAGAAGTCCTCGAAGGATAAGGATGTTCGAGATGCGCGTCAAGTGGGTACCGAACAGACGCATTCGGAAACTTGACGAAGGTCATCCCGCAACGGCGTTGACGTTAACAGATCGATGGGATTGGTGCGAAGCAATTCCGCCCGTGTTGACAAAAAGCACCGATCAACGCTTTGACAAGCGTCAACGTGGGCCCTTTACCGCCCGTCCCAGACCTTCGCCAGGTCGTCGGAATAGGGCCTTCGGACGCCGTTGTCGGTGAGGATGTCATCGGTCGCCGCCATGATTTCCTTCCTCTTAAAGACCAGGGTCTCCGAGGCCCGGTCGTCGAACTCGATCACCACGTATTCGTCCTTCAGGTCGCGGAGGGTCTCAACAAGGTGGCGCAGGCCTTTGATTTTCACGCCGTTGACGTCGCGGACCACCTTGGCGAACGGGTTGCTGTACCCTTTGGCCACCTTGTGCGGGAACATCGGCGAAGCCACAACCACCAGTTGTTCCCCTTCGAAGGCCGGTCGGTCACCGCGGCGCGTGATCAAGGGGCTGCCGATCGACCCGAAAAACTCGGCCACCGACGGGTTGCGGCCCAGCACCCCCACCAGTTCGGCGGTCGCCGGCGAGAAAACAAGCGGGCCGTACACGAAGTAGGACGGGTAGGCCCCCTTCAACTCGTCGATCAACATGACGCGATGGGCCGTGACGGGCAAGTTGATCGGGACCGTCTCGCCGTCGCGGACGATGGTCAGGGGCACCTTGCCGTCTCTCGCCAGAGTCTGGATGAAGTACTGGAAGCGGACGCGCAGGCCGTTGTCGAGGCGGACCTGGCCGTCGTTGTCGATCTCGCGGTCGCCGATCCTGGTGATCAAGTCCCACTTCTTGAGCGGGTACGCCGGGTCCGTGGGCTCGCCGGGCTCATGGACAACGATCCCCTTGGCCGCCCGGTCGATCTTGAGCTTCGCTCGAAGGGCTTCGTTTTCCAGAGTTTGCAGGGCGTCGAACATACGTGGCTTGCCGTCGTAAGTGCCGTCGGCGATGTCCTTCAGGAAGAGTTCCACCTCTTCGGTCGGGATGATGTAGCCGATGTTGTCGGCCGTCCCCAGGCGGCTGAAGGCGATGCCGATCATCTTGTCATCCACCAGGGCCGGGCCGCCGCTGTTCCCTGGATTGATGGCCGCGTCGATCTGGATGCGCAGTCCTTCGGTTTGGGCGCCGTAGGCGGCGAACTCGATCCGCGAGACGATCCCCTTCGTGATGGACAGGCTGGTGCCGCCGGTCGGATAGCCGTAAACGAGCACCGAGTCTTTCACCTCGGGCAGTTTGGCGGCGCGGGGCAGCGGGGGATGGGCCGCGAAGAAGGACTCGTCTTCGAGCTTCAAGACCGCCAGGTCGATCCCGGGCGCAAAGGCGACGACCTCGGCGGGAAGTTTGTCGCCGGAGCCTTGGGACTGGACCATGACCTGGGTCGCGTAGGCGACGACGTGGGCGTTCGTGATGATGCGTTTCCCTTCGATGACGACGCCCGTCCCGCTCCCATCGCGGGGGCTGGACTTCATCCAGGGGCGGGCCAGGTCGGGCGCTCGCATCGTGGCGAAGACCTTCACGACCGATTCCTGAAGGGGGGTGTTGTCGTCGGCCGCGAACGCGGGCGAGGCGGCGATACCGAACAGCCAGGCCAACAGAAAGGGGCGAGCTCGCATCGGGGGTGGGCCTTCGCGAAGAGGGGACAAAGGGCGGGGCGTCAAGTCAATCAGGAGGGCGATTCCCCCACAAGTTCGTCGGAATTCGGCGTCGGCGTCAAGGGCCCGACCCGCCTTCTCGCGAAGTCGGACCATATGGGGCGCTGCCGGGCGTCTCGAAGCGCCTTACGATGGGGGGGACAATCCCGCTCTCTTTTTTTGGCCGACGACGAGGCCCGTCATGAACGTCCCCCCACTCCTGGATTCGGACCACTTACCGCGATTTCCGGTCCGTCGCGACTGGGGGATCGGGGTCGTCGGCGCCGGGTTCATCGTCCGCGACTGCCATCTGGTCGCCTATGCGGAGGCCGGTTTTCGGACGGTCGGGCTGACGTCGCGTACCAGGGACACGGCCGAGGACGTCGCCGCCTTGCGCGCCGTCCCTCGCGTGTTCGACTCGTTGGAAACGATGCTCGACTGTCCAGAAGTCGAGATTGTGGACGTGGCGGTGCCGCCGGCGGCCCAACCGGCGATCCTCCGGCGGATCGCGGGGCACGCGCGCAAGGTGAAGGGAGTGCTCGCGCAGAAGCCGCTGGCGATGTCGCTGGACGAGGCCAAGGAGGTGGTGGCCGCGTTTCGGGCGGCCCGGGTGCCTCTGCAAGTGAACCAGAACATGCGCTACGACCACTCGGTACGGGCCCTGAAGGCCCTCCTGGCGCGTTCGCCGGGCTACTTCGTGTCGCTGCGGCCGTCATTCAGCCGCTTGGTCACGGAGCCGACGTAGACCCCCCGCCCGTCGATCATGACCGAGTGTTCCGCGAGGTAGCCCCAGGCGTCCATGAACCGGTAGTCCCAGGCGACCTGGCCCAGGCGGGGGAATTCCATCCGCTTGGCCGGCGGGCCCAGCAGGCGAAGCACCT
This sequence comes from uncultured Isosphaeraceae bacterium, assembly GCA_937858365.1. Taxonomy (GTDB): domain Bacteria; phylum Planctomycetota; class Planctomycetia; order Isosphaerales; family Isosphaeraceae; genus CALLYK01. The sequence goes on along the minus strand of CALLYK010000148.1, from coordinate 382 downwards.
CCGCTTCCGTCGTCTCGCCGCGCTTCAGGCGAGAGAAGTGGTCCTCGTCGAGGACCTGCTCGAGGAGCACGAGCTTGCCGTCCGGGCCGATGCGGGCCATGTGGGTGGTGAGCCCGAGCGGGCCGTTCGGGTAGGCGAGGTGGCTGCCGCCCGACGGGTCCTTCAGGACCAGGGCGGGCGGGCCCAGCGCGGCGCGGACCTGCACCTCGTCGGTGCCCGGCGCGAGCTTCGGCACGGGGCCCGCGCACGCGGCGACGACGAGCGCGGCGACCGGCAGGAAGAGGATCTTCTTCATGGACTACCTCCGTCGTGACGCGGGGCATCGCGAGGGACAGCCGGGAGGGCGGCGAGTTCCGCCTGCCGCCGGGTCAGGGGTCGGGAG
>CALLYK010000147.1 GCA_937858365.1 uncultured Isosphaeraceae bacterium | reverse complement strand
CCGTCGCTCGGCCGAGCTGCGGGTGCACCGCGGCGAGGTCAGCTTCCCCGGCGGTCGCCAGGAGCCCGGCGAAGACCTGCCCGACACCGCTCGGCGCGAGGCGTGGGAGGAGATCCGCCTCGACCCGGCGACCGTCGAGATCGTCGGCGAGCTCGACCACCTCTCCACGATCACCAGCGACTCGTTCATCGTCCCCTACGTCGGCCTGCTCCCCGCCCGGCCCCACGACCTGATCCCCAACCCCACCGAGGTCGACCGCGTCCTCCACGTCGCCCTCGCCGAGCTGCTCGACCCCGAGGTCTACCGCGAGGAGCGCTGGGACCTCTTCGGCGCCGAGCGGTCGATCTTCTTCTTCGAGCTCCACGGCGACACCGTCTGGGGCGCCACCGCGGCCATGCTCCGCCAGCTCCTCGGCCTCGCCACCGGCACCCTCGGCCGCGGCGACCTCGCCCACGAGTAGGGGTCTCGTCAGAGATCGTCGCTTCGCTCCGATCTCTTCCTCGAGTTGTTCGCACGGCTGCGCCGCCCACCCTCGGAAGGGCGAGCGGCAAGCCGCATCGCCCTTCGGTGGGGGGCTCCGCAAGCTCTGCCCCCCACACCCCCGGGCTCGCTTCGCTCGGAAACCCGCCCGCGGGCGAGATCACTCCCCTCCAGGCGCGACGGGACCCGGGCCTTGGGCCCGGGTCCCGGTCGAAACTGCTGGTCCGTGGGGACCTGGTTACATCATGCCGCCCATGCCGCCCATGCCTCCGGGCATGCCGCCCGGCATGCCGCCGGCGTCGCGCTGATCAACGTCGCCGCGTTTCAGGCCCAGTTGGGCGACATTCGCGGGGCCCTGGATTGGTATCGCAAGGTCGAACATCCCCCCGGGTCCCGCAACCCTCTCGTCGGCATGATTCTCGGGGCCTCATTCAATCAAGCGAACCAAGATCGCTGACCGACGCGAAAGAGGAAGAGACCTCAACAGCGAGCATCTCTCGCCGTTCGGCCCGCCCGCCTTCACCCCCTTTCTTCGACCGCTCGTCCAACCCCGCGACGAGTCTTGGGGGCCGTCGGCGAGCGGGTCGTCCATTGGGACCCGCGCGAGCACCAAGTCCCAGGAAGTTCGCCGCGGAATCAAGAAGGCGGCTGGTTGGGGACCGATTCCGGTCGCGACCACAACCTTTCGCCGCCTTCCTTGTCGTTCACGCGTTAGAATAGAAGACCGAGTCGATCGCCACTCACCCGGCTTGCGGATTTCCGCGCCGGCCGCAACCGTCCTCGACCCCTCGATGAACCGAACAAACCTCGGCAAGGCCCCGGGGCCAACGCTTAGGTCCTTCGCGGCCCGTTGGGGCTTCGCCTGCGCTTCGGTGGCGGCGGCCCTCGTGACGACTTATGCCGTTCGGCCCCTTCGCGAGCAACCACCCACATTGCTCTTCTTCGGCGCGGTCGTGCTCACCAGTTGGCAGGCCGGGATGCGCGGCGGGTTCGTCGCTTCGGCCCTCTCCGTGGCGGCCCTGGACCTTTTCTTTGGACATCCCGGACAATCCTGGCGATTCGAGTTCGCCGAAGACCTGGTGGACTTGACCGCGTTCGCCGGGGCCGCCTGGCTCGTTTGCCTTGTGCAAGACCGCTGGCGAGGCACCCACCGAAAGCTCGTGATCGTCGAGGAGGAACTCGCGATCGCGCGGCGCATCCAGCAGCGTTTCTTCCCCGGCGCCGCGCCCGCGATGCCGGGTCTGGACATCGCTGGGAACTGCTTTCCCGCCTCTGAAATGAGCGGCGATTTTTATGATTATGTGTTTCTGGAGGATGGCTCGTTCATCATCGCTGTCGGCGACGTGAGCGGTCACGGGCTGGGGCCGGCGATGGTGATGGTCCTCTTGCGGTCGTACTTGCGAGCGCTCGCCCTCACCACCTCCGACCTCAGCGAAATCCTGACCGGGGCCAATCGCCTCCTCTGCCAGGAGACCGACCGTGATTGGTTCGTCACGGTCTTCCTCGTCCATGTGTCGCCCGGCACCCGTCTCGTCCGCCGGGCGGGGGCCGGCCATGAGGCTTATCTCTTGGATGCTTCCGGCGAACTGACCCGGCTCAAGAACTCGGGCATGGCCCTGGGAATCGACGCCGACGAACGAATCGGCCAAGGCGCCCCTTTCGAAATGGGCGCGGGACATGTCCTTTTGGTCCTGAGCGACGGCATCGTGGAAAGCCGCAATCGGGCGAGCGAACTCTTCGGGTTGGATCGCGTGCTGGACACGACGCGTCGCCACCTGCGCTCGAACGCCGCGGAGATCGTCACGGCCATCCGAGAGGCGGCCGAGGAGCATCGTGAGGGCCTCGCGCCGCAAGACGACATGACCATCGTAGTCGTCAAGGCCGCGATCTGAGTTGGGGAAGGCTTGTCGTGACTTGCCCTGTTTGCGACGCGACCTCTACAATCGGGCCATGAACACGATCATCGCCGGCTTCGCCTTGGTCTCACTGCTTTCGGTCGCGGACGGCCCGGTTGCGTCGATCCAGACGAGCGACGGTCGGCGACATGTCGGCCAAGTCGTCGGTGATGCTAAGTCGGGCTTTCGCTTCGTCGCCGAGAAAGGCGGCCCAACGTTGCCACTCGACCAGGCGGGGACCGTCTCCTTCGAATCGACATCAACGTCCGTATCGTCGTCGTCTGCCCCATTTCAGATTTGCGTTGGCCATCAGCAATGGGTCTCGGGCCGGCTCATTGCCGTGAACGACAAGGACGTGCGCCTCGATTCCGGACCCGCGGCGTCGAACGTGGTCGCCGCGAGGGCAGGGGTCTTGTCCGTGCGTCAACGGCCCGGTGAGGCCATCGTCGTTGGCGACACTTTCGACTCCCTGGATGAGGTCCGCTGGACCAAACGCGGGGACGTTTCCATCGACCCCAACGGTCCTCGAGAAGGGACGAAGTGCTTGAGGCTCTCTTCGGAAAGGGCGAGCGTCGAACATCGGTTGGCGACCCCGATCGCGGCGGGCCGATTGGTAGTCGCCTTTCACAACGCGGGGCGACTGGTCCCGGGTCGGAAGTGGGCCGTTGAATTGCATTTCTCGTCCGGATCGGGCACGACTTCAACCGTGCGCGTGGTCCCGGGCTGGACCGATGAGGTCCCCACGGTGGAGACCTCCCAAGGGCAACCGCCGGCCGTTCAGCGCCTTCGACCTGGGCCGGGTTGGCACACGTTGACCGCCCGATTCGACTCAAACCAGATCGACCTGGCCATCGACACGGACAGCCTTTCGCACGGCAAGGGGCCTTCGGGTCCCCTCGTTGCGTTGCGCATGGTGACCGAAATCAAGGGGGACGAGTCCGCCCCAGCCGACATAGCGGCACGATTCGCCGACTTGAAACTGACCAGGTCCATCCAGCCTTTCCGTTCCTTCGAGGTGGACCCAACGCAAGACGAGGCCCGACTTGTCTCGGGTGACCAACTCTTCGGCAAGGTCTTGGGGGCCGATGGGAACGCCGTCGTGTTGGAGATGCTGGGACAAAAAGTGCGGTGTGAATGGCCCGAGGTCATGTCGCTCCATTTCCACCGACGGAGCACGGCCGCCTCGCTATTGACCGGCCAGCAAGTGCGCGTCGAGTGGTTGAACGGGCCGACACGCGATCTCGACGCGATCGAAGGGGCCCTTCAGGCCGTGAGCGACCGCGTTCTCAACATCCAGACACCTTTCGCGGGCACGATCGCCGTGCCGATCGCGGACTTGAAACGGCTTGTGCCCTTGGGTCGGAGCGCGCGACTCGTCGTCGACCCTTTCCCTCATCATTTGGGGGACCAATACATGCCCAAGGTCGATCCGCCTCAACCGGAAGGAGGTGTGCTCGAACGCAAGTTCATGCTGGAAAGCGTGCCGGCCGGGACGGCGGCCGTGGTCGCGGACGTGATTGAGGTCGCTGGTGAAGACGAGAAGCTCGCCTTCGCCGAGTTCATCAAGAACGGCGAACTAAGGACCAATGTGTTCGTGAACGGCCGGCAGATCGACTACCTGAATCGTCATGTTCGCGACCAAAACGAATCGCCGGCGCGCGTGCGAATGCCCATCCCGACAGGTTTGCTCCGGCCCGGTGAGAACACACTTCGGTTCCAGCAGGTCGGAAAGATGAACGAGCCGGAGTACCTCGACGACATGGGACTGCTGGGTCTCGCTATCGAATTCTCGCTCGGGGGCCCGATGCCTTGAAGCCACTCTCGCGCAGCATGGTCCTGCATGCTCACGCGATCGCCCGAGAAGTGGGCGCGCGCGTGGTGCTCCTTTACGCCGACGTCCTCGAAGAAGGGGCCGACCTGACCGACATGCTCCAAGGAGTTGATTTCCGGGTCATTTTGGCCACCAAGCGCGCGACCTTTCAGGTCCCCGAGGGATGGGACGAAATCTGCAAGATCGTCAGGGTGCCGGACGTCTCGATGACGCGAGCCGGCCAGATCAAGGTCGCCACGCTTGTCGCATCGGCCGAGCGCTTGATCAAAACGGGCGACCGCATCGTCTGCCTCAGCGGGCTCGACAGCTCCGGTCTCATCGACCAAATCGCCGTGCTCGACCTGGGCGCCGAGCGCGAGATGTTCGCCGACCAAACCGCCGACCCGCTCCCCGCCGACGTCCAGCCCGCCGTCTTCGAACGCGTGCTGATGCTCGCCAGCGAACTCGGGGCCGAGGGACGGGAAGGACGGCCGGTGGGGACCCTCTTCATCCTTGGCGATAGCGAGAACGTCCTGGCCCAAAGTCGTCAACTCGTCTTCAATCCGTTCCAGGGATATCCCGAGGAGCAGCGCAACATTCTCGACACGGCCCTCGAGGAGACCATCAAGGAGTTCTCCGCCATCGACGGTGCCTTTGTGGTCCGAGGCGACGGCGTGGTCCTGTGCGCGGGTCGATATTTGGCCTCGCGCGCGGCGCGCGTGGAGCCATTGCCGCAGGGATTGGGGGCTCGTCACGAAGCGGCAGCCGGGATCACGTCCACGACCGACTCACTCGCGCTGAGCGTCTCCCAATCAACCGGCACGGTCTCGGTCTTCAAGCGTGGACGGCTCCTGGCCGACATCCAGAAGCCGCGCACGCAACGAAGCGACGACCTTTGAGGGGGCGCAGGCCCTATCCAGCCCTCATCACGTTGATCGTCTTCACGCCGAAGAGGCTGTTTCGAGCGTCATCGCGCGCGAGGAACGTGAACCGGCCGGCTTTGGAAGGAGTCAACGTCACGGTGGCGATTCCATCCCGGGCGATCGCTGTCCCCACCTTCTTCCCCGCTTGAAAGACGTCGATCAAGCGATCGTAGAAACGATCGGTCAAGCCGCTCGGCCGAATCGCGGTGATCGTGAGCGTGAGAGGTTGCCCAACGGTCGCCGGGTTGGCGTTCGTCACGCGCAGGCGGGTCGCGTTCGAGACCTCGAAACTCCGTGACGAGACCGCCGAAGCAAATGCCGCGGCGGCGCTCAAGCGAAACTGGCCGAGCCGAGTCAAAGGCAGGTTGAAACGCGCGATCCCCTTTTCGAGCATGGCCGTCGAGTTTGTTGTCAGACCCCTGAGTCGGACAGGGCCGAGCGCCTCGGTCGCGAGGTTGCCGAAGGCGTCGAGGGCCTCCACGCTCACCTGAATAGTCGACCCAAGCAAGGACCAAACCGGTTGCTTGAGGAAGGAGAGTCGGATGGGGGGGCCAGGTTGGACCGTGACTTTGGCGGACCCCATGAAGTCGTTCGCCGGATCGAGGACGGTCAGGGTCTGAGCGCCGGTCGTCTTGAACGTGACCGTGAACGCGTGCTTACCCTTGTCGCTCGCCTGGAACGTATAAGCGTTGGGAAGTCCCGCTTGAGCGTCGCTCGTGGAGAAATAGACCGTGCCGACATAGTCGGTGACCACACTGCCCGTCCCGTCCTGCGCCGTGACTGTGAAGATCGCCGAGCTGCCGGCGATGGGCGGCGAGGCTGGGGGCGTGACTTTCAACGTGGTCGCGTTCGTCCAGTTGCCGAGTGTGATCGTCACGTTCGTAGGGGTCGGCATTTGCACGTTGGTCGAGAAGCCCCCCTGGTCGTCGTAGGGGAAACCGTAAGCCAATCCATTGATGCTGATATGCCTCTGATGGAGGAAGCCGGAGTAGAAGTTCGCGGTCGAGCCATTCGCGTAGTAGACGAACGGCGGCGAGGTCGCTGGCGAGACCGTGTCCGGGCTGGTGTCGGTGAACGTGGTCGTGGGGTCGGTCGGGCCGTTCGTGAGCCCCTTCTTGATGAGCAAGAGCGGCCCGAAGGCCCCGGTCGCCGCGTCCTGGACGCTCCGATAGATGTTGAACGACTGGGCCGTCATCGCGCCGATCGGCCCCCCAGGGAGGTTGATCGCGGGCCAACTGAGTTTGACCGCGTTGTTCGTGCCGCTGAGGGTCACCTCAATCTCGTTGCTGGGTGTCGTCTCGGCGTTCCCCGTCGCACTGAAGGCGCTGTTGATGTTCAACGCCGTGATGACATAGCGATATTTGCCGGTCGCCAAGGTCCCGCCCGTGGCGGCCGAACCTTGCAATGGGTTTGGGTCGCTCCCCCAGTAGCTCGGTGGCAGCACGTTGCTCCAGGTCATGCCCGTTTTTTGGGGTGTGATCCCGCGATTAAACGCGCTGGCGATCGCGTTCATGATGTCCTTCACGGTGGCTGTGGGCACCGTCGAAATCGAACTCGGCGCGAGGGTGGCGGTCGCCGTGTATTGCGAGAAAGTCCCGGAGCCGCCGAGGACGTTCTGGAAGGCCGCGGCCTGGATGCCCGTGTAGGTCACGTTCTGGTTCGAGGCCCCGGTGCCTTGGATCACCAAGGCCCCTTGGCCCGGGAAGCCCGTGGTGGAGGGGACCGGCAAGACCGCCCCGCTGCCCAAGGGTAACGTGAGGTTGTTCGTGAAGGACGCGGTTGTGGCCGAAAGGCCGTAGACAATTGCGCTCGTGAACGTGCCGGTGCCGCCGGTGACACCTGTGAAGCTGTTCGTCGTCGAGTTGATGCCCGTGTAGGAGACGACTTGGCTCGTGTTGCCGGGTCCCGCGACCAATAGCGTTCCTTGAGGCGCGAAGCCCGCCGTGCCGCCCGTCGTCACGGTGAGCGTCGCGGTCGGCAACGTCACGCCCGGGGCGGAGGTCACAGGGACACCCGTGTTGTCGGGCGTGTCGAACACGCCGTCGCAGCCAAAGATCATCGACGAGGGGGACTCGTTCGGGTCGACCAGCCAAGAAGGAGGCGCTGGGTAGTTGGTGATCCCGGGGATCGCCCCGTTCGTGTTCGTCGAGAAGATGGGCAAGTAGATGTTGGCCGTTAGGCCCGCGTATTGACCCCCGTACTGGCCGGACTGGCCCGTGAGTTGGAGGACGGGGTAGGTGTTCGGACCAATCGTGATGGAGGTGGTCCGCCCTTTGAACGTGGTCTTGTCGGCACCGCCCAGGTCCAGGACGAAGTCGTTGGTGGCGTAATAGTCGAAGAAGTCCTTGATGGCGGTGGTGAAGTACTGATTCAGCGGATCATAGTTGTAATTGTTGGTCGGGGGCGTGGCGGCCGTACCGTTGCTGCTCCCATTGTCCACGAACACACGTTTGGTAGGTGTCGTGATCGTTCCCATGAGGACGGGCGAGACCAACTGTCCCCCGCTCAAGGATTGGGAACGATAGACCTTGTAGCTCTGCGCATATGGGTAGGCGGGCCAGCTCAGGTTGGCCGTTTGAAAGAAGACGTCGGCGCCTCCTTGCGAGCCCTTGTAGGGCACGATCGCCACCGGCACGCTCGCCATGGACTCGCCTGAAGCGCTGACGGCCGTGATCGCGTAGTAATACGTTGAACCGATCGCCAAGCTGCCGTTCTGCGTGACCTTGCCTTCCGGGATCGGCGGCTGGACCTCGAGCTTGGTGGTGATGTCTTGAGGCGCTGTGATCCGCGTGCCGGGCGCGAAGGTCGTCAACGTGTTCTTGGGGTCGCCGGCCAAAAAGACGCTCGCGTTTGAGGCCGCGTTCAGGCCTTTCAAATAGGGGCCGAAGCTGTTGAAGAGGACGTCACGTGCGGGGATGAGCCCCGTGCCGTCCTGCGCCGGGGGCGGCATGGCGGGACTGGTCGTCGCCGTGAAGTTGAAGCCGACTTGATCGACTTCGGACACGTCGATGTCGAGGACCCCGGAGGGGGTCGCCCCCGCGGCGCTGTCCCAGCCCCACTCGAAGAGGCCGAACTTGTCGTTGGGGTTCGTCCCCACGTCGGGCGAGGCGATCGTCCCGGCCTTGGCGTCAACGGGGAGTGCCATCGCCGTGCCCACGCTCATCACCATCTGGCCCGACGTGATCGGAGCGACGGCCTGGTCGGGAATGTTCAGCGTGGCCGTGACGAGTTGGTTGGAGTTCGGATATGTCCCCGGGTTCGGGAAGAGGTTGATCAGAGGCAAGTTCTGTCCAGCCGGGGCCAAGGCGTAATCGACCGCGCCCGTTTGTGACATCGCGATGACTCGCGCACCGCCCGGCAAGCCGCCTTTGCCGCCCGTCACGCCGGTGAAACTGTTCGTCGTGGTCCCCGTGTAATAAAGGACCTGGTTCGTCCCTTGCCCCTCGACCATGAGGACGCCCGATGTCGCGAAACCTGCCGTTGACGCGACGGGGATCGTGGAGGCCCCCAGAGGGACTTCCAGTTCGGCGACCGTGATCCCATTGGACGCGAGGAAGGCCTGGGCCTTCGACGGGTCCACGAACGCTGCCGTGGCGGACTGCGTGCTCGGGGCGCTGCGGTTGAGCCCGAACGCCGCGATCGCAGCGGCCGCGCTCACAGCGGCGCTGATCACACTGACCGCCGCCGGGGCGGCGGCAGGGGCGGCGCTGCCGACACCGGTCTGGGGCCCGCCCGAGACCGCACTGCCGGGCGATGTTCCGGCGCAGATACAGAGCGTCCTGATGGCACCCGGCGGCCGGGTGACCGCCTTCGCGCTGGGCATGTCGGGGCCGAACGCCGTGGCCCGTGCCGCCGTCCGCGACGCCGGCGGCGGA
>CALLYK010000146.1 GCA_937858365.1 uncultured Isosphaeraceae bacterium | reverse complement strand
GTTCTGCGAAAAGCGCGAGGTGCCGTCGGGCATCAGCCCGCGGCCCTGGGTGGCGCGGATCGCCTGGCACAGGTTGGTCTTGCCGGACCGGCAGAACTTGCAGACGCGACATTCGGCGGTATACAGCGGGATGACGTGATCACCGGGTTTCACGCTGCTCACGCCAGCGCCGACTTCGACCACCACGCCGGCGCCTTCGTGGCCGAGGATCGCCGGGAAGATGCCCTCGGGGTCGGCGCCGGACAGTGTGTAGTAATCGGTGTGGCAGATGCCGGTGGCCTTGATTTCGACCAGCACCTCTCCGGCCTTGGGGCCTTCGAGATCGACGGTTTCGATGGTCAAGGGTGCGCCCGATTTCCAGGCGACGGCGGCTTTGGTTTTCACGCGAGAGATCCTTTGCGGCAATGTAGCGTGCAGTGTATTCGTCCTGCTGGTAGCCAAGCTCGTGCCAGTGCACCACAAACCTGAACACCGCAGGCGCTACGGCGCGCTACGAGCCTAGAATCGGACAGCAGCTCGCGCACGGGCGCGGGGCACCAACAGAAGCATTGGCGGGAGAACAAGATGAAGTGGTTGAAGGCGCGTGCCTGGGCCGCACTGGTTGTGACGGGGATGATGGGAGGCGCTGGCGCAGCGACGCGAGCAGCCTTGCTTCGCGCTCGAAGCGCTGCTCGATTTCCTCGCGCTGACCGCCCTTGACGATCTTCACCGCCGCCGGCCGCCCCAGCCGCTCGTGACGGCCTAGGAAGACTTCGGCCATGCCGCCTTCTCCGAGCTTGCGCTCGATGCGATAAGCGCCGACCGTTTGCCCGCTTTTTACCAGCACTACCCGGCGCCAGAGGATGCCCGGCAGCAGCGGCCCGAGGAACAGCGCCACCGCCAGGGTCAGCACCATCACCGCCAGTTGCGTGTTGAGAATGGCGATCGGCTTGTAGGCTTCCGATTCGCCGACCTCGACGGCCAGACCAAGCCGGTGCTCGTCCAGCCACTGCCAGGCGCCGATGACGGAGTCGCCCAGGTAATTGCGGTAGGGCGTAAGAAGGATGCCCTGCCTGTCACCGCCCTGCACCGTTGCGGCCTGCAGCGCCCGCGCTGCCAGTTCCGTCGGCCGGCTCGCGGCGGCGGTCGAGGGCCCCCTTTACGAAGCAAACGCGGTCATCTTCCAGGAGGGCTGCGAAGTTGGCGTACTCCTCGGGCCAGAGCATCGCGGGGACCGAACCGGTCAGGTCCTCGAACGTGAACTTGGCCATGCGGGTCAGGCCCGATCGACTTTTACTCACGTTGCGAAGCGTGACTCCCGCGATGATCCCTCCCAGGACCACTTCCGACTTTTCGGGCACGGTCGCCAGGTCGGCGACTTGATGGGAGCGGAAGGCTTGGAGGAGCGACGCGTGGTTCGTGAGCGGGTGGATCGACATGTAGAAGCCGAGCGCTTTTTTCTCTTCGGCGAGGAGGGTGGCGTCGGGCAACTCGGGCACGTCGGGCAGGGACTGCGCGATTACTTCGGGGGTCGTCTCCTCTTGGCCGTTGAACGCGTCGAACAGACTGCGCTGGCCCCGGCGCTTGTCTTCCTGCCGGGCCTGCCCCGACTGCGCCGCGCGGGGCAAGACGGCGAGCAATTGCGAGCGACGGGCCTTCAGGCCATCGAAGGCCCCGGCCTTGATGAGCGTCTCGACCGTGCTTGGCGAGCAGTCACGCGGGGAGACGCGTTCGAAGAAGTCGTCCAGGCTCGTGAAGGGCCCTTTCTCGGCCCGTCCTTTGACGATCGCGTCAACCGCCTTGGCGCCCACGCCTTTGATCGCGGCCAGGCCGAAGTGGATTCGGCCCTCGCCGGCGGGCACGAAGTCGGTCGCGCCGCCGTTCACGTCGGGCCGCAAGACCTCGATGCCCATGCGGCGGCAGTCGTCGATGTGTTCGACGAAGTACTTGTCGCGCTCGGCGCCGTCCATTTCCGATGAAAGCAAGGCCGCCATGAACTCGGTCGGATGATGGGCCTTGAGATAGGCGGTCTGATAGGCGACCAGCGCGTAGGCAGTGCTGTGCGACTTGTTGAAGCCATAGCCGCCGAAGAACTCGATCAACTCGAATATCTTCTCGGCATGCTTTTGGTCGAGACCGCGAGCGATGGCCCCTTCCACAAACTCCTTGCGGCCCGAGGCGATCACATCGGCCTTCTTCTTGGAGATCGCCTTGATCGTGGCGTACGCCTTGGACAGCTCGACGCCACCCAGCCGGTTCAAGATGCGCATCACCTGCTCTTGATAACACATCACCCCGTAGGTCTCTTCCAGGACCTCTTTCATCACGGGATGTTCGTATGTCGGCACTTCGCGCCCATGCTTTCGGTTCACATAGGCATCGACCATTCCACCGTTGAGCGGGCCGGGACGATAAAGGGCCAGGATGGCGATGAGGTCGGCGAAGCGGTCCGGTTTCATTTTCACGAGCAAGTCGCGGATGCCGGCGCCGTCGAGTTGGAAGATCCCCTTTCCTTCGCCGCGCTGGAGGAGTTCGAACGACTTGGCGTCGTCGAGGGGAAGGGCGAGGAGGTCGAGTGGCCTACCGGTCTTCCTCTCGATCAAATGAACGGCGGCCGCGAGCGAAGTGAGGTTGCGCAGGCCCAGGAAGTCCATCTTCAGCAGGCCGGCCTTCTCGACGTCTCCCATTTCCCACTGGGTACTGACGACTTCCTTGTCTTTGTCCTTGTTGGGGACCTTCTGCAAGGGGACGAGGTCGCAGAGGGGCCGATCGGCGATCACGACGCCCGCCGCGTGCGTGCCGACATTGCGGACCGTGCCTTCGAGGCGACGCGCGAAGTCGAGGAGGCGGTCGATCTCGGGGTCTTCCTCACGGAGCTTGCGTAGGGCCGGTTCTTCCTTGAGGGCCTCGTCGAGGGTGATGTTGAGCCGCGTCGGCACGAGCTTCGTGACCTGATCGACACGTGACAAAGGCACGTTCAAGGCGCGGCCGACGTCCTTGATCGCCGCCTTCGCCGCCATGGTGCCGAACGTGCCGATCTGTGCGACGTTGGCCGCGCCGTACTTCTTCCGGACGTATTCGATGACCTCGTAACGACGGTCTTTGCAGAGGTCGATGTCGATGTCGGGGGCCTCGGAGCGATTCGGGTCGAGGAACCGCTCAAAGAGGAGGTCGTACTTCAACGGATCGACATGACTGAGATAGAGCAAGTAACTGACGAGCGCCCCGCAAGCCGAGCCGCGGGCCGAGTTGGGGATGCCCTGCTCGCGAGCGAACCGGACGAAGTCCCAAACGATGAGGAAATACGACGCGAAGCCCATCCGATTGATGACGGCGAGTTCGTGGTCGAGGCGTTCGCGGGCTTCGGGCGGGGCGTTGGCGCCGTAGCGATCGTGCAACCCTTGTTCGCAGAGTTCGCGCAAGTACTCCTCGGCCGAAAGGTCCCCAGGCGGCTGGAACGACGGGAACTGCCGCTTGCCCAGGTCGAGCCCCTTGTAGTTCTCCTCAACGAGCTCGGCGATGGCCACCGACCGGGCGATTGCCTCCTCGTGACCGGGCATCGCCTCGTACATCTCCTCCGGCGACCGGACGTGGAACTGGTCGCTGTCGAACTTCATCCGGCCAGGGTCGTCGATCGTCTTGCCCGTATTGATGCAGAGAAGGATGTCGTGCGCCGGCGCGTCTTGGCGCGTCAGGTAGTGGGCGTCGCTGGTCGCCACGAGGGGCAAGCCCATCCGCCGCGCGATGTCCACGGCACCTTCCGCGCAATCGCGCTGGATGGAGACGCCGTTGTCTTGGATTTCCACATAAAAGTTCTCGGGCCCGAAGACTCGAAGATACCAAGCGGCAAGCTTCTCGGCCTCGGCCCGTTTGCCCCGAAGGATGAGTTCGGAGAACTCGGCGGAAGCGCAACCCGAAAGGCAGATCAGACCTTCCGCGTAACGTTCCAAGCTCTCCTTGTCGATTCGGGGCTTGCGATAGAACCCCTCAAGATAGGAAAGGGACGAAAGGCGCAGAAGGTTGCGTACGCCTTCGGAATTGCGTGCCAGCAGTGTCAGGTGGTAGGCATATTCTTCGCCGTTGGCGACCGACCTCTCGGTGCGTTTCCCGGGCGCAACGTATGCCTCCAGGCCGATGATCGGCTTGATGCCGACGGCCTTGGCCTCGCGCAGGAACTCGACGGCGCCGCAGAGGTTGCCGTGGTCGGTGACGGCCACGGCCGACATGCCCAGGTCCTTCACGCGACGCACCAGATCGGGCAGCTTGCTTTGACCGTCGAGCAAGCTGTAGTGGCTGTGGCAATGGAGATGGACAAAGGGCCGGGCCATGGAGGACACCTCGGGGCCGAGGGGACGCGAAGGGTCGCTTCGCTTGCGCGACGACGTCGCCGTGGTCGAGACTAACGCGCCGAGCCCGAGCGAGACTAGACGCATCGAGACCCAGGAAGCGAGGTACGCCCGCGAGACCGTCTCGAGACGCAAACTCGTTCTGACCAGGGGTCGGACACATCTGTCGAAGTTACGGCAATTCCCATTGCGGTGATTCGCCGCGACGGTCAGCCTTCAATAGGAAACGAAGCGACTGCCTCGCGTGGGTCGGGTGGACTTGCGTACGTCGTCGCACCGACCAGGCGAACACGGCGCTCGTGAAGGAAGCATGTGACCAATCATGAAGCCCGTCCTCGTCTGTCTTCTTCCGGTCCTGATGTTCGGCGCGGCCGTGTGCCCCGTATTCGGCGCGGGCCCCTGGTCCATTATTGGTCAAGACCCGCCACGCGTCGAACGCGCCAGGCAACTCGTGCGGAAGGCGCAGTCGGGCGAGACGTTGACGCCCGAAGAGCGGGCGTTCCTCGACTCGGTGCGTCAGGACACCCAGCGAATGGCGGACGGCAAGAACGACGCGGGGAACATGCAGGGGCCCGCTTCGAACGGCCCTCCCATCGACGTCCAGCTCGGCCGTTCGCTCATGGAAAGGTCTCAACGCGGCAAGGGCCTTTCGCCGGAGGACCAAGCCTATCTAGGATGGGTCAAGGCGGAGATTCGCCGACGAGCAGAGGCGGGCAAGCAGCGCGAGGCACCACCCGCGGCGGCGCCGGCCGCCAATCCAGACGATTGGAAAGACCTCGTGCCGATCTCCGAGATGATGCGGCCTTACAAGGGCGAGGACGGCGGGCTCGATGGCTCAGGTCGTGATGAGCCTCCCGAAGGGCACCGGCAGGCGCACTTGGAAGTGACTCGGGAAATCGTCCCACGTGACGAAGCAGGAAGGCCGGCTGCGAACGGCAAGATCGGCCTCATCAGCATCGGCTTTTCGAACCCGTCGATCGAATGGGAGCACTTCAAGAGGATCGCAGACTCCGACCCAGAGAAGTCGCCCCTCGTCGTCATCGTCAACGGCTGCATCTGGGGACGCTCCGCCGTGATGTGGGCTTGGGACGGCGCCGACATGCTGTCTCGTGCCGAACTGGAGCGACTCGACAAGGCAATGGACCTCCTGAAGATGCCTAACGAGGCTCCGCCTCAGACCGACGAGATGTAGATGGCACCGGTCGTGCCTATGGCGGGGTATGCTGAGGCATCCCCAATGGAACCGCGAAGCGGTTGGTTGACCCCGAGGGGTCGTGACGACCGGAGCCAACCATGACTCTACCACGGTCCGTCGCCGATGTCCTGAGTCAGCACGTGACTCTCGAGGTCGAGGGCATCGACCGCATGTACCTCAACGACTACCAGCCCCGCCTGCAAACGGACCGTGGAGTCGCCGCGTTCTTCCGCTTCCACCGCGGCGAGACCTTTGCCTCGTCGGTCCTCATGGACACGATCAGCAAGCCCTTCATCGCGGCGGTCGAGCGCTTCGTCGAGCACGAGCAGGTCCCCTTGATCACCTTCGCCAAGGGCCAGCGCAAGGACGACATCGCCAAGGAACATCACGCGCGCTTCCAGGGGACCGAGGGGATCGTCTTCGTGGGCAAGGCCCAGGAGAAGACGCCTGTCTTCGGCACCGAGAAACGTCGCAATCCCGACACCGGGCAGAAGTATCCCTGGAACGTGCGCCGAACGGCGATGGTCAACTACTTCTATTTCTACAGCCTGGACGAGGACTTCGGCCCGTTCTTCCTCAAGGTCTGCACTTACTTCCCGTACAACGCCAAGCTCTGCATCAACGGGCACGAGTACGTCAAACGTCAGCTGGCCAAGGAGGGCATCGCCTTCGAGGCCCTGGACAACGGCGTCCTCAGCTGTGCCGACCCGAAACGGTTACAGCGGCATTGCGACGGCTTGTCCGCTGCCAAGATTGACGCGCTGCTGCGGAAGTGGCTGAGGCGATTGCCCCATCCGTTCACCGTGAAGGACCGCGCGGCCGGCTACCGCTATTGCGTGTCGATCCTCCAGGCCGAGTTCTCGTTGACGCAGGTGCTGGACCGACCGCTCAGCGGTCGCATCTTCTTCGAGGAAGTGATCCGCGAGAACCTCGACCTCGGGCGTCCCGACCAGGTGCACTTGATCTTCGACCGCCGGGTCACGAAGCGGACGCCCGGGCGGTTTCGCACGCGGGTGCTCACCGAGGGGGTCACGCCGTCGCTGCACATCGACTACAAGCATTCCCGGATCAAGCAGTATCACAAGGAGGGCCGCGCCCTGCGGACCGAGACCACGATCAACGACACGCGCGACTTCGGGATCGGCAAACGGCTGTGTAACCTGCCCGCCTTGCGGCAGATCGGCTTCCAGGCCAACCGACGTCTCCTGGACGTCCAACGGATCAGCCAGGACTGTGCCGTGGGCGAAGAGGCGTTCCGTCGTATCAACGATCCGGTCGAGGTTGGGGAGCAGCGGGCCAGCGGGTTGCGGTTCGCCGATGCGGCCGCGCAGGCGTTGCTGAGTGCGCTGGTGGTGTTCCGGCTCTTACCCCGTGGTTTCTCCAGCCGCGATCTACGGGACCATTGGGCCCCGCTCTTGGGCAAGGCGCCCGACGACATGACCATGGGGCAGATGGGGTATCACCTGCGACGGCTGCGGTTACACGGTCTGATCGAGCGGATCCCTGGAACACACCGCTATCGGGTGACGACACAGGGCGGCCGCGTCGCACTGTTCTTCACCCGCGTCGATAACCGAGTCCTGCGTCCAGGTTTCGCCTTGTTCACCCCCGAGGAGGCCAGAAACGACTCGGACCTGCGCCGGGGGTTTGACCAACTCGACGGGGCGATCGATCACTGGTTCAAGCAAGAGAAGGTACCTGCGTGAAACCCGAACCGAGCGCTATGAGTTCTGGGATTCAAGTGACCTAGCGCGGCCAGGCGTTGATCAAGGCCCTCAATGGCGGCGTCGGCACGCAGCTCGGAGATTGGCTGGCCTCGACTTTCCCGCGCATGTACGGGGCCATGTCCGGCGGCAACGACCTGGCGCACAAGAACAATGCCTACGTCGCCTCGTCCTTCCAATCGCGCTTCGCCGTCGATGGCCAGAGACTCGACGCGCAAGTCCTGGCCACGGCCCTCGGCGTCTATGTCACCAGCACCACCCTCAACAACTACGGTGTCGGGACACAATACGGCTTCCTCATCGCCGGCAACGGCGTGGCCACCGCGACATACAACGTCGGGGCCAACGGCCGCGCCTTCGGCGTGGCCAACAATACAGAGATGACCGTGATGGATCTCTTGCTGGCGACTGACGCGCGAGCGGTCAACGGCATCCTCTTCAACGGCAAGACTGGCAAGCGGAACAAGGCGAACAGGGTCTTCAGCGGCATTAATCAAGCCGGGAACATCGCGTGAGGCACGGTCCCGACGCGACGTGGGCCTGGCGGTCCGGAAATCCAGAAGCGAGTCCGAAGGGACGAGAGGTGGAAAAATGGGACGGCGGCGCACCGGGCCGTCGCTCGCGGCGCCCCGACCATCGTTCTTTCGATCTCATCTCCCACGCGCGTGGTGTCCAGCACAGCCACTCATGGCAAATCGGACTTAAGATATTACGCCCAGGGCCTCCAAGAGACCGGAGGGCGCCCTTGGAGGTCCGCGCGTTCGGGGTACGTGGCCGTTCCCCGCGGGTCGACCTTACTTCTTGGGCGGTTTGGTCGAATCCAGCAAGAAGTAGGCCGCGTCGCTCAGGCTGTTTACGTCGGTCTTGTCCGTCAAGAGCGATTTGGTCCTCTTGTAGAGCTTCCGCAAGTCTTGAACGGTCGCGACGAAGCTCCCAGCACTACCGGCCGCATCCTTGTAGTCACCAGTCCCACTCCTGATCAGCATTTGCGTGTTGATCGTGCCCGTGCCTCGGACCCCGTTCCGAATGGGTGCCCTGAAAAGGTCGATCGTGAGCGTGCCTCCCGGACCGCTCATCAACAGACTCGCCCCTTCGAATTGGTTGCTCGCGACCGTGATCCGGCCGAAGCCGTGTCCGGTCAGTTTCAGTTTGCCCAGGTTTCCCTTGAGGTCCGTGAATGCGACGTACCCGGGCCCGACCTGTTGGATGCTGCCCCGGATGTCCCCCAAGACATGCCTGGCCTGCACCCGTGCGACCTGTGCCGCCACCGGGGCATTCAGGGCCATGCCGGCCCCCGTGCTCATCACGACGCGCCCCTCAAGAGGATCGAATGACAAGGACCTTGCGACTTTCCGACGTTGGGAGGAGTTCGACATGGTGTCGGCCCCGCTGGGCAAGAGGAAGAAGGGATCGTCAACGAAAGAAGGGACCCGATCCGGCGCGGTGCCTTCGCAGGAGAAGAACGGACGGGACTATCGTTCGCCGACAAGATTCGGCGACGCCGGGAACTTAAGGCGAATCCACGAATCCGAATATTTTCTTCTGAAGACGAACGAGGATCGGCGGGGTCGGACTTGCTCGGACGGCACCAGGCGGACAACCATGTTAAGGACACTTTGGAGGACCGCGGTTCATGAACGAAACCACGATCGCCGTCCCCGACGGCCCGTCCGGCCGCCGGCTTTTCCTAGGCGGCTTGGTGCTTGCCCTTCTGGGGATCGCCCTCTACTTCGTGCAGCTTTCCGTGCAACGGCTCTTCTTGCCGTGGTACATGCCGGTCATGGCCTTGCTGGGCGTCCTCCTCATCGGCCTCTCCCTCGCGAGGCGACGGACCAGTGTTCGCATGATCGTTTTGTGGGCGGTGGCGATCCTCGGAGTGCTCGAAGTCGCGGCCCTGTTCGCGATGCGATTGCCCGCCTATGGGGGGCCACTCGCTGTCGGGGGCCCCTTCCCCGAGTTCGAATCCCGAAGGGCCGACGCCTCGATCTTCACGAAAGCGGACCTCATGGGCGAAACACATCATGTGATTGTCTTCTTCCGAGGACGCTGGTGACCCTTCTGCATGGCCGAGCTGGTCCAGCTCGATCGTCGTCACGAGTCCTTCGAGAAGCGTGGAGTGCGAGTGGTCGTCGTTTCCGTTGAAGGGACCGAGGACGCAGCCAAGACACAGGCCCAGTTCCCTCGTCTGACCGTCCTTGCCGACGAGTCCCTCGGACTATCGAAGGCCCTGGGTGTCATCCACGAACATGCGGGACCCGACGGGAGCGACATCGACACGCCCACGACGGTCCTCGTGGACAAGCGGGGAACGGTTCGATGGCTTTACCGTTCGCCCAGTGTGGCCGTCCGTCTTTCCCCCGACGAGGTCTTGAACGCGATCGACGAACACCTTCACTGACCGAGTTTCGGCACTGGGGACCATTCGTGTCATCACTTTTTCGTGCTCAATTGGCGAAGAAAAGGCTGCGATGGTTCATCCTGGGCCTGTTCCTTGTGACGGTGCCCGCCCTGGCAATTTGGCTCGGTCGCATGCCCGCAGGACGACCGCCGCGAGTCGTGCCGGCTCGTAGTGTCGATGGCACTTGCGGCCTGGCCCTGGCGAGCGATGGTTCCTTCCTCGCGTTCGGCGACTATCATGGGCGACTTCGCCTCTGGAAGGCCGTCCCGGGGCGCGAACGGGAACGGTTGGTCGTTCGGTGTCCTACCGGGACCATGTCCGTCCAGCCCATCGCGGTCGGGCCCGAAGGTCGGTCCGTCCTTGCTCGTGGGTTCAAATCCGGCGAAGAGGGCCGGATCGAAACGGAGCTATTCGCCTGGTCGGTCCGCGGCGACATGTCGACGGCCACTCGACTACCGATTCGACAGGACCTCCTACCTGGCCCGCTCGTGGATGACGGTCAGTCCGTCGTGGGCCTGATCACCGAGGGGGCCCGTTCAGCCCCAACCGTCCGACTCGTCACGATCGACCTTCGCAGCGGGAGAGAACTTACCTCGATCGCGCTCAACGAGGCCCCCTTCCATTTGGCAGCCTTCAGCGCCGATGGGAAGCTCTGCGTCGGGAATCGCGGCGATGGCCTCATTGGCGTCTGGGACGTGGCGAGCGGTCGAAAGATCCTAGACCTGGGACACGGGCCAGGGACCGTCGATTCCATCGCGATCGACCCGACGGGCACGACGCTTGCCGTGGGACGCTCAGCCGTCAAGGGTCGCGGCTTGATCCAAGTTCACGATTTGGAGACGGGCCAGGTCGTCCAGACGATCGTGGGTGGCCGATCACGATGCGCCGTGTCGTTGTCGTTGGGTCCGGAAGGACGACATCTCGCGGTCGTCTGGCATTCTCCTCAGTACCGTTGGCCCACTGTTCGCGGCGAACGATTGGACGAGCGCCTCCGGCACGAGCTGGAACGGTGGGGTGTCCTTTCGACCCCGGAGGACCAACCGCCGAGCGGAGAGATCATCGACACGCTCACCGCCCAAGTGATCGACCGTCTCGACCTTTCCCTGACGGGCCCCGAAGCGATCCTCTTTAGTCCCGATGGAAGTCGCGTCATGTCCGTCGTCCCTGACGGCGGTGTGGGGATCTGGGACCTGACCTATTGACCAGGATCGGCCTCGGCGCATAGGGAATCGCTTCGCCCCGCTGCGCCGAACGCACTTGACGGCCGTTAGGGTTAGAGACAGCGGTTGGTCAGAAGGCCCCTACCAGGTCTTCGGTCTCGGCCTCGTCGGTCTCTTCGGGCCCATCGGTAGACCCGTTGGTCCCTTCGAGCCCTTGCACAAGCGCGCCCAACTGCAACGCCAGAAGGCGGTCGGACGCCATCTGACCGTTGAGTAATTCCAGGAACGCATCGGTCCCGAGGACGACGGCTTTGGGTCGGTTGTGGATCGTCAACACGTATCGAACTTCGGGATCATCCAGCGACTTCAAGACCTTCGGGAGGTCGCGATGCAGTTCGCGACTTCCAATAAAGCGAACGCGAGCTTGGGCCATGACCATCCTCAAAATCGGGCCGGGACCGGCCGGAAACGGGCGACGTGCGACGAACGGACGTGTGTCGTCCCGCGAAATGTCGTTCCATAGGTTATCCAATGTTCGACACCGGGTCAATCACTCCCAGGACGGGACGCGGAACGGTTTCACCCTCGATCAACGATAGGTCAACTCGCCCGTGCCCAGTGCCCCCCGCTTCGAGCCTATCCCCCTGTGGAAGTGCGTTTCGCGATGTGTGACACGCCCCGACGATGTTGAAAGCGAACTACGAACAAGCGGGATGCCAAAGAGCGGTCGTCGCGGCAAGCGATCATCCCATTCCGAAGGAGGACGACCAAGCGGGTCGGAACGAAGAAGCGCGGTCGCCGGTTGTTCGCGGGAAAGGGTTGGAAGTCACGTACCTCTCTACATAGAACATCGCGGTGACGGCCGTTTTCCAGAACACCATCTCCCGGGTCTTTCACCGATTTGGCGATCCGGTGGAGAGGTCGTAGTGATCGCGACGGTTGGACCATCGGGCCATCGCCAAGGCCATGAAGGGGCCCTGGATCGCTTTTTTCGTCGGGTCCGTCGGTCTTTGGAAGTCCTTGCACATCGTGTACTTGCGAGAGTTTCTCAGGTTCGTTCCCCCGGTCTCGCCCCTCTTTTTTGGGTCCGTTCGCGGATTTCGATGTAAACAATTGAATAATAAAAACTTAGGATCTGAATGAGCGTGGCTGTGACCATCCCGTCGTTGGGGCGGCCGCGCGAGGCGCCGTGAGACGGAAAAGACGGTCGTCGCGCGGTCGGACCGGTTCGAAGGGGCGTCCCTCAGTCGTCACGGAAGAGACCCCGGGCCCGAAAGACGATCGCTCGTGGATTCCGGCGGCCCCGGCGGGGCGGCCGTAGTCCCAGCGAGCTCGTATGCGTGCCTCGCTGTTACGTTAGGGATAATACCATCGATGAATCTAATATTGAAATCGTGTTGATTCTTTATGGGATAATCGACTCAAGCGTAACACTCGAGCAATGTCCATCGGCGCGAAACGCGATCGGGCCTTCGCATCGGCGAGGTTCGTGCGAGTACCTCGGGAATACGACCTACTTCGGTACGCTGGACTTGCGGTCGAGGACTTTGAGGACGATCATGGGGCCTCCGATGACCGTCGCCGCGTTGCCCTCGCGTGTCGCGGATTGGTGACTTCGCGGCGGTGGAAGTCGCAGGTCAGTCGGCACGGATAGGCCCTTAGGCGGTCCCAATCCCAGGCGGAAGGGTATCATGTTTCCGGGTTGGTTCCTGCTCTGTCTCCTGGCCCGCGATGATCCGCTTGATGCGTCCAATGCGCCGTCTCCCGACCAGCAATTTCGAGCGCTCGCGGACGCACACGAAGTCGCCTACCGTGACTTTGTTAAGTCGAGCCTCGAGGCCAAGACCGAGGCGGACTACGAAGCCGTCAACGACCACCCTGGACGCAACCCGCGGGCCTTCGCGCCCGGCTTCATGTCCCTGGCGGAGAAGTACCCGGGCACGTCGGCCGCCGAGGACGCCTTGATCTGGGTTTGCTCGCACACATCGGGGACCCGAGAGTCCGAAGAGGCCACGCGCCTACTCACGCGCGACCACGTTAAGGGCCCGAAGCTGGGCCCGGCGTTGGGGTATCAGGGTCACTACGCCTATTACTTCGAAGGCACCGAGAGGTTCTTTCGCGCCGTCCTCGCCGAGAGCACCCATCGCGAACTTCAAGGGCTGGCCTGCTACTGGCTCGCCCGACACCTTTTGCGCCAGGCCGATGGAGTTCGTTGGGTCCGCGAAGGCCCTGATTTCAGCGCTCTTGGGTTCGACCCGTATGCCGACGTTTACGGTGCGGATTGGGCCGATCGGTTGCGCCGGCTTGACCCAGAGACGCTGGAAAGGGAAGCCGAGGCCCTCTTCCAGCGGGTCGTCGAGAATTATGCCGACGTGCCCCATAACGACAAGCGGCGCTTACCGGCCCCTCTCGGCGAGGTCGCGCGGTCGTATTTGCGAGACCTCCGCGAATTGGCCTTGGGCCGCCCAGCCCCCGAGACCGAGGGGACGGACCTCGAAGGCCGCCCGTTCCGCCTTTCCGATTATCAGGGCCGAGTTGTCGTCCTCGATTTCGGCAGCCACTTCTATTGCGGACTCTGCCACGAGATGTATCCGCAGTTGCGTACGTTGATCGACAAGTACAAGGGGCGTCCGTTCGACGTCATCAGCATCAACGCCGAGCCGGAAAAGTCAGTCTCGCAACTGAAGGAGGCGTGGGCCGCCGTTGGGAACACCTGGCGATGCGTCTTCGACGGCACATGGGAAGGTCCGATTCAAAAGGCCTGGAACGTCCACGATTTCCCGACAATCTACGTGCTCGACGGCAAGGGCCTGATCCGCGGCAAACGACCCGGCGCGCGAGACCTCGACGAGTTGGTCGGGGCTTTGCTCAACAAGGGACCGAGGTAGTTGCAGGCCGGTCTCGGCCAGACTTTGGGGCCCATATGGGCAGGACCAACATGGGGGCGATTCGATGACGGCGAAAGAACGACAGGCGCTCCTCGAGACCCTCGAAGCGCGATTCGAGCGGAACATGAAACGTCATCCGGGGCCATCATGGGCCGATGTCCGGGCGAGGCTGGACGCCAAGCCAAAAACGCTGAAGGCGCTCCAGGCCATGGAGGCGACCGGCGGGGAACCGGACGTGATCGTGATCGGTCAACACCAAGAAGGTGGGCCCGTCGTGTTCTGCGATTGCGCCGCCGAGAGCCCCACAGGTCGCCGTAGCGTTTGCTATGACGGCGCCGCGCTGGAATCTCGCAAGGAAAACAAGCCGAAGACAAGCGCGCTGCAAATGGCCGCCGAGATGGGGATCGACCTTCTCACGGAGGAGCAGTATCGCGCGCTCCAGACACTCGGTACGTTCGACACGAAAACGTCCAGTTGGGTCATCACACCGCCGGACGTCCGATCTCTTGGAGGGGCCCTCTTCTGCGATCGACGTTTTGGAAGGGTATTCGTGTATCACAACGGCGCGGAGTCGTACTACGCCGCCAGGGGCTTCCGAGGGCTGCTTCAAGTCTGACGAACGCGCGCCACCGCTCATCGTGCGCTGGACCGCGGAATTGGGTCTTTCCCGAGTGGGTTACGATCGCGCTGACCACGTGACACGGTCGAAACGGGGATGGGACTTCGCCCCAGGGCGCGGAGCAAGGTAGCCCTGGCCGTGGCCCTCGTTATTACCAATGGACCAAGGTCGTCGGACCAATCCGAAACCCATCCGCGATCTCACGCATCGAGCCTTCGCCGGGATCGACCGCGACCGCGACCCGTTCCTCAAGATCGCTCGAATAGGTCTTCATGGGTCCCTCCTCTTAACGACCCCATACGTTCCATGATACGCTGTCGTCGATCCGATCTTAAGCCGCACTAGGGCCAAGGACCTCGCGAATGCGAGTTGACGCCGACAGTATGGACTCCATCCGTATGGCGACCGCACTCATCGAGGGTCCCGGTCTGTCCGACGAACGCCGCAGGCAAATCGCCGAGGTCATCCGTTTCGCTCAGCGCATGGTCTCGGTTGCTTCGCGGGTGCGGGTCCACACACGCCACGCCTGGCCGAGTGCGACGGCGTCCAACGAGGAATCAGGCCGTTGGGTGGAGTTGCTCGCCGGCGACGACGAGTTCCGTCTGGAGTTCTGGGAGAGTCGAACCACGTTGGAACGTCCGCCATCGCCCGAGCGGGTCCAGACATTTCATCAAGCGGCAACACCGCGATGGATCTTGTGGGCGGTCGACAATTCCGAGGCGTGGCTCTATCGCGCCGAGGACGTTCGATGGGTGCCGGCACCGTCCCAACCCTAAACGTCCCGCGTTTCACTGGTTCGTCAGATCAATTCATCAATCGGTGAACCCTCAGCAAGGACCGGGGCGGGGCGCCCGAGGTGGTCGTGATAGACATGTGTCGTGTCGATGCCAAGGTGGTGATAGACGGTCGCCAGCAGGTCCTTGGCCGATACGGGTCGCCGGCTTGGGTAGGCCGCGTGCTTGTCGGTCGCGCCGATGACTTGCCCCATGCGCAAGCCGCCTCCGGAAACGAGCGCGCATGAGGCTTGGGGCCAGTGGTCGCGCCCCACGCTCTGGTCGGGCGGTCCTTTTCGGATGCGGGGCGTGCGGCCGAATTCGCCCATGACCACGATCATGACGCGGCGGTCGAGACCGCGATCGTAAACGTCTTGAATGAGGGCGGAGAGGGCCTCGTCCAGGTAGGGCAGACGGGTCTTCATGTACGTGCCGAAGTGGCCCGGGCGACCGGCGTTGCCGGGGTGGTCGTCCCAGTTGGTGAAGTCGGGGCCGTCCTTCGGGGTGTCCATGAAGAGGGTCACGACCGACGTGCCGGCCTCGACCAAGCGACGGGCCAACAGGCAACTCTGGCCCCAGCGATGCCGTCCATAGCGATCGCGGAGGCGCGGACCTTCTCGTTCCAGGTCGAAGGCGCGGGCGACATCGGGACTGGTCAGGAGTCGAAACGCCTGGCCCTGGCAGCGGCCCAGCGCTTCCGCCTCGCCGGCCCGCCTGTCGATCGAGCGACGGGCCGCGTCGAGCCGGGCCAGCAGGTCCTTACGGCCGTCGAGATTGCGGGCGGGACCCGAGACGGCGACCCCAAGAGGTGAAAAGCCCGGCTGTGTCGGGTCGGCGATCGTATAGGGTCGGACCCCGGTCCCTAGGTAGGTCGGCTGGGTCGCGTAGAGCGGGCTCGGCATGGCCACATAACGCGGCAGGCCGTCGGCGCGCGAACCGCGCCGGTGGCTCGTGATGTGGCCGATGTCGGGATGGTCGCTCTTGGAATTGCTGGTCGGGTCGATTCGAGGGGGCGTCTTGCCGGTCATCACCTCGATCTGACCGTCGGAATGCACGGCCATTTCATGGTGGAGAGAGCGCACCAAGGCGATGCGATCGGCCAGGCCCGCGAGTTTGGGGAAATGCTCGCAGATCGCGATGCCGGGGACGTTCGTCTCGATCGGCTGAAAGACGCCCCGAATGCCGTCTGGGGCGTCCGGCTTGAGGTCAAATGTCTCAAGCTGGCTGGGGCCGCCGTGGAGAAAGAGGAGGATCACCGAAGTCTCGGCCGTCGCGCTTCCACTGCGGTCCCGGGCCGACAGCAATCTCGGCAAGTCGATACCACCCAGGGCCAGAGCGCCGACACGCAGGACCTCGCGCCGCTTCCAGGGCCCTGGGCAAGTCTCGGGTCTCATGTCGGTGATCCTCCCGTCGGGCGGAGGCGCCTTCTGTATCGCGGCATCTTTTCAAAAGGAGACCACGGCCTCTCCCCCCTGATTCTGATGAACTCGGGCCGACAGGTGCAAGCAACTAGGGTCGTTCAAGGGCCCCCTTCGTCAGGCGGGCCATCATCTCGTTCCGCCTTTCGGACGACCTCGCACTCCTTCAAGTAATCCCTGGACTCCTGGACCCAAAGCGGATAGTTGACATGCTTCTTAATCACGACATACCACAATATCATCATACCGGCAAACATAAAAATTGACAAGACCTGACACATGAGCTTTTGCCCCATCACTAGGTCCCAGATCGGTTGGTGGGGCCATCTCGGCTTGACGGCCATGTCCTTGGGAATGTCCAAGCACAACAAGACCATGCACAGAAGATTCAATATCAGAAAATGGATATCTTCCAATATTCGCATAAACATGTTCCGTTTCACCTTCAAGGCGGGTCGCTTCTTGCTGAGGAGCCCCTTGAGCCTGTCTTCCGCCTGAATGATGAATATCTTGAAGATACTCACAGGTCTTGGGTCAACTTCTTGGTTTGGCAGGCCCACTCGCTGGTAACGCTCCCAGGACAACGCCGTCCTTCTTTCGAACCTGTTGAAGATATAAACGCCCATTCCGTCCGTGTGGAGTCCCAAGTCTCGGTACTTCAACCAGAAACCGAATGTCAGACAGTCAATCATCAAGACGAACCAGTGACGGTCCGCTTGGATCGACTCGTCCTTGAAGATGAACCCCAGGGCGGCGATGATCACCGGGGTCCCGAACACGACTAGGGCCTTCTGATAGTCCTCGTTCGCGAGCACTTCGGCCCGGAGGGCCTTATACTCCTCGATCATCCAGGCATGTTCGGAAGACGATGGGTCAGGCGCGTGGTTCGGGTACGGCATCGGCCCTCCCGGCGAGATAACATAACCGAACAAGAGACCCTCTCACGGGTCATCGGCCTCATTCGCATGGCTTCGACCAAGCGGCAGTTGCGAGTCTATTGGGTCGCGCGGGCGCTCGCAAGGGCTTGACTTCAACGAGAACGTCTTCGCCCATCGAGCGCGAGAGACAGAGCGAGCGACCGCCCTCGACAACCGGCCGCCTTGTCGCGACACCGCTGCGACTCATATGCGACTCGCCCGGGCCTTGCGGTTGGTCGCGGCCGGCTTCATGCTGGCAGTGGGTCATCTCTTGTCCACAGGAGGCACCAGGACCATGAACCTCGCCGCCACGCTGCTCGTTCTCTCGCTGGGTCTCGCCGACGATCGTTGGGTCCCTCTCTTCGACGGCAAGTCGCTCGATGGTTGGACCGTCCGCGGCGGCTTCGCCACCTACAAGGTCGAAGACGGGGTGATCGTCGGCTCGACCGCCGAGGGCAGTCCCAACACGTTCCTTTGCAAGGGAGACTTCGCCGACTTCGTGCTTGAGGTCGAGGTCAAGTGCGACCCCCGCTTGAATTCGGGTGTCCAGGTGCGCAGCAAAGTCACCGAGACGGACACGCCCAAGACCGAGGAAACCAAGCGGGCCCGACCGGCCGGGGTCGTGTACGGCCCGCAATGCGAGATCGCCCGCAAAGACACGGGCACGGCCGGCCGATTCTACGACGAAGGCCGGCGCGGTCGCTGGCTCGATGAGGGTCGGGCCGACGCCAAAGACGTGTTCAAAGACGACGACTGGAACCAGTACAAGATCGTCGTCCAGGGGAAGCGTTATCGCTCCTGGGTGAACGGCGTCCTCTGCGCCGATGTCACCGACGACGTCGATCAGAAAGGGTTCATCGGCCTTCAGGTCCATGGCATCGCCAAGGGCGAGGGACCCTATCAGGTCCGCTGGCGGAAGGTCCGGGTCCTGGAGCTCAAACCCGGAGAGAAGGCCCCGGGAGTGAATGACTGATGCCTCGGTCGGACAGGTGGCCCAACCGGGCCCAACGGCGCCCTGGTTTCGAGAGGTCTTGAAGCGGTATGACCGTTCTCGTCACCGGGGCCACCGGCCTCTTGGGGAGTCATCTCGCGGAGAAACTCGTCGCTCAGGGCGAGCAGGTGCGCGCCCTGGTCCGCCCTTCGAGCGACACGCGCTTTCTGATGCCGCCAGGCCCGGCAACGCTTGGGCAATTGC
>CALLYK010000145.1 GCA_937858365.1 uncultured Isosphaeraceae bacterium | reverse complement strand
TGGCTGGCCACCGAGTTGGTGCGTTCCGGCTGGGACACGAAGGCGTTCCTCAAGATGCTCGTCACGTCGGCCACGTACCGCCAGAGTTCGAAGGTGACGCGCGAGTCGTACGAGAGGGACCCTGAGAATCGCCTGCTCGCCCGCGGCCCGCGCTTCCGTATTTCAGCGGAGGTCGTGCGTGATCAAGCCCTGGCCGTGAGCGGTCTCTTAAGCGACAAGTCCTTCGGTCCGCCCGTGAACCCGCCGCGCCCGATCACCGGCCTGAACGCCGCCTTCGGCTCGGCGATCGACAAGAAGACGAGCACGGGCGAGGACCGATATCGTCGGGCCCTCTATACCGAATGGAGGCGCTCGAACCCGTACCCGTCGATGACCACCTTCGACGCCCCCAATCGCGACATCTGCACCGTCCGCCGCACACGCACCAACACCCCGCTGCAGGCCCTCGTGACAATGAACGATCCTGTCTACGTCGAGGCCTCTCAGGCCCTGGCCCGACGGATCGTCCAAGGTGCGGGCACTTCCGAAGACAGGGCCAAGTTGGGCGTCCGCTTGACACTGATCCGACCCGCGCAGGAAGCCGAAATCGGCCGCCTCGTGGCCCTTTTTCAAGACGCCAGGGCCGAGTTCGCCAAAGACCCGGCCAAGGCCAAGAAAATGGCACTCGAACCTCTTGGGCCCGCCCCCGAAGGGGCCGACTTGGTTGAACTAGCCTCCTGGACGGTCGTCGCCAACGTCTTGCTCAACCTCGACGAAGTGTTTTTGAAGCGATGAGGCCCAATCCCATGCACCCCGGTCTTGAGCACTTGCGGAACGCAACCCGTCGGCACTTCCTCAAGGGCTGCGGTCTTGGCCTCGGCTCGATCGCGCTGGCCTCCCTCTTCGAGCGCGACGCCATCGGCGAAGACCGCGACCCCGCCAAGCCCCTGGCCCCGCGATCACCCCACTTCGCCCCCAAAGCGAAGCGTCTCATATATCTTCACATGTCAGGGGCCCCACCGCACCTCGACCTGTTTGACTACAAGCCCGAACTCGTCAAGCACGACGGGCAGCTCTGCCCCGAGGAGTTCACCAAGGGGAAGCGGTTCGCGTTCACGTCGGGCGTCCCGCGATTGCTCGGCACCCCACGCACGTTTCAGCGCCACGGGCAAGGGGGCGTCTGGATGTCGGACGCGATCCCTCGGCTCCACGAGGTGGCCGACGAGATGTGCGTGCTCAAGTCGGTCCACACGGAGCAATTCAATCACGCGCCGGCCGAATTGCTGCTCTTCACCGGGTCGCCACGTCAAGGCCGGCCCTCCCTGGGTTCCTGGGTGACATACGGTCTGGGCTCGGAAAACGAGGACTTGCCCGGCTTCGTCGTCCTCATTTCCAGCGGTGTGCAGCCGAGCGGAGGCCAAGGCGTTTGGGGGAGCGGCTTCTTGCCGTCCGTTTATCAAGGGGTCCAATGCCGCTCCAAGGGGGACCCCGTCCTGTATGTCTCCGACCCCGAAGGCATGGACCGCGCCGTGCGTCGTCGGGGCCTGGACGCCCTCCGCGAGCTGAACGAGATCCAGGAGGCCGAGCTCGGCAATCCGGAAACGCGCACGCGGATCGCCCAATATGAGTTGGCCTTCCGAATGCAAACGTCGGTGCCCGAAATCATGGACATCGGTCGCGAACCGGAGGGCGTACGCGAGGAGTACGGCGCCAAGGCGGGGGAGGCGAGCTTCGCCAACAACTGCCTCCTGGCCCGGCGTCTTTTGGAACAAGGCGTGCGTTTCGTGCAGCTTTTCGACTGGGGTTGGGACTTCCACGGCACGAGCCCCAAAGAAGACATCCGCGATGGCTTGACCCAAAAGTGCGCGACGATGGACCGCCCCGTCGCCGCCCTGATCAAAGACCTCAAACGGCGCGGGATGCTCGAAGAGACCCTTATCGTCTGGGGGGGCGAATTTGGCCGTACCCCCTTCCGAGAGGGGCGCACCGCTGCCAGTCAGGTCCTTGGCCGTGACCATTACCCCGACTGCTACTCCCTCTTCCTCGCGGGCGCGGGCGTGAAAGGGGGCATGGAACACGGCGAGACCGACGAACTCGGCTTCTCGATCATCAAAGACCCCGTGCATGTTCACGATTTGCAAGCGACGGTCTTGCACTTGCTCGGCTTCAACCACGAGCGATTGACCTTCCGCTTCCAAGGGCGCGACTACCGTCTGACCGACGTCTTCGGCAAGGTGATCAAGCCGATCCTGGCATGAACGAGGGTGTGATGTTCACGGGTCTGGTCGAGGTCTTGGGTCAAGTTGAGGCCATCCTGGAAGAGGACGCCGGCAAGCGGTTGACGATCCGCTGGCCAGCCCTTGACGCTGCATTGGCCATTGGCGAAAGCGTGGCCGTGAACGGTTGCTGCCTGACCGTCGTGCGGTCGGAAGGGGAGCGCTTCGAGGTCCAGGCCGGGCCCGAGACGCTCCTCCGCACCAACTTGGGGACGCGGCGGAAAGGGGACGGCGTCAACCTGGAGCGCTCGTTGCGGGTGGGCGATCGCTTGGGCGGCCACTTCGTGCAAGGGCACATCGACACGACGGCCGTCTTGACCGATCGTCGGACCGAGGGGGAATGGGAGTTCCTCCGCTTCCAGCTTGAACCGACCTGGACGGCTTTGATGGTCCCCAAAGGCTCGATCGCGGTGGACGGCGTGAGCCTGACGCTCGTGGACGTATGGCCCGACGGCTTCAGCGTGATGCTCATCCCGCACACGCTGGCGGTGACGACGCTCGGCAAGCTGCGCCTCGGCGACCACGTCAACATCGAAACAGACATGCTGGCCAAGCACGTCCGCAAACTGATGGAAGCCGGCTTCCCGGGCCTCAAGGCGACGGCGAGCGGGGGAGACGACGACATCGTCCTTTGATGTTCCCGCGGGGGAAGTGATGATGGAAATGGGTCGTTTGGTGGGCCTCATTCCCCGCCGTAGGCGCTATGCTTGCGTCGGCGGCTGGAGGCGAACTCTTCGACCGTGCCTCGTGTGACCACTTCATAGAGCACGGCCTCCTTGTCGCCCGACTTCCGGAGGATCCGCCCAAGGCGCTGCACGTGTTCCCGCACCGTGGATGAGCCCGACATCACGACCGCCACATTGGCCTCGGGCACGTTCACCCCTTCGTTCAAGACCCGCGAGGTCGCCACAATCGGATACGCGCCGCTGTTGAACTTCAACAGGACGTCCCTTCGCTCCTTCGCCTTCGTCTGGTGCGTGATCACGGGCACGAGGAACTCGCGAGCGATCCGATAGACCGTGGCGTTGTCATGCGTGAAGATCAGCACGCGGTCGCCGTGGTGCCGATCGAGGATGCGCGTCAGGAGCTTCAGCTTAGCCGGTGCCGCCAGCGCCAGCTCGCGTTGCTCGCGATACGCCTGGTAGGCCTGCCGACCTTCCCCCGTGCGGAAGGCGATCTTGAGGAACTTGCCCCAAGAGTCGGGCTGACGCATGTCGATCCCCTCGGCGCGCAGGAAGCCGCGATAGAACTCGCGGCAGGAATCGTAGCGCTTCCGGTCTTCGTCGCTCAGGTTCACCATGAGGGTCTCGACGCGGTAGTCCGCCAGATAACGTCCGCGTAGCTGGGTGATCTCGCGCCGATAGAGGATCGGCCCGATCAAGTGGTCCAACTGCGTGTGGGCGTTGTCGGCCCGTTCCGGCGTGGCGGTCAGACCCAAACGGAAGGGGGCGAGGGACCCGGTGGCCGCCAGTCCATACGTCGGTCCCGGCAGGTGGTGGCATTCGTCGAAGACGACCAG
Organism: uncultured Isosphaeraceae bacterium; assembly: GCA_937858365.1. Classification (GTDB taxonomy): domain Bacteria; phylum Planctomycetota; class Planctomycetia; order Isosphaerales; family Isosphaeraceae; genus CALLYK01. The sequence goes on along the minus strand of CALLYK010000145.1, from coordinate 5,697 downwards.
GCCGAACTGGTTCCCCGTGCGGTCAAGATTGAGATACGCGGAATCATACGTCGTGACCGTGAGCGGTTTGATGTCATACGAGCCGCCGCCCAACATGCCGACCTCAACCCCGAACGCCAGCGCGAGTTCGTCCTGCCACTGGTTCATGAGGTCGATCGTGGGCGTGACGACCAGGGTGGGCCGCTGGGCCCGCGCGATCGCCAAGATGGCCATGTGGGTCTTGCCGGTACCCGTCGGCAAGACGACCACGCCTCGGGCACCCGCCTTCCACCATGCCTCCAGGGCCTCGGTTTGATGGGGAAACGCGGCCTTCTCCACCTGAAGCGTCCAGACCGTTTTCTTGTACGAACGGGCCTTGTCTTCGTAAACAATGCCTTCACGTTGCATGTGTTCGACCAAGGCGCGATACCAGATCGCCTCGGCGCGAAACTGCCCCGTGCGAACGTCGCGTACCAGACCCGGCAGGCCGCGCGCGTCCCCATCTTCGAGGCCGTCCACGACGATCGTGCCGCCTTCAAACGAGAGCCTCAAAGGAGAAGACTCGGCCTCACTCATGCGTCCGCACCACCCGGCGAAGGGCCCCAATCCGAAGTCGGTGATTGGATCATTCTACTCGCGACGTGAGCGGCGAGACATCACGAGCTCAAGGGCCGCGCGTTCGTCGTCTTCAAGGTCTCGCCATTCGCCGGGACGCATGTCGCCCAGGGAGATCGGCCCGTGCGCGATCCTGACGAGTCGTAGGGTCGGAAAGCCGACGGCCGCCGTCATCCGACGCACTTGTCGATTGCGACCCTCGCGGATGGTGAGCCGCAACCATGCGGTGGGTACGTTCTTGCGGAAGCGAATCGGCGGCGTCCGCTCGGGCAGGCTCGGTTCGTCGATCACGTGTTCCACGTCGGCCGGCCGTGTGGGACCGTCGTTCAAGAGGACGCCTCGTCTCAAGGCGTCGAGCGCCCCCTCATCGGGCGTGCGCTCGACCTGGACCAAATAGGTCTTGGGGTGTTCGTGACGAGGGTCGGTCAGGCGATGGGCCAAGGCGCCGTCCTCCGTGAGCAGGAGCAGGCCCTCACTATCCCGGTCGAGGCGGCCGACCGGATAGACCCCCGACAAGTCCACATGGTCCTTCAAGGTCGCGCGGCCGGCCTCGTCGGTGAATTGCGTGAGCGTGCCATACGGTTTGAAGAGCTTGATGGATCGCGGCGAACCGCCCTTGTATCTTGAGGCCTTCGCCACATTTCGAGGAAACCGAACCATGCGACAGGCCCCACGTCTCAGCGCGATCGTCCTGCTCCTTATGGCGGCCTCGGTCGGTCGGGCCGAGGAGCACGTCTTCGTCGGCTACCTCTTCGGCGCGCCGCGCGCCTTGAATTATCGCCTGTACACTCACCTTTGTCACGCATTCGTCGTGGCCGACGAGGACGGTCGGGTCCGACCTTCCGCGAACGCGCCGAGCAAGGAAGTCACGACGGCCGCTCATGAGAAGGGGGTCAAGGTGCTGCTCTCGCTGGGCGGCTGGGGTTGGGACAAGCAATTCGCGGCGATCTGCTCGAAGCCCGAGGCGGAAGACCGATACGTCGCCGCGATCCTGAAAATGGTGGACGAATTCGCGTACGACGGCATCGACCTGGACTGGGAGTACCCCGACACTCGGGAGGAAGTGGTCGGTTTCGAGAGGCTCACGCGCCGCTTTCGGAAGGGGCTGGATGACTTGGGGATGAAGCGAGGCATGCGGCTGGAACTGACCATGGCCGCATCCTCGAACCCGGGGACCCTCAAGTGGCTCGACACCGCCTTCCTCGTGGAAACCATGGACTGGATCAACCTGATGACCTACGACATGGCCGGTGAGTGGACGCCCTACGCGGGTCATCACGCCCCTCTGTTCGCGTCCTCGAAGGTCCCGGGTGGTCAAGCGCCTTCAGTGGAGCGCTCGGTGCGTTATCTTCTCGAAGAGCGGAAGCTGCCGGCGAATCGGATCGCTCTGGGGATACCTCTTTATGGCAAGGGTTTCCCTGTGGGCGAGCCGTACGCTTCCACCAAGGACGTCGCCAAGAAACGTCTGCCGCGGGGCGACTTCGCGAACTTGAATCGCCTTCGCGAAGAAGAAGGCTGGAAGTTGCTCCGCGACGACGAGACCAAAACGCCTTGGCTCATCGCCCCGGACAAGTCGGCCGTGATCGGCCACGACGACGCGGAATCGGTCGCCCTCAAGACGCGTTGGGCCCTGGAAAAAGGGCTGAGGGGCGTCTTCTTCTGGCAAGTGAACGGCGACCGCTTGCCCGATGGGTCCAACCTTCTTCAGGATGTCTCTCGCCTCACTCTGGACCAGGTCCGCGCCGGGCAGCCTTGAGCGATCAGACATATTCCCACTGTTTGATCGACACTGGGCCGGCGACGATCACGGCCCCGTGATAGTCGGGGCCGGTGATGAATTCGTGGAGTGTCCAGCGCTCCGGTTCGTCTCCATCAAGGGCCTCAAGTCGGGCCGGTTGTCGCGGGTCGAGGCCGACCACGATCCCCTCCAAAGGGCCGGCCAGACCCTTGCCGATCGCCTTGAGGTACGCCTCCTTGACCGTCCAACCGCGATAGAAGGCACTCGGGCGCAATTCGTCCGGCAAGGCGCGATAAACGGCGTTCTCCGGCTCGGTGAAGTAGCGGCCGACGATGCCGTCGGCGTCTCGTAAACCATGTCGCCATTCCAGGTCCACACCGACGGCCCCGCAGACGGCCACCGCCAGGACGGCCCGTTCGTGCGAGTGGGCCAGGTTGAAGTGGAGCGCAGACGTACACGACCGGAGTTCTGGCTTCCCCTGGGTACCATATCGGAAGGCCAAGGCTTCGGGGGCCGTCCCCAGATAGCGGCCCAGGATCGCCCGCATCGCGCCACGAGCCACGATGAACCGCCGCCGATCGCGTTCTTGACGAAAGCGATTCGCCCTGGCCGCCTCGTCGTGCGAAAGCACGTCGAGATGATCGGCGAGGTCCCCCCGATCGAGCAAAATCATCCACAAATGAACAGATTCGCGTTCGATCATGTTTTAACCGTGGCCGTAACCGCGATCGAAGTCCTCCACCATTTTCGAGTAGGCCGTGTAGCTCGTGCGGAAGGTGTCGGGGTCGACAGACCAACGGGGCTCATCGCTCGTGTGGCGGTGGCAGTGGTCCTGGAGCAGCCGATGGAGGAACTTGAAGAGCTGCCGGGGCGTTCGGAGCTTGTCCAAGGCGTCTTTGAGGCTATCGTCACTGATGGCCGGGTCGATGAACTGCCGGAGTCGCGGGGGCTCGCCGTTCGCCGCGGTCCCATTCGCGCACGCGCGGAGGCGATCGGTCGCGAGGTCGTACAGGGATGCGCCACTCCAACGCAACGGCTTGATCATGTTCAATTTGTCGGGGCGGGCGCGGTCGTAGAATTCTTTATCTTCCTTCTCCAAGTAGTAGGCCAATTCGATCGGTAAAAGTAGTTTGACACCGATACCGGGGTGACGCAGAAATTTATGATCAAGCAAAGGCCAAATGAGGGCCCGCATCAGTCGCGCGTCGCCGTGAATGGCCTGGGGCTCGTCCACGCGGTCGATCAAGACGACCACTCCCTGAAGCCCGAGTGTGGCCAGGACCGACTGGAACTTGCGGAGCAACTCGAACCGTTCCTCCCCCGCGGCGCGTCCGGCGGTGGGGAGCGGTTGGCCCCCCAGTTCGCTCGGCTTGAACCAGAGCATTTCCCAGCGCAGGGCCGAAGGGTCGCGCCGCAAAACGCGCAGGGCCTTGCGGATGTCGCGCGCGTACCACTCGGCCCTGGCCAAGCGCCAGGCCCAGTAAAGCCAGCCCAAGAGGATCGGCACGAGCAGCCAGAGGAGCGTGCTGGGCGACCTCAGTCCGGGGACCGCGGCGATCAGGAGCAAGACGAAGGCCGTCACCCCGACGCCGATTTGCAGGTCGCGCCTGGCCCAGAGCGGTCGGAAGCCCGACCTTCTGCGAAGCTTGTTCCAGCGCTTCTCAATCGCCTCGCCCGTGGATTGGTCGTACAAGGCCGCGAGCAGAAGGAAGTCTCGGCGCTGGTCCACGCTCAGTTTCGTCAGGTCGGTGCGGTCGTTGAGGACCTGGTCGATGAGTTGAGTGACACCCAGGGCCAGTATGGCGTCCATGTGGTCTTGGAGGCGGATCTTCTTCAGGGTGTCGGCAGCGTCCTTGCCCTTGACCGCATCGCGGAAATGGTCGAGCGTGGGATTGAAGTCGTCGTAGGAGATGACGAAGACCCGCGCGTCCGGGTTTTGTTCGTTGTAGGTCTGGTACTCGGCCATCGCTTGAAGGCGTAGGGCGGTCTTCCCGCTGCCCTTCTCGCCGAAGACGAGGGCCGTCGAAGGGTCGGCCGGGCTGCCGAAAAACTTGTCCCAAGCGGGGTGGTGGACCTTCCAGAGACAGGAGCGTTTGAAAACGGTGTCGGTCTGGGCGTCCTCCTCGCTGAAGGGGTTGCCCGCGATCCCGTAATGTCCAAGAAATTCGTCGATCTTCATGCTTCAAAGCTCTGGAAGGACGCCACACATCGGGCCGCTTTCGGCGTGAACAGGAACGGCAACCGTCTTAACCGATTTCCGGTCCGCCTGGCAATCGCCCCGAGAGGGAGTTGCGGCGACGAGAAGATCGTGGGACGATCACCCTTCCCCGACATCATGGTCTGTCGAGTTGTCTCGATGCGGTCCTCGCGGTTTCTCGCGTTCCTTCTCTTCGCGACCCTTGGGTGCTCGTCTCCGACCCCCGAGGGACGTCCCTTGCGGGTCGCCGCCGCGAGCGACCTCCAAGCCGTCTTGCCGGGACTCCTTCGGCAATATGCGGCGGAAACGGGAGAATCGGTCGCCCCGCCCACATTCGGCGCGTCCGGACAACTCGCCGAGCAAATCCGCCAGGGGGCCCCCTTCGACGTCTTTCTCGCCGCGAATGAGGACTATGTCCAGGCGCTCGCGAAGGAGGGCGTGATCGCGGCCGACTCGGTGGCCGTGTACGCTCAGGGTCGTCTCGTCTTGGTGGTGGCGAGTGGTCGTGAGGACTCCCTCCGCTCGCTGGCCGACCTCAACGGGCCCGAGGCGCATCGCGTGGCGATCGCCAACCCCGATTTCGCCCCTTATGGGAAGGCCGCGCGCCAAGCGTTGGAAAGGGCCGGTCTCTGGGACGTTTTGGGGCCGAAGCTCACGCGCGCCGAGTCGGTGCGCCAGGCCCTTCAATTCGTCCAGAGCGGCGATGCCGACGCCGGGCTTGTCGGCCAGTCGATCGCGCGCGGTTCGGGATTGAAGACGGTCTCGTTGGGGACCGAGATCGCGACGCCGTTGCCTCAGGCCCTTGGGGTCGTCGCCGCGAGCGACCAGCCCGACCAAGCCCGCTCGTTCGTTCAGTTCGTGCTCGGCAAGGGACGTCCCACTCTGGCCGAGCATGGGTACGACCTCCCTTGATTCGATGACAGAGGTGAAGAAATGCTCAGCGCACGCAATCAGCTGCCGGCCACGGTGAAGTCGGTGACCCTCGGCAATGTCATGGCCGAGGTCCTCATGGACGTGAACGGTGTCGAGATCGTCGCGGCGATCACGCGGCGCTCGGCGGAGGCGCTTCAACTGAAGGCCGGCGACACGGTCAAGGCGGTCATCAAATCCACCGAAGTCATGATTGACAAGGATTGACGTGTGGCGGGACGGCGCGAAGGGTCTCCCT
>CALLYK010000144.1 GCA_937858365.1 uncultured Isosphaeraceae bacterium | reverse complement strand
GTCCGAAACGACTCGCCGCGCCTTCGTCACCTCGTGCCGGCGCGACGAGTGAGGGCCAAAGAAGGAGGAATGCAAGCGGGCGAACGGTCTTCATGAGGATGACTCGACGGCTTGAAGACGAGGCGAACGAGCGGCCAGCCGCACCGCGAGGCGGTACGCTTCAAAGAGACTGTTGGGACTCGCGAGCCCTTTCCAGGCGATGTCGAAGGCGGTGCCGTGGTCCACGCTCGTGCGAACGATCGGCAGACCGAGCGTGACGTTCACGGCCTCGTCGAAGGCGAGCATCTTGAGCGGGATGAGTCCTTGATCGTGATACATGCAAACATAGGCGTCCGTGACTTCACGCACTCGCGGCAGGAAGGCCGTGTCGGCGGGAAGGGGACCGCGCGCGTCGATCCCCAGGTCCTTCGCCTGGGCGATCGCCGGGACGATGCAGCGGTCTTCTTCCCCGGCACCAAAGAGGCCGTGTTCGCCCGCGTGCGGGTTCAAGCCGCAAACCGTGATCGTCGGCTCGCGTCCGAGCATCGCCCGCATGGCCTCGGCGGTCAGGTCGATCGTGTCGAAGACGCGCTCGGTCGTCATCGACTGAGGAACATCGCGCAAACCGATGTGGGCCGTGACGAGCGCGCAGGTGATCGCCGGCGAGGTCAGCATCATGACGTACCGCTTCGCGCCCGTCTGGTCGGCCAGGATCTCCGTGTGACCTGGAAAGGAAACACCCGCCGCGGCCAGCGCTTCCTTGTGGATTGGCGCCGTCACGATCGCGGCGACGTCGCCGCGCAGGGCGGCCTGGATCGCCTCGGCGATGTAGGAATAGGCCGCTTTGCCGCACGTCGCCGCGACCTCACCGGGGACGACGCGCGACAGTCCTCGATGGTCGAAGTTGACGATGCGCGCCGCTGGGTCGCGAGACCAATCTTCGGGGCCGACGCACGACGTCGGCGCGGGGAGGCCGCAACGAATCGCCACCTCCCGCAAGATGGCCATGTCACCGAAGACGAGTGGCGAGGAGTGCCGCGTCAACTCGTGGTTCGCCAGGAGTCGGAGGCAGAGTTCGGGCCCGACGCCCGCCGGGTCGCCCATCGTCACGGCGATACGCGGGCGGCCGTCGCGACTGGTCTCGTTCACAATGGCCGGACGCTCACTTCCTTGAAGAGGACATACGAGTCTTTGGCATAATCGTCGTGGTTTTGAAGGCCGATGTAGCCGATTTCCGCGCGCGGGCCGCGCTCGGGCTCGTAGTCTTTCGTGCGCGGCGGCACCGGGCCCTTGGGGTCGAAATCGTTCACCTTCTCACCATTCACGCTGACGATCACGCGGTCCCCCTTCAGGGTGATTTCCAACGTGTTCCACTCGCCGACCTTGGTCGGGCGGCCCGTCGACTTCGAGAGAGAGTAAATCGCGCCCGTGCCGTGGTACTCGTCGGCCGAGTCGCAGATCTGGACCTCGTAGCCGTGGTGGACCGCGTACCACTCGTCCTTCGGCTTCTCATCCACGCGAATGAACACGCCCGAATTGGACGACTTGCTCGTGGTCTTGTACACGATCCGGAGCACGCAGTTGCCGAACTTCTCCTTGGTGTACCAGAGTAGGCCCATGCCCCCTTCCGTGCGGAGCAGACCATTCTCCACGATCATCTTGCCGGGGCCGAGATGTTGCCAGCCCTCCAGGTCCTTGCCGTTGAAGAGAGGGCGAAAGTCCTTCTTGGTCTCCTGGGCCAAGATCGGGCCCCCGAGCCCAAGGAACAAGCAGAAACAAGTGAAAACACGCATGGCCGCCTCGCGTGATGAGACCACTCGAATGGTGTGAGAGCGTCATCAGACCGCGCTGGTCGGGCGACCGTCAAGGGCCTCGACTTCCGCTTCGTCAGCCTGAAACCAGCGGGCGAACTCGGCCTCGACGGCACCGCGGGTGATCGCCCGGGCGACCCGGCCCGCCGCCAATGCAGGAGCGAGTAGGGCCATCGCCAACGTCGAGCCCTTCCAGCCCAGTTCCCAGATCGAAGGTGCGAACAAGGCGACAAACGCGAGAAGGGCCAGACCCATCAACACAACATGCTGCTCGCACATCTTGTAGAGAGGCCACGTCAAAAGACCTCGCCCGCGTCTAGGCCAAGGCGCCGGAGGCGCCGGTCTTCCCCCAGAACCACATGAGACCCTGTACGTCGAACGACCCCCCTTCAATCGCTGGAAGAACGCCTTGTAACGACAGTCGTTCTGCAAGGAAAGCACGGCCCATCCCAGCGCGATCGCGAAGCCGGCGAGCGACCAGCGCGTGTCTCCCGTCCGAGCGGCGAGGCCCTGACCCAGCGCGAACCCGAGCGTGAGGGTCGCCACGTGGTGCATCACGTAATCGAAAAAGACCCCGTCGAGACCAGACGTGCCGCGCCAGCGCGCGACTTGCCCATCCACGCGATCGAGCCAGAAGGCCGTGAAGGCCAAGGCGACGCCGACGACGAAGCCGGTCCGCGTGCCGACACCCACACCCAGGGCCGAGCCCAGCGAGGTCAACAAGGCCAGGAGCGTGACCTGGTGCGCGGAAAGACCCCATCGGACCGCGACCCAGGTCCCGTAAACGGCGGACGGCCGGGCCCATCGACGGGCCAGGACGTTGCCGATCTCGCGATGGCGCCCCTTCTGCACGGTCGCCCGCAGGTCGGCCAGCGTGGGTTGGTCGCACCTGGGTCTCATCGCGTCGCCACCTGTTCGGGCCTTCCTAGCTCGTAAATCGCATAGCGTCGCGTGACCCCTTCCGGGTCGGTGATCTCCTCCTGGAACAGTGGGACGCGCGAAGCGAGATGGCCCTCCAGCGCCCGCGATAATGCCGGGTCGAAGAAGGCCGCCGATTCGGGCACGGGCGGACACATCAACAAGTGTGTGAAACCTTCACTTCGATAGCTTTCGATGATCCGCGCAGGGTCTTGTCCGGGGATGCCGACGCCCGTGGCCAGCCTGTGCCGGCGTTCGATCGTGTAAGGTCGCGGGAAATAATAACCGCGCTGCTCTTGGCCGATCAGGCGGGCGTTCGGCGGCAGGTGGTCGCGCATCCAAGAGCCCACGCGGTGCGTGGGTTCGCGTCTGGCGAGATACTCGTCGGCCGATTCGCGTCCCGTCAGGACGCCTAGACCGTGTCGCGCCCGATAGACGGACCAGGCCGATTCACCGGTCAAGACGATCGCCAGCGAGCCCGCGATCAAGGGGCGGGCCCAATCGCGTCGCTGGACGGCCCACGAAGCGACCCAGGCCACACCCACGGCCATCGGCCCTAACGCCGCGAGCGAGAACCGTGGGCTTTGACGCATGGTCAGGCAAAGCGTGAAAAAGACATATCCGAAACCGACGAGGCCCCAAACCCGTCGCGGGGGTCGCGTAAAGACAAGGATCGGCAGGAACGCCAAGAAGACAGGCCCGAGTTGGTGCCAGCGACTCTCAAAGCGAGCGGGGTCGAGCGTCATGGGAACGAGCGCCGTGAGCAGCTTCCACGGGGCCAGACCCAAGGGCCGGCGCCCAGGCAAGAGGACCTCCGCGATCCCCGAGCCGCCGAAGACCGAGCGGAAGAACGGATAAACGGGGTTTCCCGTGAACCACCATGCTCGTAGATACCAGAAGGCCCCCGTGACGAAAATCATGAACAAATAAATGAGCATATGATTGAAAATATGGCGGCGGCGGCGAGGCCCGGGGACGACCGTCGCGAGGGCGAGCAGTCCCACCCAGACGAGTCCGGGGTACTTCACGCCGATCGTCAGGCCGGCCAGGGCCCCCGCGAGGACCGCCTTGCGGGCCGACGGGTCTTCGCGCCAATGGGACCAGGCCAGAAGCGCCGAGACGGCGAAGGCCGCCAGCGGCACATCGGTGAGCGGCGCGGTCATCCCGTTCGAAATCGCGGGGACTAGCAAGGCGATCGTCCCGGCCCATCGGGCCCGAGCGCCCAGGACGGGACGCGCCAGGGCCGTCACTCCAAGCATCAGGCAAACGCCCAGGAGCCAGCAAATCAAGCGGCAGGCCACCGGACCTCGCCAAGCCAGACCGATTGCGTAAAGGAGCTCCACCACCATGGGATAGGCCGACTCATGCTGATACGGGTCGAAGCGGAGGGAGCCGTTTTCCAGGAACGTGCGTGGAAGCTGTAAGTGGTAAGCGAGAGCATCGCCGTCGGTCACCGGGGTAAGCGCCGTGAGGAACGTGCCCAGAAGGCCCACGATCAAGAAGGCGTCGGCGAGATGCGCGGACACGGTCGCCTCGGACGGCCCCGCCACGTCTCCGTTCGTGTCTTTGTCGCGGGACCAACATATCAACCGGCTGAAGGCGACCATTCCCACCAATCCCAAGCCGATCGTTGTGGCGGAAAGGCAGCCAAACTCGCCCAGGACGAAAACGACAAGGGCCATCAGCCCCAGACCGATGGGGACCGCCAGGGCGAGCCGGTCCCATCGGTCCGCGAGTTTCAGGCCCGACGCATCCACGAAACGTCCGCCCACCAAGGCGGCGCCCAGCCCGAGGATGCCGATGAAGAGAACGTCGAGTGCCATCAACTTACAGGCCCCAGCGCTCCAAGATTCCACCCCAACCGTGTTTCTTGCCCCATGCCCAGAGGCGCGGCAAACCGAGTGCCGTGAGCACGAGGCAACGGACCGCGAAGGCGCCCCAATGTCCCAGGGCCGATTCCGGTAGAGGCGCGTGCGCGGCGAAGAGGGCGACCGCCGCGAACCAGGCGAGTTCCGCCGCGAGGCGGCCTTGATGTCCCAGCCAGACTCGGGCGCCCAGCGTTGTCCCGAAGGCGGCCCAGGCCGTCGTGAGGAAGACGACCGCGTAGCCGATCGTCATTCCCCAGGCGACGCCCACCATCTCGCCGCGGACCGCGCCGAGGGTGCCGGCCGCCAGGAGCACGCCCAGGCCCCAGAGCATCGCGACCGCCAGTCGGAAGGGCCGATTGATCGTGATCAACATCTGCCGGGCCGGCCAGGAAAGACCCAGCAGGACGACCCCCGGCAAGAGCGGCCGCAACGCGGCGAGGCCTTCGGCATAACGAGGCAACAGGGCCCCCAAAAAGACCGGCCCGACGAGATAGGCCACCGCCGCGCCGGCCCCCAAAACGGGCGCTTGCGCCTCGGCCGTGGCCAGCGCCTGCCTCGCCACTTCGGCCACGTCGCTCGTGCGTCCCAGCGTCGTTTGAAAATAGGTATACATCACCAGCGCGATCCGGCCCGCGAGGTCGAGGCCCCATCCCGTCCCCATCAACGCGATCGAGTAGAGACCCAGGGCACGCTCACCGTCGGGGACAAGCCAAAGAATGAGCCCGCGGTCCACGTTCAGCGCCGCGAAGTAAAGGCCCGTGTTGGCCCAGATCGGCAGGCCGACGCGCATCAAACGAGCCACGGTGGGCCAGTCCCATTCCCAGGCGAACCGGAATGCCTGACGAGCGTGCAGATAGATGATGTTGAACACCATCAAGAAACCGACCGACCCGATCAGGCCCCAGAAACCGGCCAGCCAAAGTCCGAGGACCGTGGTGAACGCCGAGAGCAAAGCATCAACAATTGCCAGTTCCGTGACGAGTGCGAACTCTTGATGGGCACGTAGGATTGCAATAAGAAAATCTTGATAGCGCTTCAAGGGCACAAGCGCGACCATCCCCATCAGGCCCCATGTCCATTCGCGGGCGAGCGGGTTGTCTTGGAGTGTCGGCGCCCTGAGAAGGCCCCAAATCACGATCAGGGCCCCATAAACGAGGCAGGTGATCGAGTTCGTCGTGTAGGCGATGTTGGCGACGCGGCGGGCCTCGTCAACACGTCCGGCCGCCCGCAAGATCGGGACCTCCTGCACGGCGCCCAGACCGACGCCGAGGCTGGAGCGGTTCGTGTTGTCGAGGTAAGGGCGTAAGCCGGTGTAGACGCCCAGGCGTGCCGGGTCGAGGCCCCACCGCAGGGCGAACGACGTGATCGTCCCCAGCACCTGCTCCAGTTGACCGCCCACGGTGACGATCAAGCTGTCGCGAACGGCCCGGCGTCCTTCATCTGCCGGTCCCGGAGCGTGCTTCAAGCGGGTGCTCGTTGGGGTGAAGGCGGTCACAGCCGGGCCACGCAGAATTGCGACGGGGGCCCTTCCTCGGGGAACGGGCCGACTTCGGCGAGGTCCACGCCTCGGGCGACGTACCAGGCGGCCGTGTCGTAGCCGAAGCGATTGTAACTGACGTCGGTGTCTTCGTTGTGGGCGGCCCAGCGACGGGCCACGCGGAGCACCTCGCGCCGGATCCGTTCGGCGACCTCGGGCCGATTATGGAGAATCACCGCCGACGTGAGCACCAGGTCGAACGACTTGTCGGCGAAGGGCAGGCGATCGCCCGAGGCCAAGGCCAAGACGACATCGTCGCAACCTTCAAGATAGGAGCGGCCTTGCCGGAGCTGAGAGGGGCTGAAATCGACCCCCACGAGACGGCTAGAGGGCAGTACGGTCCTCAAGGCCCGAAGCTGCTTGCCATAGCCGCAGCCGACCTCCAGGACCGACGAAGGTTGATAAGACGCCAGGCGCTCACCAATCCACCGAGCGCGGGCCGAGCGGCCCGGTTGGCCCTCCTGTTCGCGAAAATAGTCGTCACCGCCGCGAAGGGTCCAGTATTGCCTGGGGTCGTCGTAAACGAGGCGACGTTTCCAGTCAGGCCAGCGTGAAAGGGCGCGACGAAGCACCTTGTGCCGGACGTAGGTCGCGCCCCGGACGCGCCAGGCGTCCCAAACGCGCGCGGTCAAGGTCGGCAAACGGGGTGTCGCCACAGGCGCCTCCTGCGCATCGTCGGGGCGAAGCGATCGCGGGCGACGGAGTGTAGGGCGAGCCGATCCATCGGTCAAGGCGACCCCTGGGACCGCAGACCGTCCTCCAGGCCCCAACGTGCGTGTCGGCGCCGGGTTGCGAGCAACAACAAAGACGCCGCCGCCGGGACGATCCATGCGGCCTCCTCCACGCGTTGGCCCCATCGGGCGCACCTTGGGTGTGAGGCCCCTTCATGAGTGGATTTCTTCAACCGGATTGCCAAAGAGCGTTCATGGGAAGGCGTCGCCGGAAACACGCCGTTCCGCGCGTCCGGCCCGTTGTGGGCGGGTCAAGCGATGCGTCGCAGGCTTGTGACGATCATGGCGGTCGCACCGTCCGACGCGCCCACTCGCGGTCCCTCGGCCTCCGTCCCTGCTTCCTGGCCCTGGCCCGAACCATCATCCCAGGTCCTCCGAAGACCTCGGTGGACGTGTCTCTCTGGTCGATGACCGCCGGGCCCATCTCGTCCCAACCGACCGAAAAGGTCAGGTCGTGCGGGCTGGGTATGGCGAAAAGCGTTTGTTCCGTCGAACCGGACGAAGCCGCGCTCGGTCCTTCGGCAGCCGGCGGTGGCTCGCTCGCCTCCGCAAGGTCTTGCGCCGCTTGATGAAACGGCGACTTCTTGGCGAGAAGGCCGAGGGCCGTCCGGATGGTGTCCGCGTCCGAGGTCCGGGCGCGGGCCGCTCGACGTTCCGACTCACGCGCCCGACGCTCGCCTGCGATGGATAAGTCACAAAACGCCTGACGTTGAACGCGCTCCAACTCTTTCATGCGCTGGTGGCGGCGTTTGGCGTCGGCGTCGGGGGTCTCGGCGACCATCACGGCGTGCCGGGTCGCTTCGATCTCTTCCTCCTGCTCGCGGCAAGCGGCGAGGTCGAGGAGGTCTTCGGTCATCTGTTCGCAGAGTTGGAACAGGCGTTCACGAGTCGCTGGGTGCCAGGGCCCGGCCGCCGTGATCACGAAATGGACTTCGGCGGACTCGCCGGCCGGCAACTGGTTTCGCAGGCCTTCCAGGATGAAGGCGGGAAGGTCCGCGCCGTCGTGTTCGGACTTGATCAGGGTGGCGGCCGCGACCCAACGTGAAGCGAGGAAGCGACATCCGTCGGCCAATGGCCAAAGGGCGGCCACGCCGGCGACGTTGTCTTGGTGGAAGAGGTCCAGGGCCTTCTGAAAGAGGGCCGCGCGTTCCAGTTGGGACGCGGCCAGGGCCGCTACGGTGCGTTGTCGAACGGCCTGGTCTTCGGCGAGTCGCAGGCGGTCGAGCGCCAGCGAGGCATGGACCGCTCGGCGCAGGGTGGCTTGCTCGCGTTCGTCGAAAGAGGCGTCGGGGTTGGCCCAGGCCGCCATCCGCTCGGTGAAGTCGAGTCCCTGCGCGGCCGGGACCGCAGCCTCGCCCGAGTCGGTCAAGAAATGGGAACAAGGGATGCATGGCGAAGGTCCCGGGGTGGAATTCGCCCGGAAGCGGTCCTTCTCATGGAGGGGGTCGAGTTCTTCGCGTGCGATGGAAGGGTCCATGAAAGTTCGTCCTCATGGGAATCGTGTCCGTAAAACGGTTGAGAAAATCCCTTATTCGGGACATTCTAGGGTGACATCGACTGGGAAGCCCAGGGACTTTGGAGGAAATCTCAGTGGCTTTGCGTATTCGGGTGAGATTGTCGTGATCGTGCGGGATGCACTCAGGATATGGCCTACAGGACAAGGCGGGATGAGGGTGCGAAGGTCCCTGGGGCCTTGCTTGTTGGGACCGGGTTGAAGGCGTGGGTCACCGCATCCGTCATGGGGGCCCACCCGAAGGGCGCGACGGGCCGTCGCCCGAATTCCCGAACGAGACAGAAACCCTGGGGCCTAACTTCACCGTCGAGGGCGGCCCGAGCGGTCCACGATGGAATGAGAAAGGACCCCGAGAAAAGACCCCGTGCCAGATCGGATTTTGGCAATTTCTGAGATTTCCCCCTGACATCTAGTTCCCCAGATTGCCAAAACCAGATCCGACACGAGGTCCTCCTCCGGACATCTTGTTCCCCAAATTGCCAAAACCAGATCTGACACGAGGTCCTCCTCATGTTCCCCAGATTGCCAAAATCAGATCTGACACGAGGTCCTCCTCCGGACATCTTGTTCCCCAGATTGCCAAAACCAGATCTGACACGAGGTCCTCCTCCGGCGTGAAAAGCCCCGCGGATCGCCTCTGATCGGAAAGCCACCATTCCGCGTTTGTCGCCGATTTCGCATCCGGAAATAGGCGGAACGCCATTCCGCCCATTCCCGGGAACGAGACCGGAGGACAATGACCGCAAACCAGGGAGTCCGTTCGGGTTCGATCGTTTCGACCGGGCAGGAGGCTCCTGACGAACACGGACACGTCGTTCCGCGTTCGTCCTGTCCGAATCACACAATAGGCGGAACGCGGTTCCGCCGAAATCAAGTTAGGCAGAACGCCGCGAAGGCCTTGAGTCCTCTCGACGGCTCCGTTACGCTCGGCCACCGTCGCCGCGAGCGGATGGGCGAGCGGTAGAAGGGCCGCGACGACCGCGTAGGCGACCCACGCCGACCGCCCGGTGTCGTGCCGGCGCAGCGCGACCGCGAGGAGCAGGCTCGAGAGGACGACCCAGAGGAGCCCGATCGCGTAGGGGCGCGCGAGGGCCCCGGCGGCGACCGTCGC
>CALLYK010000143.1 GCA_937858365.1 uncultured Isosphaeraceae bacterium | reverse complement strand
GACCGCGCTGGCCGCGACCGCGACCCTTGGCGCCGCGGCGAGTGTGGTCGGCGGTGTCGCCGTCGGGGCCGGGAAGACCGTCAAGTGGCTCTTCGGCTGGTGACGGCGCCAACGGGCGGCCGGCCCCCACGGCTCGCCGCTCGACCAAGGACTTCCGAGAAACGCCTGTATTTCGATCGTCAATCATTCGAAAGGAGCTTGGATCGATGAGTTCCCAGTGCGTCCACTGTCGTTCGACCAACACGACCGAGGTGCCGGAGCAGAGCACCGCCACACACACGGCCCATCGTTGCGGCTCGTGCAACCGAATGTTCACAGTCCCGACCCTTCTCGGTAAGAACCCCTGGGTGATCAACCTGGCCTCGGCCGCCATGATCGGCGGCATCGGCCTCCTCACAGGCGGTCTTCTCCAGGGCCATCACGGCCATCACGATGGGGCCAGCTGGGACCCGTTCGGTCCGCAGGGTTTCAGTTCTTGATCGAGTTATCGGGCCCGCGCCGGCGCGTGGGCCCCTCTCTTGCTCGGAGGAACGCGATGCACTTTCATCCTCATCATGAAACAGGGCCCTTGTTCCCTGACGCGGCGGCCGGCCACGCGCCGTGGGACCATGGAGACATCGGCCACTTGCCCGGCGAGTGCGGCTGTCAGCCCCACCCGCATCACGACACCGGCCATCACTCGGGCGACCACGTTTCGTTTGGGAGTTGGGAGTATTCGCGAGGTCTGGGCGGCAGCCCCGGGACCTACTACGAACGCCTGCCCGACGGGACCTACACCGGTCGCTCCATGTCCGCTTGAGTAGGAATTTCGGGCTCAATTCGGCTGGTCCGAAGTCGAATCGAACGGTCCTCGGGGCGCGGGCCTTGAGGACCCTTTGCGTGCGCCGACGGAATACCGTCCGTGATGTGATAATAGGGTTCGACCAGCGAATCCTCTTGGGGACGGCGCCCGCGGCGGTGACGGCCCTTTCCTGCCCGAGGGAGGCGCATACGCCTTTCATGGTCGCACGACTCGGTTGGTGGTGTTGCTCTCTTACGGCGCTCCTTGTGTGCGGAGCGGCCTCCTGGGCCCAGGCGCCATCCGACGCGCTCCTTGCTCGATTGCAGCCGTCCGGTCATGTCAACGACTTCGCCGGCCTGCTGAACCAACCGGAGCGCGACGCGCTCGAGACCCGTCTCAAGACCGTCGAAGAGAAGACGACCGCCCAGGTCGCCGTCGTGACTTTGACGAGTCTTGAGGGGGGCGAGATCAACGACTTCGCCAACAGGCTCTTTCGCAAGTGGGGCATTGGGCTGAAGGGCCGGAACAACGGCGTGCTCGTCCTCGTCGCCAAGAACGATCGGAAGGCCCGTGTCGAAGTGGGTCGCGGGCTGGAGCCGGTCTTGCCCGACGTCCTCGCCGGCCGCGTGCTCGACGACGAGATGTTCCCCTCCTTCAAGAAGGGTGATTATCCCGAGGGCCTGCGCAAGGCGACCCTCCGAATCGCCGAAATCCTCGAGAAGAACGAGCCGGCCCCGCCGATGCGCGCCGCGGGGAAGGTGAAGTCGCCGACCGATTGGGCCGGCGCGATCATCTGGTTCTTCTTCTTCGGCGGCTTCGGCGGCATGATCTTGGGTGCGGGCGTCGGTTCGCGGTCGTGTTGGCCCTGCGTCGTGGGGGCTGGCTTGAGCGTCATCGGCCTGGCCGTGATGGGGGCCACACTGGGCGCGACCGGCCTGGCGATCGGCCTTTCCGTCATCGCGGTCGCGTTCGTCCTTGGTTTCTTCGCCGGGCGCGATCAGCGCGGCAAGTGGAAAGGGACGACCACGCGCCACGCCGGTTTCGGCGACTGGGTCTGGGCGTCCAACATGGGCAGCAGTTCGGGCGGTGGCGGGTTCGATTGGGGCGGCAGTTCGGGCGGCTTCAGCGGTTTCGGTGGCGGTGACAGCGGCGGCGGCGGGGCCAGCGGCGGTTGGTGATCGAGCGCCAAGGGAGGGATTGGGGATGACCCCACAAGCGATTGCGGAAGCGCTTCAACAGGTCCTGGGTCCGCGCCTGAAGTCCGTTGTCCTTTACGGCTCGGCGGCCTCCGGCGATTACGTACAAGGCCGGTCCGACTTCAACGTCCTGATCGTCGCGGACCCGCTGGGGCTCGACGAACTGACCGCGATCGCCGGGCCCGCGCGGGCTTGGTCGCGCGCCGGGAACCGCGCGCCTTTGCTCTTCGGGCCGGGACAACTCGCCGCATCGGTCGATGCCTTTCCCATCGAGCTTTTCGACATCTGCCGCTCAAGGACGCTGCTCTTGGGCGAGGACCCGCTCGTCGGGGTCGCTGTTCCCATTGAGCCACTGCGTCTGCAACTGGAACGCGAATGGAAGGGGAAGCTCCTGAACCTACGCGAGCGCGCCGTGCTCTGCCGAGGCAAGCCGAGGCGCCTGGCCGCGCTCATGACGGCCACCGTCAATTCGATGCTCGTGCTCATGCGGGCCACCCTGCGACTCCATCAGGAAGACGTCCCCGCCGCCAAGCTCGACGCCCTGACCGCGCTGGCCGCCCACGTCCCTTTCGAGACCGACCCCTTCCTCCGGTCGCATTCGGTCCGGATCGGGGAAACACGCTGGAAAGGGCTTGATGTTCCCGTTTTGTTCACGAAGTACCTTCAGTCCGTCGAGCGTCTGGTTGAGGCGGTCGATCGGCGCGGTCCCCAATTTTCAGGCCCAGCGAACAGGGATTGAACCCGCGAGGAACGTCAGATGTCCAAGAACATCGGGATCGCGATCGGCGTGTTGGTGGTCGTCGCCTTGATTGTCTTGTTCTCGCTCGTCGGCGTGTACAACAACCTGGTCGGCCTGCGGGAGGGCCAAAAGACCGCGATGGCCCAGGTGGACACGGCCCTTCAGCGCCGTTACGACCTCATCCCGAACCTGGTCGAGACCGTGAAGGGGTTTGCGGCCCAGGAGCGCGAGGTCCTGGAAGAGGTGACGCGCCTGCGCAGCCAATGGTCGGCGGCCGCGACGCCCGAGGACAAGACCCGCTCGGCCAACGCGCTGGAGGGTTCACTCGGCCGATTGATGGTGGTCGTGGAGAAGTACCCGGAATTGAAGTCGAACCAGAACTTCCGGGACTTGCAGGTCCAGTTGGAAGGGACCGAGAACCGGATCGCGGTGGAGCGGCAGCGGTACAACGAGGCCGTGCGCAATTACGACACGGCCGTGCGCAGGTTCCCCGGCAACATGGTGGGGGGCATGTTTGGCTTCCAGCCCAGCGAGGCCTACTTCGAGTCCGACACCAAAGCCAAAGAGGCCCCCAAGGTTGATTTCTCTCGCTGATGGAAACGCGGATGGGTTCGGAGGACGGCGATGCCCGCCGCCGACGGCGCGAAACCGGCCATCCGCCAGGCTGGGAAGGAAGCCGTCTGGGAGCGTCGAAACGTGGTGGCAGGAGCCATTGTCCGATTTTCCCTGCCTTCCAAAAGACAGTCCGAGTCACCCCCGCCGGTCACGGCTTCGCCCCACCTCGCATAACCAGATCTGACACGGGCCCCCCCCTGCCCCCCCCCCAACCCCCCCCCCCCCCCCCC
>CALLYK010000142.1 GCA_937858365.1 uncultured Isosphaeraceae bacterium | reverse complement strand
CGTTGATGTAGGGGTCGAACTTCTGCAGCTGGACGCGGAAGCCGCGGGAGACGAGGAGGCGGCCGATCGAGGCGGCGGTGATCCCCTTGCCGAGAGCCGAGACGACGCCGCCGGTGACGAAGATGAAGCGGGTGTCGCCTTTGTTGGATGGGCTCATGCTCTGCCGAGCGAGTCTAGCCAGCGCAGTGGCGGAACCGAATCGATCGTCGCCGAAATAGAGCGCAACTCGCCGTAAATCGTCAACGCGGCGACCATTCCCGACGGGGTGGCTGAGCGGACCACGTCGCCATGTCCAGGGAAAGGCGCCTCCATCTCGACACCCACTTCCACGTTGATTTGATCGTCGAGATACACCGCAACATGCCGACCAGCCCCGGTCACTCCTTGAGAACGGAGCACACCCCAAACGGTCCCGCAAGCCTCGGGCACGACCCTGGAAAGCTCTGACCCACTCGCGCGGCGGCGGACCACCGCGAGGGGATGACCGACCTGGTGTTCGATGCGGACGTCGTGTTCCATGTGGCCCTCGTGGTGTCGATGCGTACTTTCCGACCTCGATCGTGAAGTCCCGTGAACGATCAAACCAAGATGCCTTTGATGACCTTCGCCCCTTCAACGCCCGTCAGTTTCGCGTCCAGTCCTTGGAACTTCACATGGAAGGACTCGTGGTCGATGCCGAGTTGGTTCAACATCGTGGCGTGGAGGTCATGCACGGTGCAAACGTCTTCCACGGCCGCGTAGCCAAGCTCGTCCGACGCTCCGTAAACCAATCCGCCGCGCACGCCGGCGCCCGCCAACCAAACCGACATGGCCTTGTTGTGATGGTCGCGCCCGTCGCCTCCTTGCGACATCGGTGTTCGGCCGAACTCGCCGGCCCAAACGATCAAGGTCTCGTCCAACAACCCGCGATGTTTCAGGTCGGTGATGAGGGCCATGCAGGCGCGGTCGATTTCTAGGGCCTTCTGGGCGACTCCTTGCTTCACGCCGCCGTGGTGGTCCCAGTCTTTGTGATAGAGCTGAATGAAACGCACGCCGCGCTCGGCCAAGCGTCGGGCGAGGAGGCAGTTGGAGGCGAACGAGCCATCGCCCGGCCGGCAGCCGTAGAGTTCCAGGGTCTTGGGCCCTTCACTGCTGACGTCCATCAATTCGGGGACGCTGGCCTGCATCTGAAAGGCCATCTCATATTGGGCGACACGGGTGGCGACTTCGCCGTCGTGGGAGAGAGCGTCGCCTTGCTGGTTCAAGGCGTTGATCGCGGCGACGTCGGCCCCCTGTCGCCCCCTTGTGACACCGGGCGGGGTGCTCAAATAGAGGACGGGGTCTCCCTTGGCCCGTAGCTGCACGCCCTGATGCCGGCTGGGCAAGAACCCGCTGCTCCACTGCCGAGCGGCGATCGGTTGGTTCTGGCCCCCCGCCCCCAAAGACGTGAGCACGACGAACCCGGGCAAGTCTTCCGCTTCGCTACCCAGGCCGTAGGTGACCCACGCCCCCATGCTGGGCCGGCCAGCGATCTGTGATCCCGTGTTCATGAACATGTGTGCGGGATCGTGATTTATCGCTTCAGTTGTCATAGAACGAATGAGACAAATTTCATCGATCACTGAACCGATGTGAGGGAAAAGTTCGCAGATTTCGATCCGTTCTTCGCCGAACGGCTTGAAGGGGTGTTGCGGCCCGAAGCAGGTGAGCTTTTGGCCTTGAAGCTGGGCGAGCATTTGGCCCTTGGTGAGCACCTCCGGCATGGGTTCGCCGTGCATCGCGGCGAGCTTCGGTTTGGGGTCGAACGTCTCCAGGTGCGAAGGGCCGCCTGCCATTGTCAGCCAAATCACGCGCGTGGCCTTCCGCGCCGGCGCCGGCCGGCCCACGGCCCCTCGGGTCGAATCGGCCCGCAAGACCGACGGCTCAAGCAAGCCGGCCAGCGCGACCGTGCCCAGGCCCTGCGATGTCTTGCCCAGAAAGGCGCGGCGGGTGATGGGAGCGTATGGTGTGGTCCTCATCGCGGTCGGCCCTCGTGTTCGATCAAACCAGGATGGACTTGATGACCTTGGCCCCCTCCACTCCCGTGAGCTTGGCGTCGAGCCCTTGGAACTTCACGCTGAACTTGTCGTGGTCGATGCCGAGTTGGTGCAGCATCGTGGCGTGAAGGTCGTGGACGGTGCAGACGTTTTCGACGGCCGCGTAACCGAGTTCGTCGGTGGCGCCGTGGACGTGGCCGGGCCTTACCCCAGCGCCGGCGAGCCACATCGACATCGCCTTGTTGTGGTGGTCGCGACCAACCGGTCCCTTGTTCGATTGCGACATCGGCGTCCGGCCGAATTCGCCGGTCCATACGATCAAGGTCTCTTCCAGCATACCGCGTCGCTTGAGGTCCAAGATCAAGGCCGCGCAGGCTTGGTCTACCTCGCGGGCGCGAAGGGGCAACTCTTGGCGGAGAAGACTATGGTGGTCCCAGTCGCGGTGATAAAGCTGGATGAAACGCACGCCGCGCTCGGCCAGGCGCCGGGCGAGTAAGCAATTCGACGCGAACGAGCCATCGCCCGGCCGGCAGCCGTAGAGTTCCAGGGTCTTGGTCCCTTCGCCGCTCAGGTCCATCAACTCGGGAACGCCGGCCTGCATCTTGAAGGCCATCTCGTATTGGGCCACTCGCACGGCGATTTCGGGGTCGTGTTCGTGGGCGTCTTGCCGGTCGTTGAGCGCCTTGATCGCGGCGACGTCGGCCGCTTGCCTCGCTCGCGAAACGCCCGCGGGGTTGCTCAGGTAATGCACGGCCTCTCCCTGACCGCGCACGGGCACGCCCTGATAGCGGCCCGGTAAGGACCCGCTGCCCCACTGCCGGGCCGCGATCGGTTGGGGCGATCGCCCCTTGCCGGTCGAGATCATCACGACGAACCCAGGCAGGTCCTCGGCCTCGCTGCCCAGGCCGTAAGTGACCCACGCCCCCATGCTGGGTCGGCCCGCGATCTGCGAGCCCGTGTTCATGAACATGTGCGCCGGGTCGTGGTTGATCGCCTCGGTGGTCATGGAACGCACCAGACAAATCTCATCGATCACCGACCCGATGTGCGGAAACAACGTGCTGATTTCGGTGCCGTGGGACCCGCACGTTCGGAAAGGAAACATCGGCGCCAGGCAGACCAGTTTCTGACCCTGTAGCTGCGCGAGCTGCTGCCCTTTCGTGAACGATTCGGGCATGGGCCGGCCGTCGAGTCGGGCCAGACCGGGCTTGGGGTCGAACGTTTCGAACTGCGACGGCCCTCCCGCCATCGTCAGCCAGATGACCCGCTTCGCCTTGCGCGGCAGGGTCGGGCCGGTCTGGGCGCGAAGCAAGGCGGGGTCGAGCAGCGAAGCCAGCGCGACCGCGCCGAGGCCGCGCGCCGCCTTGCCGAGAAAGGCCCGGCGACCTTGCGGAAGGTCCGAGGCGTCGATGTGGGTCCTCATTGGTTCAGGACCTCGTGACCGTTTCGTGGAGATTGAGGAGCACGCGCGCGACGTGGGTCCAGGCCGCGAGTTCCACGACGTCCAGATCGTCGGGGACGGGGGCCATACCCGTCTTGACCAGGGCCCGGGCCGCTTCTTGGTCCCCTCGGTAATCGCTCAGGTGACGCGCCAGCAACTCGCGGACGGTCTCGGCCTCGGCGGGACGCGGATCGCGCTGAAGGACCAGTTGCCAGGCCCGGCGCAGTCGTTCTTCCGACCGGTCGCGGCAGTCGCGGAGCACGCGAGCGGCGAGGGAACGCGCCGCCTCGACGTAGGTCGGGTCGTTGAGCAACACGAGGGCTTGTTGGGGGATGTTCGATCGTGACCTCTCGGCGCAGCATTCCTCACGAGTCGGCGCGTCGAAGGCCAACATGCTCGGGTGAGGGAACGAGCGCTGCCACCACGTGTAGAGCCCTCGGCGATGTTGGGACTCGCCCGGGTCGGCGACATACTGCCGGGGTGGAAAGTTCAGGTTTTCCCAGTATCCGTCGGGTTGATACGGCTTCACGCTGGGCCCGCCGATGCGCGACACGAGCAAGCCGGAGACGGCCAGCGCGTTGTCGCGGACAAGTTCGGCGTCGAGACGGTGGGCACTCTGGCGGGCGAGCTCGCGATTCAGCGGGTCGGCAGTGAGAAGTTCGGGTGTCGCTACTGACGATTGCTTGTATGTGTCGCTGGTCACGATCGTCTTGACCATATGCTTGACGTCCCAGCCGCTGTCCATGAACTCGCAGGCCAGCCAGTCGAGCAGGGCTGGGTTGGCGGGCGGTTCGCCCTGGGCCCCGAGGTCGTCGAGTTGACGGCTCAGGCCGGCGCCGAAGAACTGCTTCCAGAGCCGGTTCATATAAGTGCGCGCCGTGAGAGGGTTGTCGCGTGCGACGAGCCATCGGGCCAAGTCGAGGCGCGTGAGGTTGCTGTCGGGAGTTTCTCCTCGGGGCAGGAACTGAGGCAGGCCGGGCCCGACGACTTCGCCGCTTTCGTCCATCCAGTTGCCTCGCGGAAGGATGCGCACGGTGCGCGGGTTCGCGCTATGGACGCTCACCAAACAGCGTGGCAAGCGGTCGAGGTAGGCGCCCCGTTCTTTCTCCGCGCGGGCGATGGCCTCGCGCTCGGCGGCGAAGAGCGGCGTGGCCTTGGCCAGGAAATACGTTTGGATCGTGTCTCGCTCCTTTGGCGAACGTGCCGAAGCGTCTTTCTTCAGTGCCTCTTGGACGGCCTTCGCGGCGTTCTTCTCGGGCCCAGTGGCCTTGGAGTCGGTGGCGAGTTCGGGCAGAGTGATCGCGTAGCGGGCGAGGTCCGCCTCCCACTGCGTTCGGGCCATGTCGATCTGCGGGGCCAGGGCGTCGAGCCGACCCTTCGCATCGGCGAGTGCGGCGGCGAGGCGAGCTAGTTCCTTTTCCTCATCGTCGGTGGCGACGACCATCCCGTCTTCTCGGCGGCCGATCACGGGCTCCTGGATGTCGGCGAAGAAGGCCCCGAGCGCGTAAAAGTCCTTCATGGTGAACGGGTCGAACTTATGGTCGTGGCACTGGGCGCAGCCGGTGGTTTGACCAAGCCAAACGGCGCCCACGGCACGAACGCGATCGGTGAGCATCCGGGCCTCGTAGTCCTTGGGCTGCGCGCCCCCTTCCTCCGTGCTGAGAAGAAGGCGGTTGTATGCCGAGCCCACGCGAGTTTCGGTGTTCGCGTCGGGCAAGAGGTCACCGGCGACCTGTTCGATCGTGAAACGGTCAAATCGCTTATTGTCGTTCAAGCTCTTGATGACCCAATCACGATAGGGCCAAACATTGCGCGGATTGTCGCTGTGATAGCCGATCGTGTCGGCGAACCGAACCGCGTCCAGCCAGCCGATCGCCATTCGCTCGCCGTAGTGGGGGCTGGCCAAGAGATCGTTGACAAAGCGTTCGTAGGCGTTGGTCGAATTGTCTTGAAGGAACGCCTGGACCACCTCGGGGGCTGGTGGTAAGCCGGTCAAGTCGAAGGAAAGGCGGCGGACCAAGGTCCGGCGATCGGCCTCGGGCGCGGGAGCCAAACCAACCTCGGCGAGCCGACGCCGAACGAGCTCGTCGATGGCGTTGCGGCCGGGGGCGGTCTGGGCCTTCACCGGCCTTTCGTAAGACCAGTGCTTCTGATACTCGGCCCCCTGCTCGACCCAGCGCTTGAGGACCTCCTTCTGCCGATCGGTGAGGCGCTTGTTCGACTTCGGCGGGGGCATCACTTCGTCGGGGTCCTCGCTGAAGATGCGCGAAACGAGTTCGCTTTCTTCGGGACTTCCGGGAACGAACGCTCTGGCCTTGAGGGCCTCATCGCGAATGTCGAGTCGAAGTTCCGCCTTCCGACGATTCATGTCGGGTCCATGACAAAGGAAGCAATTGTCGGCGAGGATCGGGCGAACGTCGCGGTTGAACTCGACCCGGTCGGCCCCTGTCGGAACGGACTTGTCATCGGCGAGGGCCGAGTTCGCGATCGTGACGACTAGGCCAAAGACGAAGGCCGCAACCGGCCGGATGGTCCACCGGAATGTGTGTATGTTTCGAGAAGTCATGGCGGGTCCTACGTCGTGCGGTCGGTTGGCTCGTACCGTGACGGGGCGAGGCCAGGGCGGCCGTGCCAGGGCCGTTAATTGATGGTAATCCATCCCGACCAGTGCGGGAAGCGCCGGGTGCGATCGATGAATCGCTCGCAAACCGATGAGCGATGTTATTAACGATATGCAATTAAAATATGAACATTAAAGGATCGTAAGTCCCCTCCCTGGCGATCCTGCCGGATCAATCTCATGAGTCAATTCATCTTCAAACCATCGAACCTTCGCACTCTCAAGGGGCCGCGCGCTGGAAGCCCGCTTGCACCAGGTCCCGATAGCCTTGACGGAGTGGTCGGGCCTCGTAGCCGAGCTTGCGCAGGGCCTCGCCTCCCGGCAGTGCCCGACCGCCGGCGGCGCAGTGGCAGTACACCACGGAACCCTTCGGCACCGCCTTTTCCAACGCGGCCTTCTCCGCCGCCGTCAGGCCGTCGCGCTCCCAGGCCGAAAGCTGACTCAGGGAGAGAAGCACCGCGCTCTTGAGGTGGCCCTGGTCCCACTCCCGCTGTTCGCGGACGTCCACGAGCACCGCCTTCTTCGCCGCCACTTGTTCTTTGATCGTGTCGAGGGGCACGGTCGTGTAACCGTCCTGACCGACCGCCTTCGGTTGTTGCGCCGCGATCGCCGCTGTCGTGACGAGTCCTATCGTCAAAGTCAACACCGTTCCGGGCATTCGGACCCATCGCTTAAGCATCGATCACTTCCTCCTTTTTGGGTGGAGCGGGGACTTCCTCCGCCGGGTCTCCCGAGGGAGCGGGGCGCGGCGACGCCGCGCATGTGTTCGACATTCAGGTCGGCACGCCCAGCATCGGCAGGCCCCAGCGAACCAGGACGAACCAACCCGTCAGGATGCCCAAAGGAAGCAGCAAGTCCCACATGAAAACATCTCAATTCCACAGGAATCGCGCGGGCGGGCCCGAGCCGACCACTCGACCGCTCGCGGCCCGTCCCAACACGATTGGAACAGACCGCGACCGACCCGGTCAAGGCGATCAGCTCTTCCGGCCCGGCGGTCTCGCGTAGTGGCGCGACCTCCGTTACATTGGGGCACCTCTCGATCAGGACCCCTCATGAGGCCCGCCCCATGCGCCGCTCGCTTTTCGTTCTTCTATTTCTGGGACACTCGTTCGTCTCATCAGTCGTGGCGGAAGATTTCGCGTTCTTTCATGACAATGTGTTGGGGACCTCGTTCGAGCTGAAGGTGGCCGCGAGCTCCAAGGCCAGCGCCCAGGCGGTCGAGGCCCGCGTGCTGGCCGAGGTGGACCGGCTCAATCTCGTCTTCAGCGGCTACGACGCCACGAGCGAGTTCTCCCGTTGGCTGGCCGCCCCGCGCGGACCCGTCGAGGTCTCCCCCGAGCTGTTCGAGGTCTTGCAGGCCGCCGAGCGCTGGCGGGTGGAAAGTTCGGGTGCCTTTGATGTTCGCGTTGAGGCCCTGTCGCGGCTCTGGTCGGCTGCGGCGAAGCGAGGGAAGGCCCCTACTGACGCGGAACTCGGTGAGGCCCGCAAGGTCTTCGCGGGGCCCGCGCTCAAGCTCGACCCCGCCAAGCGCACCGCCGAACGCCTGACCGACGCCCCCCTGACCTTGAACGCGATCGCCAAGGGTTACATCGTCGAAAAGGCTAGTTTCGCCGGAATGAAAGGCGCCCAGGGAGTTCGCGGCTTGCTCTTGAACATCGGCGGCGACTTGCGCGTGGTCGGCGAGCTTTCGAGGACGATCGGTGTGGCCCGACCAGCCGAGGGCTCGGAATCGACACCTCCCATCTGCGGGATCGAAGTGCGCGATCGCGCCGTCGCTACCAGTGGGTCTTATCATCGGGGCGTCACCATTGAGACTCGCTGGTATTCACATATCATCGACCCGCGCAACGGCCGGCCGGCTGACCATGTCGCCGGCGCCACGGTGGTCGCCTCGAACTCGGCCGACGCCGACGCCTTGGCGACGATCTTGAACGTCTTGCCGTCGGATGAAGGGTTGAAGTTGGTGGAGAAAGTGCCGGGCGCCGCCTGTTTGGTGGTGACTCGCGCGGGCCGGATGCTGCGTTCCACCTTGTGGGCCGGCCACGAACGCCCGCGCGACGCGATCCAGGCCGGCCCAGTCGAGCCCAGCGGCCTATGGGGGGACGACCATGAACTGCTTGTCCGCTTCGAGATCAATCAGCCCGACGGCGGACGCGGGCGATATCGCAAGCCTTACATCGCGGTCTGGGTCGAGAACCAAGAGGGCTTCCCCGTGCGCAACCTGGCGGTTTGGGTCTCGCTCGGCGGTGCCGGACCGTGGCAGTGGCTGCCCGACTTGAAGCGTTGGTATCGCGCGGAGGACCTCAGGCGCAAGGCCGACAGGGGGGACATGATCGACGCGATCGGTCAAGCCACGCGACCGCCCGGCAAGTACTCTCTGACCTGGGACGGCAAGGACGACAAGGGCAAGCCCCTTCCCGCGGGCGAGTACACGGTCTCGATCGAGGCGGCCCGCGAGCATGGGACCTATCAAATCATGCGTAAGACGATCAAAGTCGGCGGTGACGAATTCAAGGAGGAGTTGAAAGGCGGCGTGGAGCTGAAGGGGGCCGATTTGGAGTACCGCCTCAAGGTCGAGTCGCGTTGAGGAGAAAAAAAGACGCGAGACGTTGCCCGTTCTTCTTGCCGATCCCGATAGACAGGGTGAGGTCTTGAGCGTAGGTCATACGGACCGAACGCGGGGGCCGGGTCGGAGGGTCGAGCGATGAAGATCGGTGACGTTTCGCGATCGCGCCGCTGGGCCGACCCGGCCCGGCAACGTTGGTACGCCCAGCATCGGGCGGCCAGGTTTTCCCGAAGGATGTTCGGGGGGGCCCCGGCCCGAGTCCAAAGCACGAACCAAACGTCTGTCCGAGGGTCGGTGGAGTAAGCACGACAGCGTCATGCCGGGGAAGGTTCGATCCGGCCACGATGCGGCGGACATCGCCGAGCGATCTCGAGCGAGACTTTCGCGGGCGAGCGCTCCGCTTCAGCGGCGGGCCGCGCAGCGGACCGTCCGCTGCAACCGGTTGATCGGCGCGTTTTGGTCACCCAGGGGTTGCGCTGCGCTCCACCTCCGGCTATAGACGGTTGCCCCTTTGGGGCTGCGGAGGAAGCATGACAATCGCCTATCCATGGGCAGGCGTCGGGGGTGGCCAACCCAATCGTGGACCGCTCGAGGTGTCTTTCGTCACTCACCGCGACCACTCTTCACCTCGTAACGGAGTTCAACCATGCCACTCTTGTAGGCCTTGACCTCGGCAAGATGGAGGGCGACGTCTCTATCCAACTTCTCGAAGAACGAAATGCCATCGCCAATCAAAATCGGCAGGATCGAATAACAGACTTCGTCGGCTAATCCGAGACGAAGGCACTCGCCGGCAACCGCGCCACCCCCGGCAAACCAGATGCGTTGGAACCGGGGCCGCAGACGGCCGTTGACGAGGCTCGCGAGGTCCCCCGAGTAGAACTCAACGGACTCGCGGGTCCGCGGCAGGTCACGGGTGGTGAGAACGAAGGTCGGTTTGTCGCCGTACGACCATCCAAAACCCTTGGCCTCGAAAAGAAGCGCTGTCTCATACGTCCGCGACCCCATGACGTAGCAATCAATCGTCCTGAGGAACGCCTCAACGAATCCTGGCGCCATGGTGTCGCCGTCGGGGTACTCGTCTGAGGTCTCCATCCACTCTACGCTTCCGTCCTTTCGAGCGATGAACCCATCGAGGCTCGCCGCCATGTGGATCGTTACGCGTGATTCAGTGTTTGCCACCGTTTCTATGTTCGTCATGCACCCATGGCACCTAACGCAGTCTCTCCGAAGAGTGTCACCCGAGGACAGTCAGTGCGTTCGCCTTCTTCTTCTCTTGGTGCGGCTTCAGGGCGGGCGTGTCTTCCTCGAAGCGCTGGACCTCTTCCCAGAGGGCGTCCACCATCTCGGCCTCTTTGACGTGGCGGATGGGCACGCCTCGCTTGAAGATGATCCCCTTGCCGCTGCCGGCCGCGATGCCGATGTCGGCCTCTTTGGCCTCGCCGAAGCCGTTGACCAGACAGCCGAGGATGCTGATCCGCAGCGGTTTGGTCAGCACCTTCATGCGGTCTTCGACCTCCGCCACGATGCGTTCCAGGTCGATGTCGAGCCGGCCGCAGGTCGGGCAGGCGACCACCTCGGGCTTGGTCACGCGGCGGTCGGTCGCGCGCAGGATGTCGAACCCGGCGGCGATTTCGGGCACGGGGTCGCCCAGCAAGCTCACGCGGATCGTGTCGCCGATCCCCTTCAGCAAGATCGCGCCGATGCCCGCGGCGCTCTTCACGGTCCCGTATTCTCGGGAGCCCGCCTCAGTGATGCCTACATGTGTTGGGTAATCACTTTTCTCGGCGAAAAGGGTGTAACAGGCGACTGCCGTCGGCACATGACTGGCCTTCAAACTGACAATGATCTGACGATAGCCAAGACCTTCGGCGATCTCGATGTGTCGCAGGGCGCTTTCCACCATCGCCTCGGGACAGGGGAAACCGTATTTGTCGATCAGGTCTTTTTCGAGGCTCCCCGAATTGACGCCGATCCGCATGGGCACGCCCTTGTCGCGGGCCTTGCGGACGACCTCCTTGAAACGCTCGACGCCGCCGATGTTGCCGGGATTGATGCGGACCTTGTCCACGGCTCGCTTGCCGGAAGGGGTGACGGCCTCCAAGCAGGCCAGGGCCATCCGGTAGTCGTAATGGATATCAGCGATCAAGGGGATGTTGATGCGGTCGCGGAAGGCGATGCAGCCTTCGACGTCTTCCTTCTTGGGCACGGTGACGCGCACGATCTCGCAGCCGGCTTCTTCGAGGCGCTGGATTTGTGCGAGGGTCGCTTCGGCGTCGAACGTGTTGGTGGTGGTCATCGACTGGACCCAGATCGGGTTGTTACCCCCGACCACATGGTCGTCAATGCCGACTTCGCGGGTCTTGTGGCGCGTGATGGCGGTCGTGTAGGCCATGGTGGGTTCTCAGGGCGGCGACACACTTCGAGATTATTCCATATCGATGAGATCATGGTAGTCGGCGCTCCGGAAGAGGGTCAAGGCGCGGCGGACGCGTGTGGCGGCTCGTCGATGGTCCCAGGACCAAAGGGCCTCGGTGGACGCGGCAAGCCGGCCGCCTGTAGAATCTCGTTCAAACGTTCTCCAACAACCCTCTCCAGAGGGCGTGTCGGGCCGTGCCAAAGACACGTCTCATGATCAGACGACCCCGATCCACGGACTGTCGGCGAAGAGGCCCTGTCATGTCCCGGTGGCTCACCCTTGCCTTGTGGATGCTCGCGGCGGCGCCCGCCGTCGGTGCGGACGATGAGTTCGAGAAGTCAATTCGACCCTTGCTCATCGCGCGGTGTCAGGAATGCCACGGCCCGAGGAAGGTCTCCGGCGGCTTGCGATTGGATTCGCGAGCCGCGATCCTGGAGGGCGGCGATAGCGGGCCGGCGGCCGTCGCGGGCCGTCCCGACGAGAGCTTGATCGTCCATGCCGTGGAGCATCGTGACCAGTTGCGGATGCCTCCCAAAGGAAGGCTCGAAGCCAGGGACATCGCGGCCCTGCGCGGTTGGGTCGCTCGTGGCCTGACCTGGCCCGCGGAGACCGCTTTGGTCCCCGAGCCATCGCCGAAGGCGGGGCTGCCCGACACCGATGCGCGCGCCTGGTGGTCGTTCCAGCCGGTGATGGACCGGGTCCCGCCCGACGTGAAGGCCGGCGCGCGGTCCCTCACCGAAATCGATCGCTTCCTTCTGAGGCGCCTCGAAGAGAAGGGCTTGACGCTCGCCCTCCCGGCCGACCGTCGATCGCTTGTCCGTCGCGCCTCGTACGACCTGACGGGCCTACCCCCATCGGCCGAGGATGTTGACGCGTTCGTCCGCGACGACGCGCCCGACGCATTCGGCCGCCTTGTGGATCGTCTTCTGGCTTCACCCGCTTATGGCGAGCGTTGGGGCCGGCACTGGTTGGACCTTGTCCGATACGCCGACACCGCGGGCGAGAACTCCGATCATCCGACCCCGCATTCTTGGCGGTACCGCAACTGGGTCATCGACGCGTTCAATCGCGACATGCCTTACGACAAGTTCGTCCGGATGCAAGTGGCCGGCGACCTGCTCAATCCCAACGGCCCACCGGAGGAACACGCCGACGGTGTGGTCGCGACCGGCTTCCTCGCGATCGCGCGCCGCTTCGGTCACGATATCGACAAAGACATGCACCTGACGAACGAAGACGTGATCGAAACCATGGGAAAGACATTTCTCGGTCTCTCGATCGCGTGCGCGCGATGTCATGACCACAAGTACGACCCGATCACGGTGCGCGATTACTATGCCCTGTACGGCATTTTGCAAAGCACCCGTTTCAGCTTCCCGGGCTGCGAGCCCAAACAGCGGCCCCGCGACCTTGTGCCTATGATCTCCGCCGAGGAGTGGGCCAGGGTGGTGAGGCCGCACCAAGACGCGGTCGCGGGCCTTGACGCCGAACTCGCGGACATTGCGCGGCGGGTCGCGGAGGCCGCTCGCGAGTTACCCCAGGTCGGGGTCGGCGGTACGCGCGTCTGGGCGGATGGACAGATCGCCGACGGTGGCGAGCAGGCCCTTATCGACCCATCGGGGCCCGCTCAAGATGGGATCGCGGTCAAGGCCGGCGAGATGCTGCGGCTCTCGGTCTCGCCCCTCAAAAACCACGGGGCCGACTCGACGCGCCTCGAATGGACGATCGCGGAGGTGGACGGGGACCGGCGCTGGGACCTGGGCGCCGACGTGCTCGACGACCTGCTTTCCGGCAACCCGCATGCGGACGGCCTTGGTCACGCCGATGTGTGGTGGTTCCTCGACGGCCGAGCTGGGCGCGGCCTCTTGCCCGAACCGGTTCGCGACCTCATGGGGCGACCCGGTCTCACGGCCTGGCGCGAGGGCGACACACCCTCGGTCTTCGTCAACGCCACGAAGGCGGAAATCGCGGTTTGGACCAAGCTGCCGCCCCGATCGGTCTTCCTCCATCCGGCGCCCGATGGGGCGGTCGCGATCGGTTGGGTCAGCCCCATTCATGGCCGCGTGCGGGTCTCCGGGCGCATCGTGGACGCTCACCCCGGCGGCCCTGACGGCGTGGCCTGGTCGTTCGAACATCTTCAGGGTGACCAGCGTGAGGTCCTGCGCCGGATGGCCGGCCTGGCCACGCATCGGGCCGACCTGACGCGGCGCAAGGCGGAATGGGAGGCCCGCGCCCCGCGGCCCGAAATGGCCTATGCCGTCACCGATGGGACCGAAGCGGACGCGCCCATCCACCTGCGTGGCGACCCGGAGAAGCCCGGCCCCATCGTGCCCCGGCGCTGGCTCGAGGTCCTCGGCGGACAAACGGTGGGACCCGGTCATGGCAGCGGTCGACTCGAGTTGTCGGAATGGCTTACATCGTCGTCCAACCCGCTCGCGGCCCGTCTGATGGTGAACAGGATTTGGCAGCACCATTTCGGCAAGGGCCTTGTGGGGACACCCAGCGACTTCGGCACACGCGGCCTCCCACCCACGCACCCCGAACTCCTCGACCGGCTGGCCGCGCGGTTCGTGGCCGACGGATGGTCGCTCAAGGCGATGCACCGCCGGATCATGCTCTCGGCCGCCTATCAACAGGCAAGCTCGACAACGGCCGAGGACCTCGCGCTTGATCCCGAGAACGAGCTTTGGGGACGATTCCATCGCCGTCGCCTAAGCGCGGAGGAGGTGCGTGATAGTTTGCTTGTCGCGGGCGGGTCTCTCGACCGCGGTCCCGGCGGCCCGCACCCTTTCCCGCCCGAAGGGTCCTGGTCGTTCACGCAGCACAACCCCTTCAGCACCTTTTACGACACCGACAAACGGAGTGTTTATCTGGTGACCCTGAGGAACAGGAGACACCCGTTCCTTGGTCTCTTCGACGGCGCCGACCCGAACGCGACCACGCCCGTGCGCCAAACGACCACGGTCCCCACGCAATCGCTCTTCTTCATGAACGACCCGTTCTTCCACAAACAAGCCGAGCGCCTCGCGGACCGGGCCCTGGCTGGAGAGGACGCCGTCCGATTGAACACGCTTTATCGAATCGTCTTCCAAAGGCCGCCGAGCGACGTCGATCGACAGACCGCCGCGGTCTTCCTGGCCCGCTATGAGGTCGAACTCGCCGATCGTCGGCCCGCCGAGCGCGCGCGGGAAAGCTGGTCCGCTCTGGCTCGCGTCCTGCTCTCGTCGAACGAGTTTCTCCACCTGGATTGAGACGATGAATGGCCCCAGTTCCAGTCTAACGCGGCGCGGGTTTGCGAGGTCTTCGGTGGCTGGGTCGCTCCTGATGCCGGGCATCCTTCACGAGTTGCTCGCCGCTGAGGACTCGGCCGACCCGCTCGCCCCTCGGCCCACGCACTTTCCGGCGAAGGCCCAAGCCGTCATCTTCCTGTTCATGAGTGGCGGGGTCTCACACGTCGATTCGTTCGACCCGAAACCTCGCCTGGAAACCGACCACGGAAAGTCGGTGACGCTCGACCATCCCGAGACGCGAAACCGGCCTGGTTACGAGAAGCTCTTTTTGAAGCGGTCGCCTTGGAAGTCCGCGCCCCGAGGGCGAAGCGGCGTCGAGGTGACGGACCTCTTCCCGCGGATCGCCGCGAGGATGGACGACATCGCCCTGATTCGCTCGATGCACACGAGTCATTCGAACCACTACAACGCGACGCTCGGCATGCACACCGGCTCGTTCGCGTTCGCGCGGCCGAGTATCGGCGCCTGGGTCAGTTACGGTCTCGGGACGACGAACCGCGACCTCCCCTCGTTCATGGTCCTCGCGCCGCAAATGCCCTACGCGGGCACCCAAGTATGGGCGGCCGATTTCCTTCCAGGCGCGCACCAGGGCACGCGCGTGGTGCCTGGCGCCGAGCCGATCGCGAACCTGGCTCGTCGTGTCCCGACGCGGCGACGGCAAGAGTTGGAACTGGAGGCCCTGCGTGCCTTGAACCTGGACCACCAGCGGGCCCGACCCGACGATCCCCACCTGGCCGCGCGCATCCGATCATTCGAGACGGCCTTCGGCATGCAGGCCGAGGTCCCAGACGCGCTGGACTTGTCGCGCGAGTCTGAAGCCACGCTTGATCTCTACGGGCTGAAACGCGGTCAAGTGGACGGTTTCGGCTGGCAATGTCTGGTGGCTCGACGTTTGGTCGAGCGGGGCGTGCGATTCATCGAGTTGATCCACACCGGTTCCAGCGGCAATTGGGACTCGCACGGCGACATGGCCGACCACGGGCGGCTCGCCCCACAAGTAGACGGGCCGATCGCGGGGCTCATTCATGACCTGAAGGGCCGCGGTTTGTTGGACTCGACCCTTCTGGTTTGGACCACCGAATTCGGCCGGACGCCGTTCAACAACACGGCTGAGAACCCCGGACGCGAGCACCACGGTTGGGCGTTCAGCTCATGGCTCTGCGGGGCGGGCGTGAAGTCTGGGACCGTCCACGGGGCGACCGACGAGCACGGGATCCAGGTGGCCGAGGGGCCCGTCCATGTCCACGACTTTCACGCCACGATCCTGCACCTGATGGGCCTGGACCACACGCGCCTGACCTATCGTCACGGCGGCCGCGATTACCGCCTGACGGACGTTCACGGGAAGGTCGTCCAGGAGGTCCTGGCTTGACGGGTCGTCAACCGCGGCTTCCTCGTTCAACAAAAAAACGCGTCACGGACAAGTGCTTCTCTTGTTGCTGAGGGGCCCGAGCGGCCGACCATTCGTCACCGCGCGTTTTTAGAACAACCCTCGCGACGTGGGATTTCTCGGAACAGCGACCCCTGGCGTGCCCGTGGGAAAAGCGACGGCGGGCGCGTTCCTTCTTCACTGCGCGGCCGAGCGAGCGACCTCTTCCACGCGCGGCAACGGCTGAAGGGGCCGGAATTTCGTCTGTTGGTTGGGGTCGTGATAGTCGTTCGCGACCCATGCGCGCAGGCGTTCGGAAGTGTGCTCCACGCCTTGGGCCTTCAGCCAGGCCTGGTATTCGATGAATGGCTCGTGCATGTGTTCGGTGCCCGTGATGGGCACGTGGCCGTGCGCGATCGTCAAGGCGCCGCGCGCTATTTCGGGTGGTTCGCCAAGGCGATACATCCGGTAGAGTCCGCTCGCCAGGCCGGTGCGATCGGCCCCCGCCTTACAGTGGATCAGCAAGGGGTAACGGCAGCGATCGAACAAGTCGAGAAGCGACAGCAACTCGAAGCGGCGCGGGCGAGCGCGCGCGCTCATCGTCAACTCGTACACATCGACCCCGCGCGCCGCCAAGGCCGCCTCGGCCGCGTACCAGGGGTCTTTCATCGACCCGCCCCGCAAGTTGATCACGCTTGCCGGTTTCACTTCCTTCAGCAAACGGGGCCAGTCGCTCGGTTGCGGCTGCGCGAAGCGATACACGTGACCAGCATCGACCACCCCGTAGTTCCCTTGAAAGAGGGGTCTTCGCAGTGTCCAAACGGTCAAGGCGCCCACCACGAGCAAGAGCGCCAGTTCGACCGCGATCCGCCGCCGTCGCCTTCGATCGAAACGAATGTTCACATCGGCCCCCTTCTTCTTGGTCAATTTAGCGGCCCGAGGTGGGGCGTCAACCCCAAGCTCCTTCGTCTTTTGCATCGCCTTTGACCCCCTTGTGCGGCCCCCAACCAGAATCATCGTCGTGGTTCGAGCGTCTAAGCCCGAGTGAGAGTTCTCTCCTTGACGTCTCATCGAGGTGCCGTCTCATGTTCACAAGCCTTTTTCTCGCCTTTTGCCTCATCAGCCAGGAAGCCGTTCAGGAGCCGCCGCCTCCGATCGAGGACGCCCCGGCGCCTAAACCGGCGGCCACCAAATTGACGGACGTGACCGTCTATCAGGGGACCGCCTTGGTCAGTCGTGACGTCACGGTCCCCGAGGGTCGCGGTCTGGTGGAAGTGGTCGTTACTCCCCTGCCCTCCGCGACCGTCCCCAGCTCACTTTACACCGAAGGCGGCGACGGCCTACGCGTCTTGAGCACGCGCTATCGGGCGCGGGCCGTTCGGGAAGACACCCGCGAGGCCGTTCGGAAGAAGGACGAGGAAATCAAGAAGATCCAGGCCGAAGGTCGCAAACTTCAGGCCGAGGCCCAGGCCGGCCGTCAAGACGGCGAGTATCTGCAGAAGCTCGAGGGCTTCACCGCCGCCACCCTGAAGGGCCTCAACGAGCAAGGCCGCTTTCAGAGTGACCAGATCGTCACCCTGAGCGATTATCTGATGAAGACACGCCTCGAAAAGGCCCAGGCCATGACGGAGCTGGAAGGTCGCATCCAGGCCAACTCCGAGGCCCTCAACTTCGCCCAGCGACAACTCGGCGAACTCTCCTCCGGTTCGAGCAAGACGGCCATCGACGCGGTCATTCTGGTTGACAAGGCCGAGGCCCCCGCCGGCTCGGTACGCTTGAATTACCTGGTCTCGAACGCGACCTGGAAGCCCCAGTACCGGATGCGCGCCGGCGCCGACAACGAACCCGTGCGCCTCGAATATCTGGCCGCGGTCTCGCAGCAGAGCGGCGAAGATTGGACCAACGCCAAGCTCACGCTCTCGACCGCGCAACCAGCGCTGAACGCGGCGCCTCCCGACCTGGTCCCGCTGGCGATCTCAGTGGGCCCCGCCGACGAAGCGGGCGCCGCGATCGTCGCCAACCCCGGCAAAGGGATGATGGGCGGCATGGGTGGCATGGGTGGCGGCGGCATGGGTGGCATGCCGGGCGCTCCGGGCGGGCTTTCGCTGGAACAATACGCGGCCAAGGCGCGCTCTTATCGTGGTCAGGCCCAGACCAGTCTGAATCGGAACGAGACCCGTAAGGGGGGCGAACTCCTCAACACGGCCGCCGCTCTCGACCAGGCCGCCGAGCTGCTCGCCAAAGACGATGACGAGAAGGCCAACGGCGGCCCCGCCGAAGGGCCGACCGTCACGTTCAAGCTCGAAGGCACGATGTCCGTCCCATCACGCCGCGACGCCCTCATGGTCGAGGTCCAGCGCGCCGAGCTGAAGGCCGACTTCTATGACAAGGCCGTGCCGGTGCTCACGCCCAGCGTCTATCGCTTGGCCAACCTGACCAACACGTCGGGCGCCGTGCTCTTGGCGGGCGAGGCCACCATGTACGTCGGTGCCGACTTCGTCGGCCGGATGTCGCTCCCCCTGGTCGCGGCCGACGAGCCCTTCACCGTCGGCTTCGGCGTCGATCCCCAGGTCCAGATCTTCCGCCGCTTGATGAAGAAGTCCAAGGCCATGCAAGGCGGCAATCAAGTCCACACGTATGAATTTCGCGTCTCAGCTCGGAGTTTTCGGACGACCCCCGTGCCCCTCGTGATTTGGGACCGCCTGCCCAAGGCGGCCGATGAGGACGTGGCGGTCAACCTCGTGCAAACGTCGGTCCCGCTCAGCGAAGACGCCATCTACCAGCGCAACGCCAGGAACGACAACCTCCTGCGCTGGGACCTCACGCTTGAGCCCACTAAGGACTTTACCAAACCCATGACGATTACGTATCAATACAAGATGGAATTCGCCCGCGACATGTCCATCGGCGCGATCGCCGCAGGGGCCCTGGCCGAGCAACCGATCGGCACGAGCAACATGCAAGGGGGCGGCTTTCGACAAGTGCCCGCGAGCAAGGAGTGAACAACTGAGCGCTCCATCGGCCTTGACCGACATCCACCAGCCGCCGAGTCTCTTGACCGAGCGGCTGGAATTGATCGCGGCGACCGCGACCCATCTTGACGCCGAACTGGGCGATCGGGCCAAGCTCTCCGCGATGCTTGACGCATGGTTCGACCCCAAGGAATGGCCGCCGCCGCTCGTCGATGACGGGGCCTTCGGCTGGTGTCGCGACTTCCTCGCGGTGCGGCCCGGCGCGGTGGGTTGGACCCTCTGGTACGTCGTGGCGACCAACCCAACCCGTCAGGTCGTCGGCCTGATGGGCTTCAAGGGGACCCCCAACGGCGACGGCCTGGTGGAGATCGGCTATTCGCTCATACCCAGTCATCAAGGGCGAGGACTGGGGACCGAGGCATTGAAGGCCCTGCTGGATTGGGCCTTCGCCCACGACGAAATCCAAGGGGTCTTGGCCCAGACCTTTCCCGAGCTCGACGCCTCCCTGGCCCTCTTGCACAAGCTCGGCTTTCACGAGGTGGGCGAAGGCGACGAACCACGGACCATTCGTTTCCTCCGCGAACGAGAGAGTATCGGTCGATGAAGGCAGCCGCGATCGTGGCCCTTTGCGTCCTGGCGGCCGTCGCTTACGGCATCGTCCACGACCAGGTCACGGCGCGGGTCTGCATCGAATATTTCACGGTCTTTCATCCTTTGATCGTGCGGAGCGATTCCCCGACGATCCAGGGTCTCGTCTGGGGTGTCGTGGCGACCTGGTGGGTCGGTTTGCCTTTGGGGGTCGGACTCGCCTTCGCGGCGCTCGGTGGGAAACGGCCTCCATGCTCGATGCGTTCCCTGCTCCGCCCTATCGCGACCTTGCTGGCCGTGATGGCCGTGGGGGCCTTCGTCCTCGGTTGTGTTGGGTATCTCTTGGGGACGAACGGGATGCTTCAACCGCCCCGCAGGGTCGCCGCGAATTTGCACGAAGACCGCCACGCGCGCTTCCTGGCCGACTTATGGGCCCACAACGCAAGCTATTGGCTTGGCCTTTTCGGCGGCCTGGTGCTCATTGGTCGGACCTGGCGCTCCCGTCGCTCAATTCAGACGAGTGGTGAAGTTGCCGCCGGGTGAACCGTCGCGATTACCGTCGAGGAGGTTGCTCGCGAGGTCGCGAAGGCCGGCGTCACCGCGAACGACCAGCCGGACCGGGCCCTTCGGGGCTGAGCCAAGGCGGATCGTCACCGTGTTCGTCGCCGTGTCGAATCGGAACGATCGAGCGTTCAAGGAGACGGCGCGATCAAACACCCAGGCGCCCCGCACACGACGCCCCAAGAGCACGCGGTAGGCGGCCGGGTTCACGACGCGGCCGGGCGCCATCCCTTCACTGTAAGTGACGAGGAGTGAACTGCCCGAACGCTTCGCCGCGGTGACGGTGGGCGGCGTGGTGTCGATCGGTGGGGGCGTGAAGACGGGAGGCGGTGTGGGCGGCGTGGTCGACCCACCGGGAGGGACGCC
>CALLYK010000141.1 GCA_937858365.1 uncultured Isosphaeraceae bacterium | reverse complement strand
AAGAGCCGCCAGGAGGTCCTGGCGGCTCTTTTCGTAAGTGTAGGTAGGAATTAGGGTTCTGAGAAGCGGGCGAGGGGATTCGAACCCCTGACGTCCAGCTTGGGAAGCTGGCATTCTACCACTGAATTACGCCCGCGATGTTCTTCGTCAGTTTAGGATACGCCATCACAGCGCGTTCTGCAACGCCATCAATCATCACTGACCTTCGCTTGTTCGATTGCGGTATTCGTGGCCGAGACCGAGATGCGGACCTCGTGGATTGATCGCGCGACCCGCGAAATCACTTCAGTCACCCACCTCGATTGGCCGATGAGGGACGTGTATCGGGTCGCCTGGAGGTCGCTCATGCGCGCTCGACACGGAAGCACACAGCTTCGCCGCAAAACGCGGCCTTGCGTCTTGGGACTTGAGTCCCGACTCTTGCTCAGCCTGGACGCGGGACTTTCACCCAGTGCCCTCGTCGCATCGCCTGGCGATTCGGCCATTGATCCAGCCTATCGCGGTGTGAGCATTCAGCTACAAAAAACCGCTTTGACCGTCCGCGCTGGTGAGACCGTGACGAACCAAGTCACCGCGACCCCCTCGCGGCCCGGCATCATCATCACTTATGCGCTCGACCCATCGAGTCCTCAATTGAGCATGCTGGACACCCGAACCGGCGCGTTTTCCTGGACCCCCACCCCGGACATGGCGCGTGCCGACTCGAACACGCCCGCCGTCTACACCGTGACAATTCGGGCCGTGGAGAACAGTCCCGAGGCCCCCTTCACGATCGCCAGTTTCGATGTCCGTGTCCTTCCCGCGAAGGCCTCAACCCCCGTGAGCGATCCGTCTTCCTCCCCTCCCACGACGGATGACACCGCCGTCGTCGCGACCGACGCTCAAGCACATGCCCGAATTCGCCATCTCACGCGACGAGCCAATACCCAGGTCCGACGTGGGACCTCGGCGGCCCGAAGGCGATCTCCCCAACGTCCACAGACGGCCCGTATCGCGATCGTGCGACGAGGCTTGCCACCTCACCATGCGACCCACGGCTCATTGAACGGGAATGGGACGACGTCGTAAGTCCATCGTACCCGGTCTCTGTCGATGACCATGAGCGTCCGGCGAATTGTGCTGACACTCCGCAGAGAGCGGACCGCCGTGTCGGCCACGGCCTGTCGGGACGTCAAACCCAGCGCGTGACCATCCAACGTGACCAACGGTTCGGTCCGCATTTCGCCGCTCGTTTGGATGCCTGCACGAAGGATCGTCCCGGCCAGGTTGGACGCGTTGAGCGCCTCTTCGGAATGGAACTGGACCTTCAAGAGCGGGACCATACCGACCGCATGGAGCAAGACCTTCGCCGATCGAGGCATCCACTTCCATGAGTCCCCGACGCCGAGGGACGAGACCAGCACAAACCGCGGCGCGCGGCCGGACACGGCGGCATGGACCAGGTTGAACATGCCTTCGCAATGGACCGTCGACGTGCGCCTGTTGATCGACTTTCTTCCTTGACTCAAACAAGCGATCACCGCATCACATCCCACGACCGCGCGTTGGCAATCTCCCTCGACCAAGACGTCGGCAAGTACGACTTCGACTTCGCGCGGCAGGTTGGCGCGCTCGGGGGCCCTCGACATCACGCGCGTGGCGATGCCCAGCATCATCAAGCGTTCAACAATCAAGCGGCCCGTCGGCCCGGTGCCTCCCGCCACGAGCACTTTGTCGTAGTCCCGATAGTTCGTCTCGGCCCTCATCGTGCGCGTCTCCTCCCACTCGCTCACGGCCGACGACGATATTCGGGAGGGACCGGTCGATCAGGCGCCTCGGTGTCCCACAGGACCGTCACCACATACCATCGCGAATCGTCCCAGAAAAGCTGGAAGCTGTTGATTCCACGAGCGATCAACTCCCCTTTCTCTCCCTCCTCGGACCGGGCCTCGTAGGTGCTGAAGACCTGTGCGATGTGTCCGAAGCGATCGACCTTGCGCGCGACCTCTCGCTCGAAAAAGGCCGTCCTTTCCGAAGCCATTTTTCCCTGAGACACGAACTCGTCGACCGAGAAGACACGCAAGGCCGTCTTGCCGGGAGCGTCGCGAGAGGGCAGACAGACCATGAGGCGTGCCGACGGGACGAAGAGCGACCGGAAGCGGTCCCAGTCGCGCGGCCGGCCCTTCGGCCCGGAGATGACGTCGTAAAGCGTCGCGAGGACCGCATCCATACCCGCCACGTCGTCCGCCTTGGCCGCCGGCGGGTCATCGCCTCGGGCCGGGACTGCAAGAAGGCCCATCGCGACGGTCGATTGCAGAAGTTTCCTTCGATGGAACGCTGTTGGTTTTTTCATGTTATCACCTTATATTCGCAAGAAGAGCTTGCGGCGATACATCCAAAGAAGGATGAGCCAGAGGACGAGGAGAACGGCCATGCCTTCGAGCAGGGGCTCGTAAGGCTCACCCAACACGGAGAACGTTTCCTTGCCGAGGTGTCTCTTGAGGTTCGCGGCGGTCCCCTCCTTGATGGTCCAACTCATCACGTAAGCGGCGATCGAATTGGAACCGATGACAATCAATGGCATGGACCATCCGGCCCGGCCGATCATGTCCGTGGTGAGGTGCAAGAACGTGAGGAAGAGGAAGCACCAGCCGCCGCTGAAGAGGGTCCAGCTTGGCGTCCAGATGCGCTTCACGACTGGGCAAACGCCTAGCCAACCCAGGGTGTGTCCCAGTGCGAGGCAAATCAGTCCCGCGATCGCGAGCCACGCGACCTTGCGCGCTGGACTTTCCGGCGAACGCAGTACGCCTCCCGCCAAGAGACCGAGAATCATGGTGCCGAGCGTGGGGATGAAACTGAGCGTAGCATAACCGCCGCCATTGAACGCGAATGGTTTCACTCGCGGAAACACATTGAGAAACGAGACATCGAAGGCCCATGCGAGATTGCTGTTCTTGTTCCAGTGCGCCGCAAAACCACCAAGGCCATGTTGCTTCAACCAACCCTCACGCACATCGACCGCCGAGTAGTCGAAATCGGTGCCTGGCAAGGGCCAAAGGGCGAACGCCGCCCAGTATCCGACAAGTACGATCGCCAGGACGACCCATTGATCACGCCTGGGTCGTAATCCAAGCACGTAAAGGAACGGATATCCCAAACCGATTTGCGTGAGGGTATCTTCAAACGTGAAGTTCGTTTGCGACTTACCCATCGACCTGAGGAAGATCCCCAGAAAAACTAGAAGAAAGGCCCTCCAGAAGGCATGACCGATCATCCTTGCCCGCGACTGTCCGCGATCCAGACGTCCGGCGATCGAAAAGGGCAGGGCCACTCCCACTAGGAATGAGAAACCCGGCTGAATCAAGTCGTGGAGCGAGCAGCCGACCCACTGGACATGTTCTTGTTGGCTCGCCAAGAAGGCCCAGAAGCGGCTCGTCGGCAGGGCCTTCGAGACCCGCGCGAATTCGAGGACCTCGGCCAGCATCAGGAACATCACAAGGCCGCGGTAGGCGTCGATTGATCTCAGTCTTCGGTCGGAAATCATGGATCATCGGCCGTTGGGTTTCTTGGCTTGGGCCTTCTTCGCTTGCGGTCGGTCGCCGAAGTAGGGGTATTTGTCGAAGCGGTCGTCGCCTCCCTCAAGGGTGTCCCTGGGATCGGCCGTGGCCTTCATCCAGACCTGGAGACGCTCTCGAAACTCCTTCAGGCGAGCGGAGTATTCCGGCCGAGAGGCGACGTTTGTCGTTTCGTGCGGATCATTCCGCAGGTCGTAGAGTTCCTCGGCAGGCCTCTTGGCGCAGGCCATGTCGAAGAAGGGCTTGATCGCCGGGTCTTGGCGACGACCGAGGAGCAAGTCCTTGGTGGGAGAGCCGTCGATGTCGCCGAACGGGCCAACCGCCACGTATTTGACAGGGTCCCCCGCCGGCCAGCGCTCGGGTCGAAGATTGCGAGTATAAGAGAATTCCGCGGTCCGTATCGATCGCGCGGGGTAGCTCAGGTCCCCTTCGCGGACGTTCGCATGACGCTCTCGCTCCGTGAAGACGTGATCGCGCGGGGTCCCTCGTCGGCCGTCGATCAGGGGCAAGAGAGAGGTGCCGGTCATGTCGGCTGGTCGAGGCAGTCCCGCCGCCTCCAAGAACGTAGGCGCGAAATCGGCGTGGCTGACGAAGCCGGCGACGACTTGTCCCGCCTTGATCTTGGCCGGCCAGCGAATCGCCAAGGGC
Source organism: uncultured Isosphaeraceae bacterium (assembly GCA_937858365.1). Classification (GTDB taxonomy): domain Bacteria; phylum Planctomycetota; class Planctomycetia; order Isosphaerales; family Isosphaeraceae; genus CALLYK01. The sequence goes on along the minus strand of CALLYK010000141.1, from coordinate 15,993 downwards.
ATGTGCGTACCGGAGTCATACAGGTTCGCCTTGCAGCGCGGGAAAGGCCAACCGTTGTCGCTCGTGACGACCACGAGCGTGTTTTCGACCAGGCCTCGCCGATCGAGCTCGGCCAGGATTTCGCCCACTTGATTGTCGAAACGATTCACTTCGAAATAGTAATCCAAGATGTCGGCGCGAACTTCGGGCGTATCCGGAAAATAAGGCGGCACGACCAAGTCTTCGGGCCTCATGCCGGCTTGCGCGCCGGTCCCGGCGTCGTAAGGCCGATGGGGGTCGTTGCTCCCGTACCAGTAGCAGAATGGCCCTTCCTTGGCCTCGTCGAGAAAGGCGGCGAGGGAGCGCACGTTGGGCCCCGCGGGGTTGCGCGTGCGTCCGAAGAGTTCCTGCGAGCCGGGCGACCACCCCTTGCCGGTCAAGCCAACACGGTAACCGGCCCGCTCCAGGAGGTCGGGATACGTGAGAAACTTCGCGGGTAGGTCGCTCCAAAGGTTCGCCCCGTTTTCGAGTCGATGGACCGTTTGACCCGTGAGCACGGCGCCTCGCGAAGGTGTACATGAAGGCGAGACGCAATAAGAGCGTGTGAAGAGGGCCCCTTCGCTGGCGACACGGTCGAAGTTCGGCGTCTTCACGACCTTGTCGCCATAGGCGCCGGCATGAGGGTACGACCAGTCGTCGGCGATGACGAACACGACGTTGGGGCGATCGTCGGCCTTGGCGACACAACCGAGGCTGAACGCGAGTGCTGCGATAAGCGTCATGGCGGGGCTCCCTGAAAACCGGGCCTGCGAGTGTTCCATTCTTGGGGGTGCTTTGCAAGGGGACCGCTGATGATCACAATGAGACGTCCGCGCTCATGCGCGACTTCCCGCCCATCAACCAGAGTGGATAATCCATGTCGGGGACATCGAACGCCAAACGGAGGATCGTCCTCACGGGCGCGACACGCGGCTTGGGCCGAGCGATGACCGACGTCTTCATCGCCCTGGGACACGAGGTCCACGGCTGCGGCCGGTCCCAACGCGCGATCGATTCGCTTCGAGATACGCACGGCGCGCGCGGCGATTTCGCGGTCGTGGACGTCTCCAAGGCGGACGAAGTGACGACCTGGGCACGGAACGTGCTCGACGCCTTCGGCCCGCCCGACCTCCTCATCAACAACGCGGCCGTGATGAACCCCAACGCCCCATTATGGCGGGTTGCCGACGAAGAATTCGCGAACATAATTGATGTGAACATTAAAGGGATCGCCAATGTGACGCGGGCGTTCGTCCCTTCGATGGTGGCGCGGCGCACCGGCGTGATCGTGAACTTCAGTTCCTACTGGGGCCGGTCGGTCGCGGCCGAAGTGGCCCCCTATTGCGCCACGAAGTGGGCGGTGGAGGGTCTCACCCAGGCCCTCGCTCAGGAACTGCCCAGCGGCATGGCAGCCGTGCCCTTCAACCCAGGCATCATCGACACCGACATGTTGCGCGTTTGTTTCGGCGCCGCGGCCCGACATTACATCACCCCCGAATCGTGGGCAAAAACCGCGGTGCCGTTCTTGCTCGCCATCGAAGCGAAGGACAACGGCAAGCCTTTGACCGCCCCTGGACAGTGATGCGATCGCAGGCGCGTCGCGGCTGAACGTCCACGTCTTCCCATCTCAACGATTGCTCGCCTTGAGGAAGACGACCAAGTCGGCCACTTCCTGCGGCGTGAGTTGTTGGTCGAGTCCGGCCGGCATGACCGAGACCGTGCCTGGCTTCAGCTCCTCGATTTCTGAACGGGGCAGACGCACTTCCTCCGTGGCCGAGACGACGAGCACGACCTCGTCGGGAGCGTCCTTCTTGAGGATGCCGTTGACCACGCGTCCTGCGGCCGTCGCGATCGTGACGGGCTCGTAACTACGCACGAAACTCACGCTGGGATAGACGATCGCCTCCAGCAAGTCGCGCTCGTTCCGAGTCTTGCCGACGCTCGTCAAGTCGGGACCGATCTTGCCACCGACGTAGCCCATTTGGTGACACGCGATGCAAGCCGCCTTCGGGCCGTGGAAGACCGCCTGACCGCGCCGGACGTCCCCCTTCGGCACCAGGGCCAAGAGTTCATCGATCTTAGCGCGCTGCGAGGCGACGTCTACGTTCATCTTGGCGTAGATCGCGTCGGCCCCCTTCTTGACATCGGGACCGAACTTTTCGAGGGCGGTGCGGACCTGATCGACCAGAAGGGCCGAAAGCGCCGGGGCATCGCTGAGCGCGGCTGTTAACTTGCTTCCCACCTCATCATCATTGGCCCCTTGGAACGCACCGAGCAGGCGGCCGATCTCGAGCGGACCGGCGTCGCGCACCAGGTCGGCCAACGCGATGAGCTGGTCCGCCTTGAGTTTGGATTTCCCCAGAACTTCAGCGGCGGCCCCGCGCTGGGCGACAGGCAAGTTAGTGCTTAACTGAGTGCGCAAGAACATAAAAAGGTCCGCATCGATGCTGCCGCCAGCCGAGGTGGCCAAGGCGTCCACCCGCACCGGTGCGAGAACGCTTTCGTTTCGGCCGATGGCGCGCAGCGCCTGATTTAGTACGGCGGCCTGCTCCTTGTTTTTAGTGACGGGAAGGGCCCTCGCGGCAGCGACGGCCGTTTCAACGAGAGCGTTGTCCGAACTTGTGAGGCACGCGATGAGCGCGTCGGTCCACGTGGTGGGCGTTTCGCGCAGGCCGCCCCGGGCCATCACTCGCAATGCCGAGCGACGGACGCCCGGTTTACCCTTCAAAGCGCGATCCACGAGCAGCGCCTGGACCTCGCTTGACTTGGCGAACCTCGCGACTTGGGTTTCGATGCCGCCTCGGTCCGTTTCGTTCAGGTCGAGGTCGTCGAGTCTTTCGCGGAAGTAAGCGGCCAGTGAGGCGCCCCATTCCGGGTGTCGACCCGCGACCCACGCGGCGACCTCGCGCGTGGTCGCGTCGGTCGACTTCAGTTCGGCCGCGATGGTCTCGACGCTGACACTTCCGTCGATCTGGTCGAGGGCGATCAAGGTCGCGCGCCGGACCTTTTCTGAGGGACTCTGGGAGAACCTCAGTCCTTCGCGAATGGCCTTGGCATTGCCGATCTCGATCATGGCGTAGATGATCGAGTGTTCCTCGACGCGGTCGCCTGCCTTGGCGACGGCGGCGAGGAGGGGCGAAACCGCGGAAGGGTCACCAATGCGTCCCAACGCCTCCGCCGCGGCCCTGCGATTGTGGGCCGATTCCGAGGAAAGCAGTCCAATCATGGTTGAGACGGCCGCGCGATCGCGCCATAGGCCGGCCGCGTGAATGGCCGCTTGACGAGTCGTCTCATTTTGAAATGAGAGCGCGAGGCGGACCAGGGCCCGGGCTGAAGGGTCGTCGATGCGCGCGGCGGTCCAAACGGCTTGGCGTTGGGCATCAACGGGATAGGGGTCGCGCACGGCTCGAGCCAGGGCGGCAGTCGCCTGCGCCCCCCTCTTCGCGAGGGCGCGGGATGCGCGTTCTCGAACGACCGTGCGCAAGTCGCCGAGGAGGCCCACCAGATCATCGGCCTTCAGCGACCCCCACGCAAGCTTGAGTCCGCGAGGGTCGGCCGAACGCGAGCTGGTCGTCTTGCGCAAACGATAGATCGCCCCCAGGATATCGGGCTTGTGCAATTGCGACGTGGGGCAACAGAGCTTGTACCAACCGCCGGTATCGACGATGAGCAGGCTGCCGTCGGCGTCCTCGATGATGTCGGTGGGATGGAAGTCGAGGTCCTCGGCCACGATCAAGTCGGAGTCTTCAGTCTCGAATGTCGCACCTCGCGGCTTCAGGACATGTCTGGTCACTTTGTGCAAGTTGAAGCAGCAACTGAAGACGTTCTCTTGAAAGGACCGGCCGAACGCCTGCGATTCATAGCGGTGAAGGCCCGCCGGCGCGGCCGGGCCGAGATGGACGAGGATCGGCATCAGATCTGGGCCGGTCCACTTGTGGATCGGGTCATAAATCGGGTCGTGGACCTTGCCGTAGATGCCGCCGTAAATCGCGTGGATGATGCCATCGCGCTGGCCGTTGCCGGGGTTGACGAAGAACGTGCCGTTGAAGAGGCGTTCACCGCCGGGCGTGAAGACGACGTCCACGGGATTGTCCATGCCGCCGGTCATCACGGGTTCGATTTCCGACCCGTCGGGACGGGCCCGGAAGATGTGCGCAGCCCGCGTTTGGAATGGGGCCTTATTGTCGCGCTCGTACGTCTGCTGGGCGAACGCCCCCTTGGCCCAGTAAATTCGGCCGTCGGGCCCTGGATAAGGGCCGTGAAGGTCGTTCGCGCAACCCGTGAGTGTCTTGCCGTCGAACCAAACTTCTCGCTGGTCCGCCACGCCATCGTCATTGGTGTCGGTCAGCTTCCATATCTGGGGCGGCGCCGAGACGTAGAGGGAACCGTCGAACCACATGGTCCCTTCGGGAAACATCATCTTGTCGGCGAAGACGGTCCGCTTGTCGAACCGGCCGTCGCCATCGGAGTCGGTCAAAAGGACGATCCGATGGGGACGCTCGGCGAGTTGCTTCTGGACACTGTCGTTCGTACCCGACGAGTCGGCCACGTAAAGCCGGCCCGCTTCGTCAAATGCCGCAGTGATCGGTCGATCGACTAAGGGCGGCCCGGCCACCTTCTCCAAGGTGAAGCCGTCGGGGACCCGGAACCGCTTGCCATCGACGATGACGTCGTCAGCCAAGGCCCAATGAGTGAGGAGCCCAAACAAGGTGAGCGTGCGTATCGTTCGCTTCATCGACCGACCTCCCGATCCTGCCCGCGGCCGGAAACCAGTTCATTGTCCCGAATCGCGCCGCGTCGTGCCAGCGGTCGCGCGGGGCGTTCCTCGTCCCGCCGCATCGCTTTACACGATTCTGGGGGACGGTTAGGCTGGAAATCGCGTCCAATCATTTCGGGGAGGACACCGTCATGCCTCAAGCTGTCGCCGACCCGGCCGAGATTCGCCGCTTCGCCCAGACCCTCAAGGCCTTCAGCAACGACCTCGAGGCCCGAATGGGCGGCCTTCACGGACAACTCCTCGGCCTAGGACAAACCTGGCGCGATCGCGAACACCAGAAGTTCGCCGAGGAGTTCGCCGAGACCCTGAAGGCCATTCACAAGTTCGTCGATTCATCGAACCGGCATATTCCATTTCTTTTAAAGAAAGCCGATCACTTGGAGGAGTATTTGAACCAAAGGTGACGGGTGGTTGGTGGTTGGTGGATAGTGATGGTTCGGAGGGAGAAGGGGATGATGACGGTCACAGACTATTGGGAGTTGATCGAATGGCAGAAGGCCGTGGACTTCGCCGATTCCGTCTATTCATGGACTACCGAGATTCCTCGCGACGAGCGGTTCGAGTTGACGAGTCAAATGCGTCGTGCCACCGTTTCGGTCCCGTCGCACATCGCGGAAGGCCAAGGCAGTGGCTCGACTGGAGATTTCGCTCGGTTCTTGCGAATGGCGCGCGGGGCACTTCGTGAACCTGAGACGCAGGTCTGTCTCTCCAAGCGACTAGGGGGTCCTCAGTAACGCGAGCGCTGATCGAGCGATCAACCAAACCACGGAAGTCTGCATATTGATCAACGCATTATTGAATTCGCTTGACGAAAGAAGGAACCATTAACCTCTAACCACTAACCACCACACTCATGCCCGATGTCAAAGTTTACAGAATCGACGCGATCAAGCTCTTTCGGGAGCGCCTCGCCACCTTCGGCGAAGACGCCAAGAACGCGCTGATCTCCGTGGACATGGACACCCGACGGACCGTGGACTTCATCCTCCGCGAGCAGCCGATGCACTGGAAGGCCCAGCTTAAGAAGCGGCACGAGGTGCTCCAGCAGGCCAAGGCCGAGCTGTTTCGCCGCAAGCTCGCGGAAATCAATCCCGGCAGCCTCGACGACACCATGCAACGCGAGGCCGTGCGCAAGGCCGAGATGCGCGTCCAAGAGGCCGAACAGAAACTCGAGAAGATCAAGAAATGGGCCACGCCCCTTCAGCAGGCGGTCGAACAGTATCATGGCCAATCTCGAGCACTTGACGACTTGGTCGGTCCCCAACTCGAACGGGCCCTGGCGCAACTCGCCGCGATGATTGACGCCCTGGAACAATACGCGGGCATCGCCAAGCCCCCCTCGTCTTGACTCGCCTCGGGCCGTACTGAGGAGAAGCCTTATGAGCGCCGGCGCCAATCGCCTCCTTTATGATCTGAAACAACTCCGCGCGGCCTGGGACGAGGCCGCCGTGGAATGGAAAGACCAAGTCGCGCGCGACTTCGAGGCCGAGTTCCTGGCCCCGCTTGAAGACCGCGTCCAAAGCACGGCCCGCGCGATGGACAAGCTGGTCGACGTCTTGGAGAAGGCCAAACGCGACTGTTCCTGATCGGACGTCGCCCCCCATCCGCAAACCACGGTTGAATGCGCATCCATGGCTGAAAAGAACTTGATTGAACGCGAGGTCGGCTTACTGAAGGACCTCGCCCGACTCTCCACCGAACGGGCTGAGAGCGAGGTCCAAACCGCGTCCGATTTCCTTCGCGCCGATGGCGCCGCGGAACGCGCCTACCAGGCCGCGCGCGAGCAACTCGCCAAGCGCCGCGCCACGGAAAACGACGCGGCCCGCGCTGAACACGAACAGGCCCTTCAAGCGGCCCATAATCGGATCGTCACGAATCGAGCCAACGCCGACAGCACGTTCGATCAAACCAAGAAGGCGGTCCAGGAGAAACACAAGGGGGAGAAGGACGCTGCCGACCGCGAACACGAGGAATCGCGCTGGAAGGCAGACGCCGTGCTCGACGGCGCCCTGACCATCGCCCGCAAGCGTGTGGAGGACTTCGAGGCCCAACTTCAAGCCGAGGAGCTGTTCCTAGGCCCCCTACTGGGAGAGGCCCAGCACTTGCTGGATCGGTATCGACGATGGGGCTCGCCCGCGTCGCAGGCCGACGAAGCACCCTTGGAACTCGTGCCGGGCGAGACCTTCCCCAAGTGCCAGGCCGCGCGCACCGAGTTGGAAGCGATCGTCCTGAAGTTCCGCAATCTCGGTTTGCCCAAGTTCGCCCGCGAAGGCGGCGGCATCTTCATCGGCGTCGTGCTCATGCTGGTGGGAGCGATCGGGGGCGGCTTCGGACTCGGGTGGTCGGTCGCCGCCCCCGTTTTGGGCTTGCTCGGCGCCGGGGTCGGCGCCGTCATCACCTGGCAACTCGGCAAGGTCGGCCGGAAGGTCATCGGCCCAATGCATGCGGAACTCGCGAAGGCCGTGGCCCACGCCGAGGCGATCGGTCCCCGATGTCGCGAGGTCGAAACGGCGTATGCCAAGCAGATTTGGGTGGAGGCGAAGGGCCGCCACAAGGAAGACACGCGCCAGATCGACCGCAAACACGCCAAGCGCCTGGCTGAGGTGGAGGAGTCGCGAGACGACGCCCTCATTCGCGCCCAACGACACTATGACGAGGTCCTCGCGACCCTCGGACCCGAACGTGATGCAGCCATGAAAGCGGCCGACGATGCGCTCACCACGCGGCTTGCCGAGATCCAGGCCCGCGTGGATGCGGCCGCGCGCCAGATGGACGAGACATACCACTCCCAAAAACGCGCCGCGCAGGCGAACCGTGACAAAGGATGGTCGGACTTGACGGTCGCCTGGCGCCAAGGCATGGAACACGTCCTGGCCGAGGCCGACTTCCTCAACCGAACGGCCGAGCGGATCTTCCCGGATTGGGACCGACCGGATTGGGTCGAACTGCCGCCGCCGGCGAGCGTTCCCCCCGCCCAACGCATCGGATCGATCCACATCGATCGGTCCAAGATCGAAGGGGCCCTTCCCGATGACGAACGCCTCCGCATCGGTCCGGCCCAGTTCAATCTGCCCGCCCTCATCAAGTTCCCAGAGCGAGGCTCCCTGTTGATCCGGGCCAGTGAGGAAGGACGGGAACTCGCCGCCGAGGTCCTCCAAGCCGCGATGCTCCGTCTTCTCACCAGCATCCCGCCCTCCAAGGTCCGCTTCACAATCATCGATCCTGTGGGCCTAGGCCAGCACTTCGCCGCGTTCATGCACCTGGCCGACTACGACGAGCAACTCGTCGCCAGCCGCATCTGGTCCGAAACGGCGCACATCGAAAAACGCCTCGTGGACCTCACCGAACACATGGAGAATGTCATACAAAAATACTTGCGCAATGAATATGAAACGATTGAAGATTACAACGCGCAAGCAGGAGAGGTGGCCGAGCCGTATCAGGTGTTGGTGGTGGCGAACTTCCCGGCGAACTTCAACGACAATTCGGCGCGTAGATTGGCCAGTATCGCCGCCAGCGGCGTGCGTTGCGGTGTTCTCACGCTCCTGAGCGTAGACACGAAGCAAACGATGCCCAGCGGCTTCGACTTGAAAGACCTGGAGAAGAATGCGACCCAGCTTTTTTGGCGGGACAAGAAGCTGAATTGGAAGGACGACGAACTCGGGAAATACCCCCTCACGCTGGACCGTCCGCCCAACGCCGAGCGTTACACGGAGGTCTTGCAGATCGTCGGCGCACGGGCGAAGGAGGCCGGCCGCGTCGAGGTCCCGTTTGAAGTCATCGCACCCCAGGCCGATCAGTACTGGACTTGGGACAGTCGACCGGGGATCGACGTGCCGCTTGGTCGCGCCGGCGCGACGCGCCTTCAGCACCTGGCACTCGGCGAAGGCACTTCGCAACACGTCCTGATCGCCGGGCGCACCGGGTCGGGCAAGTCCACCCTCCTGCACGCGCTCATCACCAACCTGGCCTTACGCTACAGTCCCGACGAGGTGGAGTTGTACCTGATCGACTTCAAGAAGGGGGTCGAGTTCAAGACGTATGCGACCCACACGCTTCCCCATGCGCGAGTCGTCGCCGTCGAAAGCGAACGCGAGTTTGGTCTGAGCGTCCTTCAGCGCCTCGACATCGAATTGAAACTCCGCGGCGACAAGTTCCGCGAAGCAGGCGCCCAAAATGTATCGGCGTATCGCGATACTACTGGCTTGACTTGTCCTCGCATCCTTTTGATCGTCGATGAGTTTCAGGAGTTCTTCGTCGAGGACGACAAGCTCTCCCAGGAGGCCACGCTCCTCTTGGATCGCCTGGTCCGGCAGGGCCGTGCCTTCGGGATCCACGTCCACCTGGGATCGCAAACGCTGGGCGGGGCTTATTCGCTGGCGCGCAGCACGCTCAGTCAGATGGGCGTGCGCATCGCCCTTCAGTGCAGCGAGACCGACGCCCACTTGATCCTCTCGGAGGAGAACTCGGCCGCGCGACTGCTCTCAAGGCCCGGCGAGGCGATCTACAACGACGCCAACGGCCTTATCGAAGGGAACCACCCGTTCCAGGTCGTCTGGCTGTCCGAGTCGCGGCGCGAAGACTATCTCAAGCGCGTTTATGACTTGGACCGTTCGCGCCGCGATGGATCGCCCGATCGGCCCATGATCGTCTTCGAAGGCACGGCCCCCGCGGAGATCGAAAAGAACCCGCAACTCGCCGCCGTGCTCGCCGCTCCCGAATGGCCCAGCGAATGCCCAGCGCCCCGCGCCTGGTTCGGCGAGGCGATCGCCATCAAAGACCCCACCGCGGCCCCACTTCGACGCCAAGGCGGCGCGAACGTCCTGATCGTCGGCCAGCAAGAGGAAGCGGCGCTGGGTATCCTCTGCGCGACGATTTCTGGTCTGGCCGCTCAGCACGACCCGGCCTCGGCTCGGTTCTACGTGCTCGACGGCACTCCCGCCGACTCGCCCCGCATGGGGGCATTCGCCCGCCTTGCGGAGGTGCTCCCCCACAACGTCCGGATTGGCGGTGTGCGCGATGTGCCCACGTTTGTTGGCGAGTTGGCCGACGAACTGACGCGGCGACAAGAGTCCGATGATCCATCAAACATCTATTTCATCATTTATGACGTTCAACGCTTCCGTGAACTGCGAAAGGCCGACGACGATTACGGTTATGGGGGCTTCGGAGGTGGCGACGCCCCGCCCAGCCCAGCCAAGCAGTTCGCGACGGTCTTGCGGGAAGGCACGACGCTAGGCATTCACACGTTGGCTTGGTGCGACTCACTCAACAATGTGAATCGCACGTTCGATCGCCAATCGCTGCGCGAGTTCGAGCTCCGCGTGCTCTTCCAAATGAGCGCGAATGATTCAAGCACTTTGATCGATTCTCCCGCCGCCGGCAGGTTGGGGCCGCATCGTGCCCTCTTCGCCAGCGAGGAGCTGGGCGTGATCGAGAAGTTCCGGCCTTATCGTGCGCCCACCCCTGAATGGCTGGCCCGCTTGCGGTCTTGCTTCGCGCCCCGGACCCGAGAAAAGATTGGCGCGGCCGTGGAGAGTTGACTCGGGCCAACCGAATCGCGGAGCTCCGCTCGCGCTGGCGAAGCGCCACGGGTCGGGCTACAATCGCGCCTCCGCGTACCTCCCGCATCTCCGATGGGTGATCGTCTCGATGCGCAAACTCGCACCATTCGTACCTCCCTGGGTCCTGACCTGCTTGATCGTCGGCTGCCAAAGCGAAGCGCCGACGCCCAAGAATGCTCCCGCCATTCCCGTGACCGTCGCTTTTCCCCTGACGCGCGAAGTGATCGACTACGGCTCATACACTGGTCGCACGCAGGCGATCGACAGCGTGGAGGTGCGGGCCCGCGTCTCGGGCTATCTCGACAAGTCCTTCAACAATTCCAAGATCGAACCCGAGCCGATGCCCGGTCAGAGCAATGTGGGCCTCAAGGCGGCCAAACAGGTCGGCGAAGGACAAGAAGTCGAAGTGGGCGATCTGCTCTTCCGAATCGACAAGCGCCCCTACCGCGCCGAGTACGACCGCTTGCAAGCGCAGATCGAACGCGACGAAGCACGCCTGAAGAAGACCGAGGCCGACTTCCGCCGCAGCGTGGACCTGTTCCGTCGGGGCGTCCTGAGTCGCGAAGACTACGACAAGTCGGAGGCCGAGTATTCCGAATCGAAGGCGGGGATCGACGCCGATCGGGCCGCGCTGGAACGGGCCCGACTCGACCTCGAGTTCTGCGACGTCACCGCCCCAATCTCGGGCCGCATCGGCCGGGCGATGGTCACCGAGGGGAACCTGATCTCCACGGGCCCGACAGGCTCCCCGGTGCTTACAACGATCGTCTCTCAAGACCCGATCTTCGTTTACTTCAAACCCGACGAGCGGTCTATGCTCAAGTTTGTGAAGGAACGCGCGCCGAACGCCGGGATCGACCCTCAGAACATCCGCGACGCCAGGATCACCGTCGAACTCGGCTTGGCCGACGAGGGAGACCTCTACCCGTATCAAGGGGTGATCGACTTCGCCGACAACCAGGTGGACCCGTCCACCGGTACGATCACGGTCCGGGCCCGCTTCGACAACCCCAAGAGGCAGTTGACCCCCGGGCTCTTCTGTCGCGTGCGCATTCCCGACCAAAAGCCGCACGCGGGCTTGCTCGTGCCGGAGCAGGCCATCGTTTCCGAACAGACCAACAAATATGTCTGGCTCGTCGGCGCCGACGACGTCGTCAAGCGCCAGGACGTCACGCTCGGCAATCGCCTGGGCCGGCTACGCGAGATCAAGGAGGGCCTGAAGGCCAACGACCGCGTCATCATCCGGGGCCTTCAGCGGGCCCGTCCCGACATCAAGGTCGTCCCCGAACTGCTGGCGTTCGACGACGAAGGCCGCGTGGTCCGTCCCGCGTCCCCCGCTCAACCCGTGAAGTGAAGGGGACGTCCACATGCTCTCGCGTTTTTTCATCGACCGACCCGTCGGCGCCTGGGTCGTCTTCTTCCTGATCATCATCCTGGGCCTGGTCGCCCTCACTCAGTTGCCCGTCTCGCAGTACCCGGTGGTCACGCCGCCGACCATCCAGGTCACAGCCAACTACCCGGGCGCCGATGCTCGCACCGTCGCCGAGACCGTCGCCACGCCCATCGAGACCGAAGTGAACGGCGTCGAGAACATGATCTACATGTCCTCGCAGTCCACCAACGACGGGACGATGAACCTGACGGTCTCGTTCAAGCTGGGCACGAACCTCGACATGGCCCAGGTACTCGTCCAGAACCGCGTGGCGATCGCCCTGCCCAAAGTGCCCGAAGACGTGCGTCGGCAGGGCGTGACCACGAAGAAGAAGTCGCCCGCCATCCTCCTATGCATCAACCTGTATTCGCCGGATGGGAGTGTCAACCAACTCGACCTGAGCAACTACACGACCCTGCGCATCAAGGACACGATCGCGCGGGTCCCCGGGGTCGGCGACACGGCCCTGCTCGGCGCACGCGACTACAGCATGCGCCTTTGGCTCGACCCCAATCTGCTGGCCGCGCGCAACCTTGGTCCCAACGACGTGCTCAACGCCCTCCGCGAGCAGAACGTCCAAGTCGCGGCGGGCCGTCTGGGGCAACCCCCGGCACCGGCCGGTGAGGCCTTTCAACTCACGGTGCGCGCCAAGGGCCGCCTCATCGAACCCGATGAGTTCGACAAGATCATCATTAAGACGGGTGAAGACGGCGGCACCACGCGCCTGCGCGACGTCGGCCGCGCTGAACTGGGGGCCAAGAACTACGAGTCGGGGAGCTATCTCGACGGCAAGCCGGCCGTCACCTTGGCCGTCTTTCAACTCCCCGGCTCAAACGCCGTGGAGGCCGCCGAGAAAATCCGCGAAGCGATGAAAGACATCGCCAAGGACTTCCCAAAGGGAATTGAATACGCGATTGTTTATGATACGACAAAATTCGTGGAAGAATCAATTCGAGATGTCGTCAAGACCCTCTTCGAGGCGTTCGTTCTGGTGGTCATCGTGGTGCTTGTGTTTCTGCAAGACTGGAAGGCCACGATCCTGCCGATGCTGGAAGTGCCCGTCTCGCTGATCGGCACGTTCATCGTGATGGCGATGTTCGGGTTCTCCCTGAACAATCTCTCACTGTTCGGCCTGGTGCTTGCGATCGGCATCGTGGTGGACGACGCCATCGTCGTCATCGAGAACGTCGAAAGATGGATGGCCAGGGGCCTGAACGCGCGCGACGCCACGATCAAAGCGATGGACGAAGTGACCGGGCCCGTGCTGGCGATCTCATTCGTGCTGGCGGCCGTCTTTCTGCCGGTGGCCTTCATGGCGGGGATTAGCGGCCAGTTCTATCGTCAGTTCGCACTCACGATCGCCTTCTCGGCCCTGATTTCGGCCCTCAACGCTCTGACGATGACACCAGCCCGATGCGTCCTGATCTTCGGCGGGCCCCACGGCGAAGGGCACGGTGGACACAAGAAGGAGGCGCTGCCGCGATGGGGCATCGCGCTTCTGGTCGGCCTGCTCGCGGCCCGCTTGTCTTGGCCCATCGTCGGCACCATGCTCGGGCTCGGTAATGCCCACCCGGGCGAGGACAGAGGCCGAATGCTTGGCGGGTTGGGCGGTCGCGAAGAGTGGCTCGCTTGGGGCGCGATCGTGCTCGTCGGGGCCATTCCCGGCTGGTTCCTCGCCGTCCCACTGGCCTGGCTCCTTCAGCGCTTTTTGGGCGGTTTCAATCGCGTCTTCGACTGGATCATCGCCGGCTACGGTCATGTCGTCTCCGGATTGATTCGCGTTTCCGTCATTGTCTTGTTCGTGTATTTCGGTCTCTTGGGCCTAACATACCTGGGCTTCAAGACCGTGCCCGCCGGCTTCATTCCCGAGCAGGACAAGGGCTATCTCGTGGTCAACGCGCAATTGCCCGACGGCGCCTCTCTGGAGCGAACCGAGGCCGTGATGAAGGGCCTCAACGAGATCGTCATGAAGACGCCGGGTATCGCCCACACGATCTCGCTGCCCGGCTACTCCATCCTCTCGGGCACGAACCAGTCGAACGCCGGCGGCATGTTCGTCATCCTCGACGAATTCGAGAACCGCCGCGGCAAGGCCGAACTCAGCGCGCCGACCATCTTAGGCAAGTTGCTCGGCATCTTCTTCCGACAAGTCCCCCGCGAGCGCCTGCCCGAGGACCTGCGCGACGCCTACGACGCCATCGACGACGCGCAAGTCGTGGCGTTCGGCGCGCCGCCCGTCGATGGCCTCGGCAACACGGGTGGCTACAAGCTGCAAGTCGAAGACCGGGGCGGAAACACCTTGGAGGCCCTTCAAGAAGGAGTGGCCGGCATGGTCGTCGCGGGGAACCAACGGCCCGAGCTTTCGGGCCTTTTCACGAGCTTCCGCGCCAGCCAGCCCCAGGTCTTCATCGACATCGACCGGACCCAAGCCAAAACCGCGAAGGTCTCTTTGAATGATCTCTTCGGCACGCTTCAAACCTACTTGGGAAGCTCGTACGCGAATGACTTCACGTTCCAAAACCGCAATTGGCAAGTGAACGTTCAGGCCGACCAAGGTTTCCGCGATCGGATTGAGGACGTCCGGCTGCTTAAGGTGCGCAGTGCTGATGGGAAGATGGTGCCGTTGGGGGCCCTACTGGACATCCAAGACACCACGGGCCCGTCGATCGTCAATCATTACAACTTGTATCCGTCGGCGGAAATCAACGGCAACATGCGACCCGGAGTGAGTTCCGGCCAGGCCATAAAGGTGATGGGAGAGGTCGGTGGGGCCGAGTTGCCGAACGGCATGAAGTTCGAATGGACCGACCTGACCTATCAACAAATCGAGGCCGACAAGGACCTACTCACAAAGCTGGCCCTGCCGTTGAGCGTGCTCATGGTCTTCCTCGTGTTGGCCTTTCAATATGAGAGTTGGGGGCTACCGCTGGCGGTGGTGTTGATCGTGCCGATGTGCCTGCTGAGTGCCATTTGGGGCACCCATTGGCGCGGCATGGACAATAACATATTCACACAAATTGGCCTGGTCGTTTTGATCGCCCTGGCTTGCAAGAATGCGATCCTCATCGTCGAGTTCGCGCGTGAGAAGCAAGACAAGGACGGAATGACACGCGCCGAGGCGGCCATCGAGGCGAGCAAGCTGCGTCTGCGGCCCATCCTGATGACCTCGTTCGCGTTCATCCTTGGCGTCGTGCCCTTGGTGGTGGCACAAGGGGCCGGCTCGGAGATGCGTCAAGCTTTGGGCACGGCGGTCTTTTGGGGGATGATCGGCGTGACGGTTTTCGGCGTCTTCCTCACGCCGGTCTTTTACACCTTGGTGCGCAGGTTCGGCGGCCCCTCAACGCCTGCCCCGAACACCCCACCACCCGATGTCGCCTTGGAGGAGGGCGCGGTCCCTGTCCCGAAGCCTTGAGGGAAGGTCTGTGAGTCGCCCCACGAAAAGGGGCCCGCGGCTCCTGTGTCGGACCTAACGCCCGTCTTGCCCGTAGCCGTCGACGACGAGACCAACCGTTGGGCCCGCGCCGGCGACGAGCGCCCGGTGGCGGTCGACCTGAGCCGCTCTCGCTTCGGGGCGATCACCGCCTCAGGCGGCATGGGGATCGTCCATCGCGTCCGAGACCTGCAACTGGGCCGCGACCTGGCGGTCAAGACCATCCGTGAGCGCTTAGGCCGATGTTCGCCGACGGTTCGTTGCAGCACCCAGGGGTCCCTCGCGCGCACGAGTTGGGCCGGTTCGCCGATGGGCGGCCCTTCCTCACCATGAAACTGAGCCGGGGCCGGACACTCTCCGAGTTGCTCCGGGAGCGGGCGTCGCCCGCCGAAGACCTGGATCGCAACTTGACCATCCTCGAGCAGGTAGCCCAAACTATCAATTTTGCTCATATCAAACACATCGTTCTCCGTTATCTCAAGCCGGGCAACATGATGGTGTGGCCCTCCGGCAACGTCCAGGTGATGGACTGCGGCCGCGCCAAGGTGCTGGGCCCGGCGACCGAAGCGGCCGGAGACGCGACATGCCTGACCGCCGACTCGGTTTCGCTCTCGACGGAGCGAGGAGACCCCTACTCACTCGCGACGCCTTTGAAGTCGCCCAAGCGATCGCCGCTCATCGCGATCGATGACCATCGCCAGCCGGTCGGCATTGCCCTCGTCACGGCGACGACGGCGCTCGAGCGGCTTGGCGATCTCCTGATCCCCGGACT
>CALLYK010000140.1 GCA_937858365.1 uncultured Isosphaeraceae bacterium | reverse complement strand
GTCCAGGAGTTGATCGTGTCCTTGATGAAGTGAATCGAGCCGTCGACCATGACGACGTTGGCCCCGCCGGGATGGGGGCTGCTCAGGTTCATCGCGCGAAGATGCGCGGCGAGCGGCCAAGGCAAGCTCGCGTTGACCGTGAAGCGGGTCTCGATCAGGTTGTCGTTCCAGTGACCCGAATGCCACCAGTGATAGGAATCGCGCACGTTCGCGGGGAGGGCGCCGTGGGTGTGTTCGCCGAAGAGGAGCGTGTTCGGAGCTCCGTCGGTCACGTCCGCGAGCCTGGTCGAGCTTTCGGGGAAGATCATCCCGCCGAGGGTCACCCGGCGCGTGGCGAACTGGGCATCGCTGGGATGCAGGTCCAGGCCAAAAATGCCCGCGACCCCACCGTAACTACTGTAGGTTTGCGTCCAACTGCCAAGCGAGGCGTTGGAGTTGAATCGCACGGGGTTCGAGACGGTCGGATCGGCGGGACACCACACGTAGGAAATTGGGAAGCCGGTGACCGTACGACTTGCCTGGTGGTGCGGGCCCAAGTCAAGGTTCAAGCAATAGTAGAAGACGTTCTTCTCAATGTATGGAAGCATGGGCACAATCATACTGAATCCCCATTGGCGTTCACCTGTTACGGGGTCCAACGTCCCGTACCCGCCGGATGGGAAGACCCCATGGACGGCCTCGTAGTTGGCCGCGGCGAGTGCCAATTGCTTCAAGTTGTGCTCGCACCCGACCCGCCGCGCGGCGTGGCGGGATCGTTGGATCAAAGGCGTGACGATCGCCAGGACCATCGCGAAGACGAACACCAGGATGAGCATGTCGACGAGGCGCCAAGCGGGGCGAGGGCCTGGGTCGTGGGAGGTGGACGTGGCTCCGCCTCTCAAGGTGGGGCTGGGACCGCCGCGTTCGGTGGCGCGGCGGGCTGGGCGGCGCGCCACTTCGGGACGTAGATCGACAGCACGAAGGCCCCCAGCATCGCCACCACGAGGAGGGCCATGAACAGGTCCAAGGGCTTGATGCCTCGGCTCGGCTTGTCGTGTTCGTCTGGGGACATCGGGTCGGCTTACAGGTCCTTTTTCAACCGAAGCGCTTCGGGATGTTCCGGGTCGGCCTTGAGGACCTCGTCAAGGGTGGTCTTCGCTTCGTCCCTCTTGCCGGCCCCCGCGAGGGCCCGCGCGAGCTTGACCTTGATGTCGTTCGCCTTCTTGGGCTTGAGTTCCAAGGCCGTTTGATACTCTTCAACGGCCCCTTCCCACGCCTTGAGGCCCACCCGCGCGTCGCCCAAGAGTTCGTGGAAGACGGGGTCGTACACCTGAATGTAGAGGCATTCCATCGCCCATTTCTCGGCCTGGTCGAACTCAGAGCGGGCGAGGTGGCGGTCGGCCAGGGCCTTGCGGACGGTCAGATCGTCGGCGTCGTTGGCGGCCAGCATGGCCAGGTCCTCGAGCACTTTGTCGGCCTGACCGAGTCTCAGGTGGACGCGCGCCAGGCCGGCGACCCACTTGGAATGATAGGGGTCGTCTTTCCGGGCCATCTCGTAGAGTCGCGCGGCCTCTTCGAGTTGGCCGTCTTTCATCTGAAGTTCGGCCAGGAGGTCCACGACGCGCTCGTTGGGCCGATCGGGGTCGAGGGCCGGCTTGAGGAGTTCTAGGGCGCCGGAATCGTCGCCGATCGCTTGCAGCAAGCGGGCCTTCACGTAGCTCGCCAAGGGGTGGTTCGCCTTGAGCTTGAGGGCCTTGTCGGCGAAGGGGCGGGCCTCTTTCAGGTCGCGGCGGCTGAAGTGTTCGTAGGCCATGCGCGCGTTCAGGTCGGCGTCGTCGGGCTTGGCGGCCAGCATTTGCTGGAGCTTCGAGAAGGGGACCTTCTCCTCCTCATCCACGCGCACGCGGACCTTCTTCACCACGTCGTCGAGGAAATCGAGGTAGCCCTTCTCGAAGTCGGCCTTGTCGACCGCGAAGCAGTGCTTGATCGCGCGCTCGGTGGTGAGCCCCTGACGATACGCTTCAAGCATCTTGATCAAAGCGTCTTCGCCGAATCGCTTGAGCATGTACTGAGCGTAAAGCTGCGACTGGCAATAAGCGAGCTGACGTTCCTCGGGCTCCTTGGGACGGATGAAGCCCAGGTTCACCGTGTCCAGGTTGAGGAGCTTTCGGGCGGGCACGCGCTCCAGGAGCATCTTGTTCCAGGGTTGAGGCCGGGGCGCGTTCTCGCTTTCGACGGCCAAGGCCTCGGTGTACCAATGCGGGATGTTGAAGTCGGTCTGCTGAAGGGTGATGACGTGGGTCAACTCGTGGGTCAGCACGCGGGCCCAGTTGAACGGTTGCCGGCTGGTGCGCGGGCTCGTGAGGGCGACCACCTTGCCCGTGCAGGCCCCGACGGTCGGGATGAAGGGTAGGGCGGTGGTCCGACCGCTGAAGGCCTGATGGTCGGCCAGGATTTCGATCATGGTCTTGCTAGGCGGCGTGAAGCCGAAGCGCTTGGTGAGCTCGGGATGGATCGACTCCAAGTAGCGCGACATGTACTTGCCGATGAGCTTGTCGGGACCGGAGACGAGCACCGAGTAATGGTCGCTGGCGATCGACTCGTATGGGGCCATCCATTTGAGGACGCGCATCATGTTGTCGGCGCGGACGTTGAAGGGGTCGGCGTTGAACGCGGCGGTAAAGAGGTCGTTCGCTTCGGCCTCCCGGCCGATCTGCATGTAGAGCATCCCCAGACCGATGCGCGTGTCGGCCCGCTCGGGGTCGGCGGCGATCCCGCTGAGGAAGGCCCGCTCGGCCGAGTGGTACTTGCGGCGGTCGGCCAAACGCTCGCCCAGGGCCGCGTAATAGGTCGCGGGCTTGGGATTGTCGGCCAAGACGGTCGCCTCAACGGCCGCCGCGCCGATGGGGTCCACCAACAGGCGATGGGCGGCGGCCAACCGCGCGAGGGCGTCCTCGTCCTTAGGTGTCTCGACGACCGCCTTTTTGGCGGCTTCGAGGGCGTCTTGGAAGCGTTCGTCCGAGATCGCGACGTCGGCCAGCAGCACGAAGGCGGCGGCATGGTGCGGGTTGATTTCCAGGGCCTCTTCCGCGCGACGACGGGCGACCGCCAGCTTGTAACCTTGCAACTCGGCCTGGCCTATGGTCACGATCGCGTCGGCCGCCGACGGGTTGATCGCCAGCGCTCGACTCAACTCCTTGCGGGCGCTCCCTTCCTTGTAACCTGCGAGAAACAGACGGCCCTGAAGCCAGGCGGCCCGCCAGCACTTCGGGTCCACCTTGATGGCCTTCTCGTAGAGCTCGTTCATCACGTCGTTGAGCTGCTCTCCGAGCTCTTTGCCGCGGGCCTTGGCGTGGTAGTAGCGTTCGGCCGCTTGACCCACCAGACAAAGTGCGTCGGCGTCCTTGGCGAACTTGGCGGCATTGGCGTTGTAAACATCGACGATGCCTTGATAAGCCTTCACCGCGTCGTCACGACGGCCTTTCGCCTCCAGCAGTAGGGCCGCCACCCAGCGGCCGAGGAGATTGTCGGCATCGGCCTTGAGGGCCTTCTCGACCAAAGTGGCGGCCTCATCCCAACGACCGCGCCCGAACTCGATCTCGGCGAGTCGCGCGGCCACCTCGGCGGGGGCCTTCTCGGCGTCGGCAAGAGGACGAAGCGAGTCGACGGCCTTGACATACTCTCCCGTGGCGGTCAGGACCTCGGCCAGGCCGAGGGCCTTCTTGGCGAGCAAGGCGGGGTCGTCGGTCTGGACCTTCTCGAACGCTTCCTTGCCTTGGGCGTATCGGCCGACCTGGACAAGTTGGCGGGCCTTGGAGAGGTCCTCGGCCACGTCCGCTCGCGCCGATGGCCCCAGAACGCTCATGACCATGAGGGAAAAAACAGGACGCATGTCGGGCCCTCCAGCCGAAACGAGAATGCGACGGCCCCTAGCCTAACGGATGGACCGACCTCGGGAGGAGGGGGCAGGTCCCAGCAGGCCGTGGTAGTTCCCGCCCGGGCCGCTACAATGGTGCCTGAAGGAGGCACCGACCATGTCCGGCCAGCCCGATCGTCTCGATGCCCAAGGGGCCCAACGCGATGCCGTGATGCCCCGGCTCTTTCTCCGCGAACCCGGCTGGCGCGTGGCCGTGAAGACGGACAGCCAACGCGAGTTCTGCTACACGGCGTCCCCCGGCCAAGACCACTACCATCGCCTGGCCGCGGGAGAGGTCTATTTCCATCGGGGAGACGAGAAGATCTGCATCCCCTGCGCCGATCGTTACGGCCTGATCGAGTTCGCCCCGGTCCCCTTGAGGGAGACCCTGGCGCAAACGCGCTTCGAGTCGGAAGGCCCCGAGACGTTCGACCTGGCCTGAGCGGGCCTCAATTCGCCGGCGAGATCGTGACGCGATCGAGTCCCTTGGCTTCCGCTTCCAAGACGGCACGGTGCCAGGGTGAGACCGGCAGACCCGCGAGTTCGTCGGGTGCCACCAGAAGCAGCCGGGTCCCTTGCTCGGGCACGAGGTCCTCGATCCGTCCGTCGAAGGTGGCGGCGTAAAACCAGGCGGTCAGGCGGTCCACCACTTCCAAAATGACCCGGCGTTCGAGGCGGTCGGGCACCCAGCCGATCTCCTCGCCGAGTTCGCGACGCAAGGCGTCTTCGGGGCCTTCCCCCTTCTCGCGTTGTCCGCCGATGCAAGTGATCCGGCCGGCGGCGCGACGGGCCTCGGGCCCTCGCCATTCGAGGAGCAACCGACCGTCGGGGGCCTTCAGGATCGCACAGCAGTAATCGGGAAGGTCAGGCGCCTCGTGGTCGCTCATCGCCGCCGACCTCCGATGAACGTCACTCCGATCAAGACGGCCCCCAAAAGATGCAGGGCCCAGCCGACTTCAAGGCCCTTGGGGGCAATCCGCAAGACGAGGCGCCCGGAGCGGTCGGCCTTGGCCGAGAAGACGCGGTCCTTCTCGGCGACCCGCCAGTCGGCATGCTCGCGAACGCCGTTGATCAGCCACCACGAACCGGGGTTCTGATTGATGAACACTTCCTGACCGGGTTCGACCTGAAGAACGACCCGATTGGGCGTCCACTCGACCGGTTGAACAGGGCCTTCCGCGGTCCAGTGCTCGGCGACGTAATCGGGATGGTCGCGCCAGAGTCGCTTCGTCGACGCGCCACGGTCATAGCCCATCAGCGGCTCATAACCGTGGACGAGGCCGTAGCCGCGCTCGATCGCCGGCTGGCCGAGTCCCTGACGGACTTGCACGAACTCGCCCCGAGGCAACGCTGGTCCTGGGTAGACGTCTTCGGTGCGCGGCAAGCAGAAGGCGGCGGGCAGGTATTCGAGACCCCGAGCGATGTAGTCGACGGCGATGGTCGCCAGGGCGATCGGCGCCAGGGTTCGCATCCAGGGCCAGTCGCTCTGCCGCCAAGCGGACAGGGTTTGACCAACGCACAAGGCTACGCCGAGGATCGCCATGAACCGCCAGCGGCTCAGGGCGTGCATCGTCGCGAAGACGGGCAGTTGCGCGAGCCAATAGCTCGGCTGATACCATTGCGCCCCGCCCACCGCCAGAAGGGCGCAGACCAAGGAAAGCGTGTGCCACCACCGCCACCCCCAACGGAGGCTCGCCACCGCCAGGACCACGACCACGGGCCCGATGTAGCAGTTGAATTCCCAGAAGTGAGGGCTCTTGCCCAACTCGCCGAGAAACTCCGATGCTTTGGGCGCGACGAGAAGATGGACGAGCACGTGGAAAAGCGATTCGTCAACGCCCGTCGGCCAGGGACGGGGAAAGTCGCGATAGACGACGCCCGTCGTCGCCAAACGCCAGCCGGAGAGGGCCAGGAAGACCCCGAAGGCCAAGCCGGTCGCCACGAGGAGGCGTCGCCGATCCTCCCCCGTCCGCACGCGCGCGGCGCGCAACCAGACGGTCCCGGCGATCAAGGCCATGTAAACGGTGAAATACTGGATCCCATTGAGCAGGCTGAAGGCCGCCCAAAAACCGAGCCAGGCGCCCGACGCCAAGTTCCTGTGCATGCGGAAGATGTGATAGAGCATCCAGGGCAAGGCCGGATAGCACATGGAAACGTGATAAGCGGCGACGGCCGCCACGAGCACGGCGCCGTTGATCGCGTAAATGACTCCCACGGCGAAGGCCGCCATTGGGTCTCCCAACCAAAGACGGCCCAGGCGCCTGGCCCCTTCCGCCGCGAGGGCGAAACAAAGGACGGTGCCGATGCCCATGCCGGCGGTCGAACCGAAGGCGAGGATGAACGGCATCGCAATCCCCCAGACGCCGCATTGCGGGTTGGCGGCCAGGGGAAAGCCGCCGCGTGTCCACGGGTCCCACCAGGGGAATTGGCCATAAAGCAGGACCGTCCGTCGGGCCCCCTCGACCTTGCCCAGAAAGAGGTCCCAGTCTCCGAAGGGGAGGGCGTTGCCGTTCTTGAGCATCGGCCAGGCCAGGCCGACGCAGATCGCCGTCAAGAGGAACGGCCAGACTCGGTCGAGGCCGCGCGCCGACGCTGGTCCCTCCGGGACTGGGTCGTCTCCCTGCCGGAGCATCGCCAAGCGGACTAAGCAGACCGACACAATCGCGCCGAAGACGATCCAGCCCAACCCTTTGCGAAACGCCGGCGGAGTCGCGTTGAAGAGGTCCAAAAGGAGTGGGGCGATGAGGACGAAGAGGGCGCCGCCGATCAGGACCGTTCGGGGGCGACGCTTCACCCAGGCGACGCCCCAGCCAATCAAGGCCCGGCCGATCGCGACGAGGTCGTCCCGGGGGAGGACCCAGTCATCACCCCACTGGCCCGGCCAAGGCATCAGAGGCCCCCGTCGAAACAGTCGCGGACCGTCGGCAGGTACTTCTCGGCCGCGGCCGTGTTCACCAGGACGACCCGGTCGCCGGGCTGGATCATGCCCATGTCGGCCAACTCCGGCAGGACAGCGAGCGTCGCGGCCCCTTCAGGAGACCAGGCGAACCGCCGTTCCCGCCATTCCTCGGTCATCGTTCGACGGATCGCCTCATCGTCCACGGCCAGGGCGCAGCCGCCGGACTCGCGGATGATCTTCAGGACGTTGATGTGACCGACGTTCTGGGCGACGTTCAGGCCGGTCGCCACGGTCCGGCCGGGGTCCTTGGGCGTGATGTCGGGGGCGCCCGCCCGAAACGCCCGGACGATCGGCATCGTACCGCTCGCCTGGACGCACACCATCCGGGGACGCTTGGGGCCGACCAGGCCCAGGGCCTCAAGTTCGTCGAAGGCCTTGGCCATGCCGACGACCCCCGTCCCGCCGCCTGTCGGATAAACGATGACGTCCGGAAGTTCCCACGTTCGTGTTGCCAGGCGGTCCCCGCGCGGCTCGGCCATTTCGAGCCCCAGGGTCTTCTTCCCCTCGGTACGCCAACCCGGCTCCTGAAACGTGGCCACGCTGAAGTAACCTCGGAGCACGTAATGCTCGCGGACCCGTTTGCCGCAATCGATGATGGTCCCCGGGACGAGTTCCAATCGGACCAAGTCCGGATGCAAGGCCGCCATCGCGGCCACCGAACCCATGACAGGCAGGTCGGTGTCGAGTGACATGACGACCGCGGCCTCGATCCCACCGGCGATCGCGTATCGGGCGAGGGAGTCTCCGGCGTTGCCCTGCGTGGGCACGGCCAGTTTGAAGATTCGCAAGGCGCGGGCCATTGAGACCGTCATGGCCATCCCACGGTCCTTGAACGAAAGCGTGGGATTGGCCCCGTATCCGTGATAGGGCTTCCCTTCGTCCTTCACCGTCAGCCGAGAGCCGACCTTGCCGGCGATCGGGTGTTCGTAGGGCAGTTCGGGCGTATGCCCTTCGCCCAGGGAGACGATGTGGACGGAATCTACGGGGTCATCGCAGTCGAGCGGCAGCAAACCACCAAAGCGCCAGAGGTTGGGACGATCGGGGGACCAGAAGCCGTCGGGCCCTTTGGTCGCGCGCAGGCGCTCTAGGTCGAGGCGGACCTGCACGGGCCGGCTGTCCACCGGGCAGAGGTTCATGGTCCTGTCCGCGGGGAAGGTCGCCCCACATTGGGAACAGACAAGTTCCGCGACGTAACGCATGACGTGACCCGCCTCGTTTGGCCAGCCCGTTGGACCGTTGGCGACGGCATCGTCGTCTCGGTCCCAAGCTCTTGCCCCATTGGCCGATGGGGCCCGACTGAGGAAATCCGGGGTGACGCCGAATAGGGAGTTGGCCGGCGGCGTCTTGGGTGATATACCTCAACAGGGCCGCGACCGCCAGAGACGACCCACGCCAAGGCCCTCCCTCGGAACAACTCCGCCTCAGGGCGAATCGACGACCCTGTTGAGCTTCGGACGGACACGACCCACAACCTCTTGGGGGCCCACCCCCGATCCTCACGAAGGTGACTTGTCCCATGATTCTTCCCTCTCGAGATCTCGCACGCCGGGGAACGCGCCTCCTCCTCGGCGGCTGTCTGCTCGCTGGCTTGGCGGCGCCCGCGTGGGCCGACGATCCCAAAGGTCGGGCCCCAGCGTCTAAGGAATCGGCCCCGGCCGAAGTACCCAGTCTGGACCTGCTCGAAGGGATGCGAGACGGCAGCCTGGCCGTGCAAGCCGAAGGCAACGGCGACGGTCGCATGACAATCGCCGTCACCAACCGGACCCGCGGCCCACTCCGCATCGTCCTGCCCCCTGGCCTTGTTGCCTCCGGCGTCACCGGACAATTCGGCGGCGGCATGGGTGGCATGGGTGGCATGGGTGGCATGGGTGGCATGGGTGGTATGGGTGGCATGGGTGGTGGTATGGGTG
>CALLYK010000139.1 GCA_937858365.1 uncultured Isosphaeraceae bacterium | reverse complement strand
GGCACCGCGGCGTCGCGGCACGAGCGTGACGAGGAGGCGCTCTCCGTCGCCGAGCCAGTCGAAGCCGCTGCCGAACACGGCGTTGACGCCGCTCGCGAGCCTGCGCGCGACGGCGGAGTTCGCGTCTCCGATCCAGAGCTCGACGCCGGTCCCCGTGGCGAGCGTGAACGCGAAACGGCCGCCGAGGTGCGACCAGCGCACGTCGACGATCCGCGCGCCGGCGGGGAGCTCGACGGGGCGCGCGCTCGTCGCGTGCAGCGCCTGCACGCGCAGCGCCGTCGCGAACGAGAGCTGCTGCGTCGCGTTCAGCGCGGGGTCGATGCGCATGCCGGCCAGCGGGATCCACGGCCGCGTCACCTCCGCGATCGTCGGCATGGGCGGCCGCTCGACGAAGAGGATCCAGTCGCCGGACGGGCTGACGTTCGCCTGCGGCGTCGACGGCGCGTCGAGGAGCTGCACGATCTCGCGCGGCGGGAGTTTGTACGCGCCGTCCTGGTCGGCGGGAGACAACGCGCAGGCGAACGCAGCGAGGGTCGTGATCATGGGGGGCTCCTCCGGGGTCGCGCGGAGTCTAGCGCGCGTGATGGCGGTCAGTGTCCCGCCGTGATCGGCGGCGCGTCCGGAGCTTCGTATTTGTCCGTGCCAATCGCTCGCAGCAATGGAATCTGCCCGGCGCAGAGAACGATCCAGATAACAGCCAGAACGACGGTAATCCGGGTGAACAGATCGCCCGCCTTGGTGCCGATCCACCCAGCCGCCTTGGTCGATTCGACCTTCGCCGGCGTGGGCCTCGGCGTGGTGGGCGCCGGCCCTTGTGCCAATGGGTACGTGTCCAAGGCCGACGTGGCCACGGAACCGACGGGCTGTGCGGGCGACGGCACGGCGGGTTTCACCGTCGGCTGGCTCGTGACTTGGGGTTGGGGCGCGACGCTCACGGGGCCGTCTTGCTTCAGGGCACGCTCCAGCCGCTCGGCGAAGACGATCGCGTCGGCGATTCGATAGGCGGCCGGCTCGAAGCACTCTTCCATCCGGTCCACTTCGGCCGTCGTCAGGTGCTTCGCATCGACAAGACGTTGTTTCCAACGTCCGCCCGAGCGTCAGGTCGCGCTGAACAAGGTGATACCAAATCATTCCCAATGCGTACACGTCGTCGCGGGGGTCCGGGTCCGCCCCGTTCATCTGCTCGTCGGAAGCGTAAAGAGCGGAGTACGAGCCGCGTACGGCCGTGGCCTGGCGAAGCACATTCGCGGTGCCCTTTTGGCTGGCCTTGATGGCTTGCTTGGTGGCAATCCCGCCGATGCCGTAGTCCGCCACTTTGAGCCGGAGTTTTCCATTGGGCAGGCGCTGGATCAAGACGTTGGCCGGCTTCAAGTCGCGGTGGACGATAGGCTGATCGCCCCGATGCGTGAAGGCCACCGTTTGGGCCAGGCGGAGAATAACCCGCGTCAAGGTCGCCGATGGCCTGGGTCGGCCGTTGGGTCCGGCGTCACGGACGAGGTCGCGCAGGTCGCCCCCTTCGATGTACTCGTACATCAGGAACGGCGGGTCGGCATCGAGGAACATCTCATGGAGCGTGACGATCCCCTCGTGCGGCCCCAGGCCCATGACCCGGCTGCAAAGCCGGGCCTCGTGCCGGACCAACTGGTCGCGCGCCTTGGCGTCGGTGCAGAACTTGAGGGCCACGGGCGGCTTGTTCAGTATCCGGTGTAATCGGCCTTCCAGACTTCGCCGAAGCCGCCCGTGCCGAGCAGCTCGGCGATCTTGTAAGGGAGGCCCGGCAGGGGGCTGTCTCCATGCTGGAACCGTAGGCCGCGCCGCGGGATGAACGGCAGGACGTCGTTCGGTCCCTCAATCGACAGGTTGGGACGGAGCGACCGGCCGCTGGGGTCGTCCAGCCGGCGCATGGTTTGGCGCATCAGGCCCGGTATCTGGCTGAGGTGCCTGGCAAGTTGCTCGACCGCCTGTTCCGAGGCGTTTTCGGCGCACTCGCGAGCGATATCGCGCCACAGGGCCAGGTTCTCCTGGTGCGAAAGCTCGAGCGCGGCGACGATCTCCGAGCGGATCATCCGCTGGAACTCAGCGCGGTTGCCGGCCTTGTCGCGCTCGCGCGTGAGGTCCTTCCAGACCACTTCGGAAGTCCCCAAGGCCGCGTCGACGGCGAGATCGACGATCGGGGCCGCCCCGGGACCGAGGACCTAATGGCCGATCGCCTTGCCCAGGACCTTCAAGAAAACCAGAGAGAGGCGCATGGTCCACACTTTTTGTTAGCGAGGCCACAACGAAACCGGTGGGGACCCCACATACGCCCCCATGCCATTGTGATGTCAGAGAGCATTCGCCGCGAGGGGTCGGTGTTTGACTGATTCCCGCTCGCCATCCACTCGAAAAGATGAAACGTCGGGGTCTTTCGGTTTTTTGATCATTCCGTGCATTCGTTTCTTATGAAGTTACATCCTCGGATCTCGCCGGGCGATCGGGCCTCCCGCGAATTCGCCCCTTCAGGTCCAAGGGGAAGACAAAGCAGTCAGGCACTGATCCGATTCCCAGGGCGTTGCCCTCGTTCTTACCCACAGTTTTCCCGCGCGTCTTGGCGGAACGGTGCGATGAGTGGAAGTGCGGGCCGCGCGCGTGACGCTAAGCCCACGACATCTCCCCGACCGCAAACGGCCCGCGGTCACCGTGAACGTCGTGCTGGTGCGCGAGATCGACCCACCTCCCGGAGAAACAAGGGTAGAGTGGGTCTTGATCACGACAATGCCGATCGACACACCCGAGCAGGTGAAGGTCATTGTGGAAGACCCCTGTTCGCGCTGCGGCATCGAGATCCTGTTTCGCGCCCTGAAATCGGGTTGCCGCGTCGAAGAGCGGCGTCTCCAGGAGATTGAGCGTGTTCTGCCCTTCTTGGCGGTGTTCCTGAATGTGGCCTGGCGAACTCGGTTTGTCGGTCGCCTGGGCCGAGGTGGCCCGGACCCGGATTGTGAAGTGATCTTCGAGCCATCGGAATGGAAAGCGGTGCGGTCGGTCGCCAAACGCGCGTCACCGTCAGAAGAAGGCGCCGAGACATTCGGACGTCGTGCATATGGAGGCGAGCTTGGGCGTTCATATCGAGCGACCCAATAGGTAGCCGGGAACGCAGACTCTCTGGATCAGCATTCCGCGCACGGATGACCTGGCCATGTCCTGGGACGGGTTCGGCCCCGGCTCGAAACCCGGGACCGGCTGACTTGTGGGTAACAACGCGGGCAACGCCCGGGGTTGGCGGGTCGAGCGATGCAAATCGTGTCGTGCGCCCTCTTCGTGAGGTTGCAACGCTCAGACGGCGACTTCGTCGGCCGAGGATGGTAAGATGCGACTCTGTCCCGTCTCGTACCGGGTGCTCGATCGTCCCGACCACGACGAGCTTTCCCGCATTTCAGATAGGCGCGCCATGGCTCGTCGATCGCCCGCTCGACTCGACCCCGCCTTGGTGGGCGACCTGCCAGTTCGCGAGCACGTCCTCGCCAACGGTCTGAAGGCCCTGGTCCTACCCCGCCCGAGTGCTCCCACGGTCGTTTGCGACCTCTTTCATCCAGTCGGGTCGGCCAATGAGCCCCCTGGACGGACCGGGTTGGCCCATTTCGTCGAACATATGCTCTTCAAAGGGACCAGCCGATATCCGAAAGGTCAGCTCGACCGCCTGGCATTCCTCGCGGCCGGTCAGGCCAACGCGGAGACGGGCGAGGACGACACCCACTATTGGTTCAGCCTCCCCGCGGAACGATGGGGACTCGCCCTCGCGATCGAAGCCGATCGCCTGGCCGGCGCTGAGTTCGACCCCACGGAGGTCGAAGCGGAACGTCAGGTGATTGTTGAGGAGCGGGCCCGCGAGCTGGACTCGCCGATCGGCAGGCTGGACCAGGCCCATCGGACCGCCCGGTTCGTGGCGCACCCTTATCGCCACCCGATCCTCGGCTCGCTTGAGGACCTTCGGCGTCTCTCGGCGGCGGACCTGACCAGGTTCTACCATGAACACTACCGTCCCGACGGGGCCGTGCTCGTGGTCGTCGGGGCGGTGGACCCTGAGCGCGTATTGGACCAGGTGGAGGCTTCTTTTGGAGGACTCCGAAGAGGCAAACACCCACGGACGTTCTTGAACGGACCCCTTCCAATCCGGAGGTATCGACGGGAGGTGCGATTGGACGAGCCGGGGACGAGCCTCGTCCGGGGCCTCATGGGCTGGAACTCCGTCGCCCTCGGTCATGCCGACGGGCCGGCGCTGGATGTCTTGTCCGACTTGCTCGCCTGCGGTCGCCGATCACGTCTTTGGTCCGAACTTGTCGATCGAAAGCGGATCGCGAGTTGGGTGGACTCCTCACACGAGCCGGGCCGGTTGGCGGGGCAGTTCGTCGTGCAGGTCGAGGGCCTTCCGGGGGTGACGCCCGAGGAACTATCCGCCACGATCCATACGACGATCACGAAACTGGCCTCTGAGGGACCAACCCGAGACGAGCTGGCTCGTGTGCGGACCCGTCTCGAAGCGGCCTGGCGCTGGGGGCAGGAGGACCTTACCGGTCTCGCGGTGGGCCTCGGGCAGGTCGCCCTTTGGGACGACTGGCGAGCCTGGCCGCGCGAGCATCGCGCGTCGCTGGCCGTCTCGGTCGAGGACGCGGCCCGCGTGGCGAGCCAGTACCTTGTTGAACAAGGTCTCACCATCGCATGGTCGATCCCGTCAGCGCGGGGCGTTTCTCGGCGGAAGACGCTCGCGCGACCCGCCTCTCAGCTCGTTCGCAAAGAGAATGGGACCAACGTGCCGGAATTGATCGCGCCGGCCTACTCCCGTCTCAGTCCATCCATCGTGGACTTTCGTCCGCGCCGGTTCGTGATGAGCAATGGTCTCCGAGTGCTCCTCGACCAGCGTGTAGGCACTGGGACCGTGGCCCTGGAACTCTACCACGACTCGGGACAAGTCCGCGAAACACGGCCAGGGCTGTCCCATCTAGTGGCGAGGCTTCGTGAGGAGGGGACGACCCGCCGTTCCGCCGAGGACCTGGCGGGCGCGATCGAGGACATCGGCGGCTCGCTCGAAATCGGCGCGACCGGCCTGGGACTTCGCGTGCGCTCCGAAGACCTGGGACTGGCGCTCGAACTCATGGCCGAGGTGACCCTGAGACCGGCCTTTCCCATCGAAGCACTCGAATGGACGCGCCGACGAATCGCCGCGGACTTGAAGGCCGACCTTGACGACCCCGCCTTTCGGGCGGACCGGATTTTCCGCGGCCTGATTTATGGCGACCACCCATACGGTCGGGACCCACGTGGCACGGGGAGTGGCCTCGCCAGGTACACTCGGGACGATGTCTTGGCCCACCATCGGGCCCTTGTCCGACCAAACAACGCCTGTCTGGCTATCTCGGGGGAGTTCAGCCCTCGTCAGTTGCCCAAACTCCTGAACGAACACTTGAACGCGTGGCGGCCGCGCGCGGTCGTCTTTCCCGAGTTGCCGAGAATCGCGCACGGTATTCGGCCGCGTCAGCGGAGGGTCCGAGCGGACGGAGAACAAGTCCATGTCTTGATCGGCCACCTCGGCATCCGACGTGATGACCCAGACTTCGCGGCCCTCTGCGTCCTAGACCACATCTTGGGCACCGGCCCCGGCTTCTCAGACCGCCTCAGCCGGGTCCTTCGTGATGAGCTGGGCTTGGCCTATTCCGTGGGCGGCGGGATGACCGATTCGGCCGACATCGAACCGGGGATGTTCCAAGTCTATTTGGGGACGAGCCCGGAAGAGGTCGACCGAGCGATCGCCGAAGTCGTGATGCAGATCGAGGGCCTGCACAAAGGGGCCTTTGAGGACAACGAAATCGAATCCGCGAGGCAGTATTTGGCGGGGGCCTGGGTCTTCGACTACCAATCCGTAGCCCAGAGGGCCGAGCGTTTGGTGGACCTGGAGCGTTTCAACCTCCCTCTGAACGACCCGCTCAGTTGGCCCCGATGTCTGGAACGCCTGACGCCGAGCGACGTCCGCGCCGCGGCGAAGCGTCACATTCACCCGACGTCTCTCGTCCGTGTCATTTACGGCCCGCTCGCGTAGTACATAACGTGAAGGCCGGGATGGCGACATCAACGGCCCGAGCGGCTCCGCGTCCCATCTTCGGTTCGCCTGCGACATTTGTCGCCGCAAGCAAACCGAAGACGAAGGTCCCTTCGTCAGACCCGCTTCTTCTCGAGTTGCATGTTCAAGCCGAGACCACGAATCTCGTTGGTCAAGACGTCGAAACTGGCAGGGGTGCCAGCTTCAAGCGTGTTTTCACCCTTCACCATGCTCTCGTAGATCTTCGTGCGGCCTTCCACGTCGTCGGACTTGACGGTGAGCAGCTCCTGCAAAATGTAAGCGGCGCCGTAGGCTTCGAGCGCCCAAACTTCCATCTCGCCGAATCGCTGACCGCCGAAACGGGCCTTGCCGCCCAACGGCTGCTGGGTGATTAGGCTGTAGGGGCCGGTCGCGCGGGCATGGATCTTGTCGTCCACCAGGTGGTGGAGCTTGAGCATGTAGATATAACCAACGGTCACTTTCTGGTCGAACCTCTCGCCGGTGCGACCATCGTAGAGTTGCGCCTTGCCGTTCTCGGGCAGACCGGCGTCCTTCAAGCATTGACGGATGACGCTCTCGTCGGCGCCGTCGAAGACGGGACAGATCGCTTGGAAGCCCAGCTTGCTGGCGGCCCAACCCAAGTGGGTCTCGAGGATCTGGCCGACGTTCATCCGGCTAGGCACGCCGAGCGGGTTGAGGAGGATTTCCAGGCTCGTGCCGTCTTCGAGGAAGGGCATGTCCTCTTCGGGCAGGATTTTGGCAATCACGCCCTTATTGCCGTGACGGCCGGCCATCTTGTCGCCGACCGAGATCACGCGTTTGGTGGCGACGTAGCACTTCACCATTTGCAGGACGCCCGAGGGCAGTTCGTCGCCCCGTTTGAGGCTGTTGAGCTTGCGGTCCCGCTCGTCGCGTTGGCCTTCGATACGCGGCATGTGGTCGCGGACGACCTTGCGGGCCGCCTCGGTCCGCTCCGGGCTGCGTAGGTCGAGTTGTTCCAGTTTGAACTTGTCGCTTTCCTCGGCCAGTTTCTTGATGTCCTTGTCGCGGCCAAACGGCTTACCGGACTCGGGGTTGATCACAGGCCCGCCCAAGACCTCCTCGAGGGCCTTGATCATCACCTTGTATTCTTCGGCGACCTTCTGGTTCTCGCTGACTTCGGTGTCCGCGAGTTCCTTTTCGAAGGCCTTTTTCTCGTCCTCGGTCAAGCTCATCTTGCGACTGAAGCGCTGCGTGTTGATGACAATGCCCTCAACCCCCGAGGGGACCTCCAGGCTGTCATTCTTCACGTCCTCGCCGGCCCGACCGAAGATCGCGTGGAGGAGCTTCTCCTCGGGCGTCAACTCACTCTTCGACTTGGGGGCCACTTTGCCCACGAGGATGTCACCCGGCTTGACATAAGTGCCGATGTGGACGATCCCGTTCTCGTCGAGGTTGCGCAGGGCCTTCTCCGAAACGTTGGGGATGTCCTTAGTGAACTCCTCGCGGCCCAGCTTGGTCTCGCGGATCTCGATCTCGAACTCCTCGATGTGGATCGAGGTGTAGTAGTCCTCCTTGACCGCCT
>CALLYK010000138.1 GCA_937858365.1 uncultured Isosphaeraceae bacterium | reverse complement strand
GCTGGGCCGTTTTGACCTCAGCGCGCGCTATTACGCCCAGGCCCGTGAAGTCGAACCGGAATCGAAGATTGTCGCGGAAAATCTCGCTTATTCGCGCCTGCTGCAGAACATGGACAATCCGGCTGTCGCCAAGGCCGGGACCGCCGCGCCTGTCGCCATTGCGTCCGCGCCGCCTGCTGAAAAGGCGCCGGCTGTTGCGGAACAGGTCACGGTTGCGGCCGCTGCACCGGCGACCGTGAGACCGACCAGTGCCGCCATCGTCCGACCGTATCGCCGCCGCATGCCCATTCCCCTCGCCGTGCCGTACAGGAGCGGCATCCTCCAGGCATCGTGTGAAGGCCGTGTTGCCGCCGCGAACCGGCCTGCGATGCCCTCGCTACACTGGCCGGAAGGTCTTCCGAGGAATCGTCATGGGCGCCCGAGAGAACATCCTGAAACGAATTCGCACGGCACGCGGCGTCGGACCCGAAGCTGCTTGCCCGGTTTCGCCGCGAATCGCGAGCCGCGGGGCAATTGCACCACACCAATATCGTGCCCGTCTACGCCGTGGGGTGTGAGCGCGGCCTGCACTTCTATGCCATGCAATTGATCGAGGGGCAGAACCTGGCCGCGCTGATCGATCACGGCGCCTGCGGCGTGTGGGTCGGCCAAAGCGATAGCAACCAGGTCGTCCACAACGACATCGCGGACGGGTTCTACACGGGCGTTTCGGTGGGTTGGACATGGGGCTACGGCCCCAGCGCGGCCCATCACAACGCAATCGATTTCAACCACATCCACCACTTGGGTTGGGGCGTCTTGAGCGACATGGGGGGGGTTTACACGCTCGGGACTTCGCCGGGGACGACCGTAAACAACAACGTCATCCACGACGTCGAGTCGTTCAGCTACGGTGGTTGGGGCCTCTACAACGACGAAGGAAGCACCGGCATCCAACTGCGCGACAACCTCGTCTATCGGACCAAGACCGGCGGATACCACCAACATTACGGCAAGGAAAATGTGATCGAGAACAATATCTTCGCATTCTCCGTGAAACACCAGATACAGCGCACCCGACCCGAGGACCACCTCTCGTTCACGTTTCGGCGGAACCTGGTCGTCTGGGAAGGGGTCCCTCTGCTCAACGGGGCCTGGAAGGACGACCACTTCCTGCTGGACCACAACCTTTACTGGGACTACGCCGGTCAACCGATCAAGTTCGCGGGCAAGACGTT
The DNA here is from genome assembly GCA_937858365.1 of uncultured Isosphaeraceae bacterium. Lineage (GTDB taxonomy): Bacteria > Planctomycetota > Planctomycetia > Isosphaerales > Isosphaeraceae > CALLYK01. The sequence continues at coordinate 20,119 of CALLYK010000138.1, read as the reverse complement.
CGCCGAATGGCAGGCAGCCGGGCAAGACAAGGGCTCGATCATCGCCGACCCGAAGTTCGCGGACCCAAATCGCCACGACTTCCGCTTGGCCGACGATTCACCAGCCTTCGGTTTGGGTTTCCAGCGGTTCGACCCGAGCGAAGCGGGCATTCGGCGCGACCAAAACCCCCATGCCCGAGTGCTTGACGAGGCGCTGACCGGGCCCACGTCCCGCTAAAAGCGAGAAGGCCCCGAACGAACACGTTCGGGGCCTTCTTGTTATCCACGGACCTCCAACTCAAGAATGCTCAAGGCATCTCTTGACCGCTCGGCAAGACGGCCGCATCGGGAACGACCGCGGGGGCCGGCATGACCGGCGCCACGGCCACGGGCGCGGGGACCACGTAAGCGGTTGGTACGACCACAGGGACCATCGTGCAGCGTTGGACCGGGACCTGTCTGCCGACGACCTTGGCCACCGTTTGATAGACCGTCACCGGGACTTGCTCGGCCACGGTCATCGGCACTTGGCGGGTCGCCGTTTCGGCCACCATGCGGCAAGTCCGCACGGGGACCATCTCACTCTTCGTCTCGGCCACCATCTGGCAAGTCGTCACAGGGATCGTTTGCACGCGCGGCTCGGCCACCATCTGGCAAGTCGTCACCTCATAAGGTTCGACCCGCTCCTCAGCGACGTACTCGCACGTGGTCACCGGGCAAAGCTGAACGCGCTCTTCGGCCACCATCTGGCAAGTCGTCACCTCGTAAGGCTCGACGCGCGGTTCGGCGACGTACTCGCACGTGGTCACCGGACAAAGCTGCACGCGCTGCTCGGCCACCATTTGACAGGTCGTCACTTCATACGGTTCGACCCGCTCCTCGGCGACGTATTCGCACGTGGTCACGGGGACGGCCTCGGTGTGGACCTCGGGCACGTACGAGCATGTCTGCACGGGGACTTGTCGGACCAGGGTCTCTGAAACATAACGCGTCTCGACCACGTCGCGAGCGACGGGCCGCGAGCGGAAGACCTGCTGACAGGCCGTGCGCGGGGGCGTCTGCACGGCGACCCGGGTGTACCTCGGCAGGCCCAGAAGGCCGCGCACCGGGTTGCCGCACGCATCGACAAGCGGCACCCGTTGCTCGACGATCGGGCCGGGCACCGCCACCGCTTGCGTTTCGTAGAATCCCGTCTCCACGACTTCCTGCCTGACCGTTTGCACGGGTCGGCAGACCGTGTATGGCTGGTTCACCATCGTCGTTTGCATCACCGGCTTCATCACTGTGTACTGCTTCTGAACGTTGGCCGTCCGGTAAACCGGCCGCATCACGTTGTATCGCCGTTCCAAACGTTGGGTCTGGTAAACCGGCTTCATCACCGTGTAACGCTTCTCAAGGTTGGTGGTCTTATAAACCGGTTTCATCACGTTGTAACGCCGTTCCAGACGCTGCGTCTGGTAGACCGGCTTCATCACCGTGTAGCGTTTTTCGTAGTTGGTGGTCTTGTAGACCGGTTTCATCACGTTGTAACGCCGTTCCAGACGCTGCGTCTGATAGACCGGCTTCATCACCGAGTAGCGTCGTTCGTAGTTGGTGGTCGTGTAAACGGGTCGCATGACCGTGTACTGGCGTTCGACCATGCTCGTTTCGGCCACCGGGCGCATCACGGTGAAGGCCTCGGTGCGGAAGGCGGTCTTGTACTGGGTCTGCATGACCGTGACGGGCACTTGTTCGTACACCGTTTCGGCATAGGTTTGAAGGACGGTCTCGCACTGGGGCGCCAGGACGACCGTTTGACACTGCGCCTGGACGACCGGCAAAGACGTGTAACGGTACGACGCGCAGCCGCAATAGGAAGCGCGCGCGGGGGCGGCCAGGGCGAGCAAGCCCAGGCCGACGGCCAGCCATGGCCCGGACCTCCATCTCCGAATTGGGAACATGCTTCTCTCCTCAGTCAGCCAAACGGTCGTCCCTGGTACGTTCGCCCGATGGTGTGACTCAAGCGTTCGGACCGGTCGCGGAGGAGGGACATGTCTCGTCCGTGAGAGGCGTCCTACCCCAACATCGAAGGTGCCATGTCGATCGTCGCGAGGGGATGACGACCGCGCAAGGCGATCGCCCGAAGCGACTATATCATGGGTCCCATCGATGTCAGGGCGTTCCCCGAGAATTCCTGAAGCTCGGGTACCATGCGCGCCGATCACAACAAGTTCAACGGCGCACCGGGCACCTCTCCGCGTGAAGAGCAAGACCCAGCAAACGGCGTTCCAAGCCCTTCGGACTCCGGCGCGATTGACCCGATTCTCGGCATCGCCCTAGAATTGACCGCGGGCGAAACGCGATCGGCGGCGGACCCGGAGCACCTCGATGCGCCTTCTGCGACCGATGCGAGTCACCTTATGGGGACTGATGGTCTCGATCGCCGGCGTGGGCGTCTGTCTGGGTCTGATTTTGCCCCACCTTTCCCCAGATCGTCGCTCCTCCATGATCGAATCGCTGGAGGCCCCCGTCTCGGTCCGGGGATGGTCGGAGGCCGGACTCCAACTCGAAGACGGTCGCGTCGCGCCCCTTCCTGGGCTCAAGAAACTGCCGCTCGAATCGGCGGCCCTCGCCGAGGCCGTGAGTCGAGGCGTCGAGGTCGCCAAGGATGGTCGGATTGTCGGCCTTGTCCGAGTTTATCCTTCCTGCGGGATGGCCGCATGGCGCGCCCTTCGCCGGGTCGATTTGTCGATGATGCTTCTCTACCTGCGTGAATGTGAAGCGGCCGTAAGTGTCCCGGACGACGAGCTCGATGACCTTTGTCCCGAGGGGGACGAACTCGTTTCCTCTCAAGGGTGTCGGGAGGGCGATTTCTTTCGGTTCGTGAGGTGGCGAAACAAGACGATGCTCCGGCCCGCGAGTTCGTCCCAATCGCTCCGCTGAACCGGTCGCCCAAAAGTCCCGGCACGACCTCGATGCCCACCATTTATTACAAACGGTATCGGATGGAGATCGACCTCGATCGGCCGGCGCCGATGTCCCCCCTGCCCCGTCCTTTCGTTTGGACGCCTTGGGATGAGTCCCTTTTGCCCGTCCATGCCGAAGTGAAGGCCCGCTGTTTTCATGGCACGATCGACGCCGATGTCTTTCCCAACCTGGCCAGCCCCGACGGTTGTCTGCGCCTTATGCGGGAGATCCGTCACAAGCCGGGCTTCCTTCCCGGGGCGACCTGGCTCATCAGTGTGAATCGGGACCACTGCGCGGCGATCCAGGGCGTGATTGACCGGAACGCCGCGATGGGGGCCATTCAGAACGTCGGCGTCGTCCCCGGTTGCCGGCGACGCGGCTTGGGGCACCTCCTCGTCGCCAAGGCCCTCGACGGGTTTCGACTCGCCGGACTCCGGCGGGCCTATCTCGAAGTGACGGCCGAGAACACCGGCGCTGTCCGTCTTTATCGTGAGATGGGCTTCCGCAAAGCCAAGACCCATTACAAGGCGGTAGGCCCCATCGAGCCGATCGCGTAAGCTGGTCGCGAATGACTGGCCCGTCTCAAGAGGTCTCCCAAGTGTCCAAGGACCTGGTCCAACAGCATCGTTTTTCCAACGGCCTGACCCTGATCGCCGAGCCCATGCCGGGCGTCCGGTCGGCCGCCTTTTCGTTCTTGGTCCCAGCTGGCTCCGTTTACGAACCGGCCGAACTCGGCGGCGGCGCCACGATGCTCGCCGAGTGGATCATGCGCGGGGCCGGAGACCTTGACAGCCACGAACTCATTGGCGCCCTCGACGATTTGGGCGTCACCCACGCCGAAAACGCCTCCGCCACCCACACGAGCGTCTCGGCCGCGACCCTCGGCGAGAACCTCGTCCCGGCGCTCGCCCTCTTCGCCGACGTCATGCGCCGTCCATTGCTCGACGAGGAGGAGATCGAACCCATCCGCGCCCTGGCGCTTCAGGCGCTCCAAAGTCTGGAAGACGACCCTGGCAGCAAGGTCGTGCTGGAACTGCGACGCCGCTATTTCCCCGACCCTTGGGGGAGGCCCTCGTCGGGCTCGCCCGAAAGCGTTTCGGCGGTGACGGCGGAAGACCTGCGTGATTTCCACCGCCGTCTCTTCCGACCCAACGGCGCGATCTTGGGTGTGGCCGGCGCGATCGACTGGCCCGCCTTGCGCGACGCCGTCCACGAACTTTTCGGCGACTGGCCCGAACAAGCCGATCCCACGATCACCTTGGGCGCCCGCGGCCCCACGCGCGACCACTTGCACAAAGACACACAACAAATCCAGATCGCGCTGGCTTATCCGAGCGTCACGATTGATCATCCCCAATATTATCATGCGCGTGCCGTGACGGCCATTCTGGGGGGCTATGCGTCGGCGCGGCTCTTCACGGAGGTCCGCGAGAAGCGCGGGCTCTGTTATTCCGTTTATTCAAGCTATGAGGGCCTGAAACACCAGGCGGCCGTGATCTGCCATGCGGGCACGTCCACCGAACGGGCCCAAGAGACCCTCGACGTGACCCTCGCCGAATTGAAGCGACTCGGCCAAACGGGGGTCGACGCCGACGAACTCGACATGATGCGTGCCGGCTTGAAAAGCAGCCTCATCATGGCCCAAGAATCGAGCATGTCTCGGTCCGCCGCCCTCGCCGTGGACTGGTATTTCCTGGGCCGCGTCCGGTCCCTGGAGGAGATCCGCGGGGCCCTCGACGCCCTCACTCCCGAAGACGTCTCCGCCTTCGCCGCGGTGCAACCCATCGACGAGGCCACGATCGTCACCTTGGGCCCAAAGGCCCTCGACATGCCGTCTTAACAGGGCTGACGCATGAGGACCTTTGACTTCGACGCCGAGTACGGGGCCGCCTACGAGCGGACGGCCCGCCAGATGGCACCGGCGCGCGACACGTCGTATCTCCTCGTCGCCTTGCTTTTGCGTCACGCCTTGCCCGAGCGAGCCAAAGTGCTGGTCGTCGGCACGGGGACGGGCAAGGAACTCGCACACCTTGCCGAAGTCGGCGCTGATTGGTCATTCACGGGTGTCGAAACTGCCGCCCAGATGGTCCAGCTGACCCAAGAGAAGATGCGCCAAAGCGGTATGGAGGCACGAGCGGAGGTCCACGAAGGCCCTATCGAGGTCCTGCCGAGGGAACAGGTCTTCGACGCGGCGACGCTTCTTTACGTCCTCCACTTCGCTGACGACGACGCGAAGAGGCTATCGATGCTGCAAGAACTCGCCGCACGCCTCAAACCGGGCGGCCTGCTCGTCGTGGGACAACACCAAGCGATCGACGAGGCCCGATACTCCATGCTCTTTCAAGCGGCCTGGGAGGAGTTCATGGACCGCCAAGGGATGACGGCCGAAGCCAAGGCCACCTTCCTCGAACGCTGCCGGACGGGCCTCCACCCGATCACCGACGACGGCTTAATCTCCCTCTTGACGCGAGCCGGCTTCGAGCGGCCCCAACCCTTCTTCCGGGCGCTCTTTCAAGCCTTTTGGTTGACCCGGACTCGCCCGGATGGCGGGGAAGTCTGAAGCCATTTCGCCTCGCGCGAGCGACGCGGCTTTTTGGAACGAAGTCAGTGGTCCGTCCTCCTGCCCTGGAATCATGGGGCCCGGTCCACTACGATGTCATTCGGAGTCAAGCCGCCCTGGGAGTCCCGATCGTGCGGTTCCATCAAGCCTCGCTCGCGAACGGATTGGAAGTTGTCGCCGAACTCAACGACCGGGCCTACTCGGTCGCCACCGGGTTCTTCGTCAAGACGGGCAGTCGCGACGAAACGGCCGAGATCGCCGGGCTTTCGCACTTCCTGGAGCACATGGTCTTCAAAGGGACCGAACGCCGCGACGCCCTGGCCGTGAACCGCGACTTCGACCGCGTCGGTGCCAAGCACAACGCACAGACGTCGGAGGAAGACACGATCTATCACGCCACTTGCCTGCCCGAGTATCTCCCCGCCACGTTCGAGGTCCTCGCCGACATCCTCCGGCCCAGCCTACGCGCCGACGACTTCGAGACCGAGAAACAGGTCATCATCGAAGAAATCAAAATGTATCAAGATAATCCGATGATGGTGGCCTACGACACGTCCAAGGAGGTCCACTTCGACCAGCACCCGCTGGGCCGAAGCATCCTGGGAACGGTCGAGTCGATCCGGGCCCTTGAGCCGGGACCGATGCGCGCATACTTCGAGCGGCGGTACAGTCCGGCGAACATCGTGCTCGCCGTGACCGGCAAGGCCGATTGGGACGCCGTCGTGGCACTGGCCGAGAAGCACTGCGGCGCCTGGAAAGGGGGCCCCGCACCGCGCGAGACCGTCGCCCCGCGAGGCACTTGCCGGTTCCAGGCGATCCTCCGTGAGGAAGACCAGCAACAAACGGTCGTCATGGTGGCCGATGGACCGCCGCTGGAGTCCGACGACCGTCACGCGGCGCGCTTGCTCACCATGGTCTTGGGCGATGCCACCGGTTCCCGACTCTACTGGGAACTCATCGACCCCGGTCACGCCGACGGTGTGGAGTTGTCGTATCAAGACTACAACAATGGTGGCGCCTTCTACACATTTCTCAGTTGTGGTCCGGAATCGACCTCGGAAAACCTGAGACGCGTCGCGGGGGTCTATCGCCGGTTGATGGCCGACGGCCCGACCGAGGAGGAACTCGACCGGGCCCGCAACAAGGTGCTGGCACGGTTGGTAATCGCGTCGGAGCGGCCGATGGGCCGCTTGATGGGGCTCGGCTATCACTGGGCCTACCGGCGCGAATACCACAGCGTCGAACGAGAGCTGGAAATCTACCGCGCGGTGACGACGGCCGACCTGCGCCGGGTCCTCGAACGGTGGCCGCTCTTGCCGATGACCATCGTCTCGGTCGGTCCGACCACCGAGGTCACGCCGCCGGCCTTCTGGTCCTCACCCCAAGGAGAGCTTTCGTGAGAATGTTCGCGCCAATCACATTCGCGTACATCTTGATTGCCTCGACATCGGCCCTCGCCCAGAAGGCCACGTTGGAGGTCCCGATGGGCCTGGGCATGGGAAACGCCGGGGCCTATCGGGTGATGGGCGTCGCCCCTGACGGGACGGTCCGCGTCCAAATGACCCAGGAGACGCCGCCCCCGATGCGGACCTTGCTAGGCAAGGCCGAAGGCCACTACATCATGTTGACCCGGCCGGCCACACCCGAGGGCAATCCGGGCGTCTTTCGAGTGCAAGTGACCGACGTCGGCCCCGACGCGGTGCTGAGTTTCAAGATGTCCCCGGCCGCCGCCAAGCTACTCGTGATGAACAGTATGGTTGAGCTCTATCGTCCCGATGGTGCCACCACGGCCATCATGAAAAACTTGCCCGAGACCATCCCATTGGCAACGGGGCAAGCGGGGGCCAACGTGGACGAGCGCCAGGTGGCCTCGCGAATGAGGTCGATCAACAACCTCAAACAAATCGGCCTGGCAATGCACAATTTCCACTCGGTGCATGGCCGCTTCCCTCCCGCGGTCATCATGGGGCCCGACGGCAAGCCCTGGCACTCCTGGCGCGTGCTCATTCTTCCATATCTCGAACAAGAGCAACTCTTCAAGCAATATGACTTCGGCCAACCCTGGGACTCCGCGAAGAACCGCATGGTCCTCGACAAGATGCCGGACGTCTTCCGAGAACCCGTTTACGGCGATGCCGCCGGGAACTTCACGCACTACGCCGCCGTCACGGGTGTGGACCGCGCGCCCTTCTCCTCCAAGGGACCGGTGCAACGGGACGCCCAGAACGTGCCGATGGCCCAAGGAATCGGCCTGAGTGATTACACCGACGGCACCTCGAACACGGTCATCGTCGTGCCGATCGACCCAGCCCGCAAGGTGCCCTGGACCAAGCCTGAGGACATCGTCGTGGGGCCGAAGTACCCCGACGACTACGACCTCTTCGGCAAGCCCAACGGGATCGCGGCGCCTTACACGATCGGCTCGGTCAAGGGGGGCCCGCCCTGCGGACCGTTCCTCTGGGCCGACGGCTCGGTGCGAGTGGTCGCGCAAACGATCAACAAGAACGTCCTTGCCGCATTGTTCACGCGTAATGGCGGCGAAGTCATCAGCGCCGACGCCATCCCGGGCGACAATCAACCGGCCCCGATAGCTCGGGCGGTGAAGGTCCAGGTCGATGGCCGCAAGGCCACGGCCGTGATGGGGACCATGTCGATGCCCGGAGGGCGCTAAGATCGGCCGGCCATCCAACGTGCGAGTCCTCGTCACTGGACGGAGTTGAGGGGAGAATGGTCATGAGGTGGATGGAGCGCGTTGGACCCATCTTGGGTGTGTGTGTGTGTTGGGCCGGCGTGTCGGTCCCCGCCTGGGCCCAGAGGCCGGCCGACCCGCCGCGCGCCTCGCGCGTCCGGCCGATGGTGAATCGCCCCACGAAGGCCGACAACCTCACGTTCCGGCCCACGGTGAAGTTGCGCAAGGGGAACGCCTGCGGGACCGGGAGCTTGATCGCTTCGGTCCCCGGCGAGACCCTCATCCTCACGGCCGCGCATGTCGTGGAAGGGCCCGGCGAACTGATCGTCGAGTTCCATCGCTACAACGTTGGGGCTGAAGTCAACCAGCCGAGCGCCGGCTGGCCCAAGAAGGTCCCCGCCCAAGTCATCCAGGCCGACGCCGAGGCCGACGTGGCCCTCGTGATCGTGAGCGGCTTGGCGCGACTCCCCTTCCTGGCCTTGCCGCTTGATACTCAAGTCGAGGTCAAGGCCGGAGAGCACGTCATCTCCGTGGGGATCGACAAGGGGGAGAAGCTCCAAAGCTGGGAAGCGCGCGTGAAGGGCCAAGTGGACCTGAACCGCGGCGACGGTAAGACCAGGCCCTTTCTCGTGACCGACAAGGCCCCACAGCATGGCCGATCAGGGGGCGGCTTGTTCCGCGACGACGGCCGGTTGATCGGCGTCTGCGTCGGTCGCGTGGACATGCAAGGGAACTCGGCGGTGGGCATCTTCGCCTCAACCGAGAGCATTCGCCGCTTGCTCAACACACCCCGCGCATTGGAGGCGGTGTCTCGCTTTCCCACATTGACCCGGGCCGTCACGCCCGCCGATTCGGCGCGTTGAGTTGATGGATGATCGCGGCCCAATGGTCGCGATCAATCGGGCAATGCTTCGCCCAAAAGAATGGCGATGAGTCGGGCGCGTTGCCCGAGCGAGAGGCCGCCGCTCTCGTAGCGTTCCTCCACCTCGCGGACGCAGGACTGCACCACGCGGGGCCGGCCGTCAAACTGGGAATGGCGGGCGACCACGGCGGCGGCCGCTTCCAGGCGTTCGTATTCATCGGTCGTCAACATGGCGATCCCCCCTCTGGGGTTGGTCGCGTCTCGGAAATGCCTCTACTGGTGATATAGCTCACCGCTCGGCGTGGGGCGTCCACGCCCGCGAGGCATCCGTGGTTGTTATACGACACCGGCCACCCCCGCGTTCCCAAAGGACATATCGAATGGGCCTTTCCCGCGATGATCGCGGACCATTTCCGACACGACCCGACGGATTCTCTTTGGACCAAAGGGCCGCGAAACATTAGAGTGATCTGACATGCCACGAGGCCCTGCGAGAGTGGTGGAACTGGCAGACACGCAGGACTTAGGATCCTGTGCCGCAAGGCGTGCGGGTTCGACTCCCGCCTCTCGCACTTCGCATCACCCCTTGACTTGGTATTCGCTGGGGAAGACCCAATGTTGCGGAAGCTCGCGATCGTCTTGGCCCTCGCGGCCGGGCCGGTCTTGGACCAAAGCTCCCTCGGCCAGACGATCTGGGTCGAAGGAGAACGCCCCGTCCGTTCCACCATGACGCGCCACCCGTATTGGTACGACCAGGTCCGCAAGGACCTTCTCTCCGGCGGCGACTGGATCTCCAACTGGTCCGACACCAAGGAAGGGACCGCCGACTATGCCTTGGACGTTCCCAAGGCCGGTCGTTACTCCCTCTGGGTCCGCGCCAATCCGGTCGCCACCAAACTCGACTACGCGCTCGGCAATGGAGCGTGGGTCCCGATCGCCATGAGCGACGGCGTCCTCGACAACGTCAACGTCGCCGCCGACGGCAAGATCGACCTCCGCTTCCTCTCCTGGAAAAACGTGGGCGACCTCGATCTCCAAAAAGGGCGCCAAGCGATTCGCTTTCGGATGCATAGTGAGAACCACTTCCACGGCGCCCTGGATGCGTTCGTCCTCACGAACGAGCCGTTCACTCCGAGCGGCGCCTCACGTCCCGGGCAGGGCGGGCCGACCGTGCCCAAGGGGACCTGGGCGTTTCAACCCCAGCGCGATCCGTTCGACCCGAAGGCCCTTTTCGACCTCCGCTCTTTGAACGAGACCGTCGCCGGGTCGACCGGTTTCGTGCGACTTTCCCCCGACGGCGAGGGCTTCATGCTGGGCGACGGCACCCCCGTTCGCTTCTGGGCGGTGACGACCAACGTCCAGCGCGAACGGTCGGCCGAGGACCTCGCCCACCACGCCCGCTTCCTCGCCAAGCGAGGCGTGAACATGGTCCGCTATCACGGTCATCTCGAGCCCAAAGACAAGAACGCCAAGGCGGCCGACGTTGACCAAAAAGGCATTGAGGACGCGTGGAAGCTCGTCGCGGCGATGCGCAAGGAGGGGATCTACACGACGCTGAGCCCATACTGGTCGGCCAACCTGAAGCACGTCCCGGCCCACTGGGGCATCGACGGCTGGCCCGAAAACGCTTCCCCTATGGGGCTGCTCTTCTTCGACGAGACGATGCAAGCGGCCTACAAGAGTTGGCTGAAGGCCCTCCTCACGCCGCCCAATCCGCACACGGGCGTGCCCCTGGCGCAAGACCCGGCCCTCGCCATCTTCCAACTCCAAAACGAGGACAGCCTCCTCTTCTGGACCGAACAAAACATCAAAGGGAAAGCACGCGAACGACTCGGTCGAAAATTCGGCGCCTGGTTGAACAAGAAATACGGGACCTTGGATGCGGCCAAGAAGGCGTGGTCGAGCGAGTCGATGCCCGAGGACGACTTCGCGAGCGGCCTCGTGGGCCTGCACATCGTATGGCAGATGACCCAGCAGCGCAGCGGCGGCATGCAAGCCAGGCTGGCCGACCAACTTCACTTCTACGCCGACACGATGGCCGACTTCAACCGCGAGATGGCCCGCTACCTACGTGAGGACCTGGGTTGCCGCCAGCTCATCAACGCGGGGAACTGGAAAACGGCCGACACGCTCCGACTCGACGACGTGGAACGCTGGTCGTACACGGCCAACGAGGTCTTGGCCGTGAACCGGTATTACAGTCCGGTCCACATCGGGCCCGACCAAGGCTGGCGGATCAACCCCGGAGACACGTTCCAGGATGATTCCGTGCTCAAGCGTCCCAGAGACTTGCCGGTGAGTCTCAGGCAAGTGATGGGCCACCCGATCATGGTCACGGAAAGCCATTGGGTGCCCCCTTTGAGTTATCAGTCGGAGGCCCCCTTCCTGGTCGCCGCCTATTCCTCGCTGAGCGGCGTCGACACGTTCTACTGGTTCGCCACGGGAGAGGCGGAGTGGGCCAATCAGGACAGGGCCCCCTGGGACTCGGCCTCACGCTTCAAGTGGTCGGTCGCGACGCCTATGGTCCAGGGCCAATTCCCGGCCGCCGCTTGGATGTATCGCAAGGGCCTGGTCCAAACCGGTAAAGTGGTCGTGGAGGAGCATCGCTCACTTGATGACCTCTGGCAAAGGGTCCCACCGCTGATCGCGGAGGACCCCGGTTACGACCCCAACCGGGACCTGGGTGACGCCCCCAAGCGCTCCAACTTGAAGGAAGGGGTCGATCCCCTGGCCTTCCTCGTCGGGGCGGTGAAAGTGGCCTTTGACGGCAAGAAAGCGGCGACCAAGGCAGCCGACCTCTCCAAGTTCATCGACCGCAAGGCGAAGACGGTGACGAGCGAGACCGGCCAGTTGCGATGGGACCACGGCAAGGGTATCTGCACACTCAACGCACCCGCCGCGCAAGGGGCCGCCGGTGCCCTCAACCAGGCCGGCGTGATCAAGCTCGGCGCCCTGACGATCGAATCGGCGGACCCATACGCGACGATCCTGGCGGTCGCGCTCGACGAGAGGCCCTTGGGCGAAAGTGAGAAGGTGCTGGTGCAAGTGGGCACGAGGGCCCGTCCCACCGGTTGGGTCGAACGCGAGACGACCTTCCCAAGCGGCGACGGCAAGACGACCTATCAAGGCAAGAAGGTCGAAGACACCGGCAAGATGCCTTGGTTGATCGCCGAGTCGAAGCTCAAGCTCACGTTGAAGGCCGCTCGCGTCAAGACGGCCACCGTGCTCGACATCAACGGCCAGGCAACCGGCGACCTGAAGGTCGAACGCAAGGAGGGTTCTTTGTTGTTCACATTCCCAGCCAATGCACTTTATCTGGTCTTGCACTAAGGCCGTTGTCGGCCCCGGTGCTTTCCTCAATCGTGGAGCGCCTTGAGTCTGCGAAGGGCCTCGTCCAAGGTCTCATCGCGTTTGCAGAAGCAGAAGCGGATCGCCTTTCGCCCTCGCTCCTTGTCGCGGAAGAAGCTGGACCCGGGCACGCCGGCCACGCCCAACTCGCGCACGAGACTCTTGGCGAAGGCCTCATCATCGTCGGTGAAGCGACTGACGTCGGCCATCACGTAGTAGGCCCCTTCCGGCATTTCCAGGCCGAAGCCCAGGTCGAGGAGGCCCTTGCAGAAGCGGTCGCGCCGGCCTTGGTAGTCATGGCGGAGGTGGTCGTAATAGTCGCGCGGGAGGCGATAGGCAGTCGCGCCGGCTTCTTGGAGCGGGGCCGCGGCGCCGATCGAGACGAAGTCATGAACTTGTCGGAATGCGTGGGTGAGTTGGGGAGACGCGACCATCGTGCCGATGCGCCAGCCGGTCACGGCGTAGGTCTTGGACATGCCGCCGATCGTCACGGATCGCTCGCGCATCCCATCGAGGGTCGCCAAGGACACATGCTTGCGATCGTCGTAGAGGATGTGTTCGTAGATCTCGTCGGTGATGCTGATCACGTCCCATTTGCGGCAGAGTTCGGCGATGGTCTCACGTTCCTCGGCGGTCAAGACGTGACCGGTTGGGTTGCTCGGATTGCAAAGGAGTATCGCCTTGGTCTTCTCGTTGAAGGCCGAGGCCAGTTCTTCAAGGTCGAACGACCAGCGGGGCGGCCTTACCGCCACGAAGCGGGGCGTCGCCCCGGCCAGGATGCAGTCGGGCCAGTAATTCTCGTAATAGGGCTGCGAGAGGATGACCTCGTCGCCCGAGTTGATCAAGGCGAGCAGAGCGACCAGCATCGCCTCCGTGCTGCCGCAGGTGACGGTGATCTCAGTCTCGGGGTCGATCGTCATCCCTTGATACCAGGCCGCGTGTTCGGCGATCGCCTCGCGTAGGCCCTTCGCGCCCCACGTGATCGCGTACTGGTTGATGTCGGCCTGGATCGCTCGACATGCGGCGTCCTTCACTTCGGGAGGCGCGGGGAAGTCGGGCATGCCTTGGGCAAGGTTCACCGCGCCATGACGCCTGGCCTCCACCGACATCCCGCGAATGACGCTCTCCGTGAAGCGCGTCGCCTTGTCCGAGAGCATGGGATGGCGCATCGCCTCGCGACCTCAAGGGCTGGAAGGGGTCGAGACCCCCTCGTGGGCCTGGGCCAATTTCGCCTTGATCCAACGACGATAGATGGCCTCGGCCGTCAGACGCGTGCCCTTGGCGTTGGGGTGCGCGTCGGGTGGCTGATGGATGAACGCTCGCCAGTCCCCTGCCTCGTGGAAGACCTGACGCATATCGATGAATGGGAGTCCCTCTTCATCGCAGACGCGGTTGAGCGCGTCGTTGACTTCGGCCGAGTTGAAGACTCGGCCGCGCACGCCAGTGTCGAGGCTGTCTTTCGTCATTTGGAGGACCACGCCGCAATCCAGGCCTTCCTCGTCGCAGAAGTCGCGGAAACGCTTCAAGACTCGGCGATTCCCATCGATGACCCAGTCCCGGCGAGCGATTCGGTAATAGAGCCAGGTGCCCGCCGGTTGCGTGAACGAGAGCACCCGGGCGATCAGACTGTGTCGGAGAGGGCCCAGGGCCCCGCGAAGCTCGTCTTGATAACGCTTGATGTTCTCGGGGACCGTCACGAAGTTACCGGCCTCGTCCACGCTCGTCAGCGCGTTGGCGATCGCGTCGTTGCCCGCGAAGACGCCGAGGACCACGGCATCCGCGTCCACCTGCGCGGCGTAGGTCCGGGCCACGACCAATTCCTGGTTTCCGCAGTAACCGGGCAATGCGAAGTTGTAGACCTTCAAGGGTCGTCGGGCGTCCTCGTCCTCACGAGCGAGGTCTTCCAACTGCGCCCCGACGCGCTCCGCGTCCTTGATGAAGGAGCCGTAAAAGAAGGAGTCGCCGACGAGAAGGACCCGGTATTCACCGGGCCTGCGGGGAATGACCTCATGGGTGAAGAAGCCCAGCGCGTTGGTCTTCTGCGTGAACGAGCGGTCGCCCTGATGCTCGGTGAACTCGCGATGGGGCGTGAGGACGACGCCGAACTTGGGGTCGAACTTGCCGGGCAGGCGCGTCGGCGGCAGGATGGGACCGGCCCTGAGGACAAGCTCTTCCAGGCGTGCGTCGTATCGAGCGTCGTCGGCGACGCCCCGGAGGACCAATCGACCGACGAGTTCGACGACGACCACGGCCACGAGGACGCTGCCGATGAGGAAGGCGAGCCGGACGAGGATGCGACGAACGCGCCGCGAGACGGAGGTCCCACGGATCGCCGGGACCTCGGGTGTCGCCGCCGGATGGGCCTTCTCCATGCGGTGCCGCGCCTCGTTGAGGGCGAGGCCCTCCCAGCCTAGAAGAGGGTGTAAATGAAGGGTGCCGCAGCCGTGCCCGAGAGAAGGATCAAGGCCCCGAGCAGGAGCATGACCAGGACGATCGGCAGCAACCACCACTTCTTGTTGTGGGCCAGGAACGAGAGGAACTCGGACACCAGAGAGCCCTGTTCCTGCTGCGCGGCCTTCTCGAACTCGTTGACTTGGGGTTCACTCATCGTCGTTCCCTCATGCGAGATGTTGGCTCAATACTGCCTCAGATATAAGCGAGGGTCGCTGGGAGTGGTCTTGGGGATGAAGTACGACTCGCCCTCCGGCCGGCGTCGGCGCGCGAGCGGGTCGCGGCCCGTGATTCGAAAGAAAAGGGCGACCGGGGTGAAGAGCCCGTAAAAGAGGAGGGCCAAGAGGAGGTTGGAAATCACGAAGCCGATCGGAAAGGCGAGGACCATCCAGGTCACGTAAATCGGCCGGATCAGCTTGGGAAAGACCAGCCCCATTGGCCCGATCGTCAGGGCCAAGACGGCCAGGACCAAGCCCGCCGTGGGCCGGTCGCGCCAGAGCCACTGCCAGGCCGCCATCCCGCCGAAGAAGAGGACCCAAAGCCCTCCGAACTGGCGGAGCATCTTGTCGGGCGGTCGAAACTGAATGTCGGACCAATGCATGAGGTGATCGCCTTTGAGGACGGGCCAAGATCAATCAAGCTGGAACTGGGCGAGGTACTGCTTGCGTTCGGCCTCGTCGACCGACCGCTCGGCCCGCTCGGGTTTGTGGAGCACGATGTTCTCCATGACGAGCGTGTCCATCTCCGTCCCCAGGAAGCAGCGGTAGGCATCTTTGGGCGTGCAAACGATCGGCTCGCCGCGCACGTTGAAGCTGGTGTTCACCAGCACGGGGCAACCGGTGAGGTCTTGGAAGGCCCGCATCAACCGGTGAAGTCGCGGGTTCCGCTCGGCGTCCACGGTTTGCAGTCGAGCGCTGTAATCGACGTGTGTCACCGCGGGTATCGTCGAGCGGACGACGTTCACGCGGTTTCGCAGGTCGGGGTCGTGCCTCATCATCTCCAGCTCGGCCTGGTCGATCGGCACGCGTTGCTCGTCGACCACGGGTGCGACAAGGAGCATGTAAGGGCTCTCGTGCTCGGGGCTGAGTTCAAACCACTCGTGGGCGTGCTCCTTGAGCACGATCGGGGCAAACGGGCGGAAACTTTCACGGAACTTGATCTTGAGGTTCATGTCGGCCTGCATGGCCGTGTTTCTGGGGTCGCCCAGAATGCTCCGGGCCCCCAAGGCACGCGGACCGAATTCCATCCGGCCGTGCATCCAGCCGATGATCTTGCCCGAGGCCAAAGTTTGGGCGACATGCTCAAGAAGTTCGCCCTCATCGTCGAACTTTCGGCCGCTCACACCTTCGGATTCGAGGAACTTTTCGACTTCGTCGGTCGAGAAGGCCGGGCCCAGAAGCGAACCTCGCTGGGAATCATGGTCGTGCGTGTCGCGCGGCTTGTTCAGCAACTGATACCAGACGAACTGCGCGGCCCCGAGTGCGCCTCCGGCGTCACCTGCGGCGGGCTGGATCCAGATATCGTCGAAGGGGCCTTCCCGCAGGAGCTTGCCATTGGCGACGCAGTTGAGCGCCACGCCGCCGGCCAGGACGAGGTCCTTCATCCCCGTCTTCTCATGGAGGTGCCGGCCGATCCTCAGCACGACTTCCTCGGTGACGGCCTGGATGCTCGCCGCGAGGTCCATGTGGCGCTGTTCCAGCATCGATTCGGGGGCCCTGGGCGGCCCGCCCAGCAGTTCATGGAACTTGGGGCCGGTCATGGTCAGGCCCTGGCAGTAGTTGAAGTACGACATGTCCAGCCAGAAGCTGCCATCGGGCCGGAGGTCCATCAACTTGCCCAGGATCGCGTCCTTGTAAATGGGCTCGCCGTAAGGGGCCAGGCCCATCAGCTTGTATTCACCGCTGTTGACCTTGAAGCCGCAATAGTAGGTGAAGGCCGAATACAAAAGCCCAAGCGAGTGCGGAAAACAAATCTGGTCGGTGAGGTGGATCTTGTTGCCTTGACCATGACCAAGCGTGGTGGTGCTCCATTCGCCCACGCCGTCGAGCGTGAGGATCGCGGCCTCCTGGAAGGGACTCGGGAAGAAGGCGCTCGCGGCGTGGCTCTCGTGGTGGTCGGTGAAGACGAGTTTCGCCTGGGTGTGACCGCCCAGTCCCTCTCGCAAGGTCCGGCGCATGTGGAGCTTTTCCTTCAACCACAAAGGCATCGCCATGCGGAAGGAGCGAAAGCCGGAGGGCGCGTAACCGAGGTAGGTCTCGATCAAGCGGTCGAACTTGGTGAGGGGCTTGTCGTAGAAGGACACATAATCCACGTCCTCGGGCTTCAGGCCACCTTCCTTCAAGCAGTAAGCGAGGGCATTTCGCGGGAAGGCGTGGTCGTGCTTGATGCGCGTGAATCGCTCCTCCTGAGCGGCGGCCACGATCTCGCCATCGACAACCAGGGCGGCCGCGCTGTCGTGGTAGAATGCCGAGATACCAAGGATCGCCGTCATCGTGAGGAAGTCCTAAGAAGACCTGGGGGAGCGGGGGGACGTTTCCCAGGGCCCGGACCCGAAATCGGTCTCGTGAATCGGCTTCGAGGGACCAGACGGGTCCAAAGGGACCATAGGACAGGGGTCGCCCACATCGGGGTTGCGACCAGCGTGAGGTCCGCCCTCGGAGACCGGCACACATTCGACTCGATTGCGATTGAGGCTGTCAAGCGACGCGATCCTGGGCCGCGACACCCGTTGCATTTGCGGAACCGGACGTTTTTTCGGCAAGACCTACCGTGGCCTCCCCGGCCGCAAAGTCGATTGGGCCTTACCCACTGGTCCATGGGTCCCCTTCACTCCTCGTTCGCTCGGCTTTTGCCGACCCATCGCGATTTCCTCGGGTAGATTTGGTCAAGAACTCGCCCCGGTGGACCGAAACCACCGGGCGGGGCACCTTGAGGCACACCCATGATTCGCCTGACCACACGAAGCTCGCTCGTTTTGGGCCTTGCAACCTGCTTGATCAGCGCCACTTGCGCCCTGGGCGGAGACCCTCCCTCCCGCCGTTGGTATCCCACGTCGTATTACGGGCAACCGATCGACCCCGCCAACATGGCCCCGGCTCCCGGTCTGGGGACCTTCTATCGAGAGGCCACCGTGATGCCCGGCGGCAGCTATCCAGCGGGGCCAGGCCTCTCCCCGCTCGGTCTGAACCAGGCGAACCTCTCGGTTTACGGACCGCTCTCCGGTTTTCGGGCCCAAACGGTGGTCGTCCCCACTTACACGCGCGGCTACGACGGACGGACCTACGTCGGTCGGGGCGTGACCTTCTCCTATCCGAACTTCCCACCGCTTTCACCTTATGTTTATCCGACTCAGTCATCGCGCTTGCCTGGCCCGCAGCGCATCAGTTCTCCTGGAGGTTGGCCCAGCGCCTTGAACTGGATCGACCAGAATTGACGACCGTGACGGGGGCCCGCGCGACCCGATCCGCCAACACTTCCGGCATGTCCCGTCCGACCCGAACCTGCGGCGAATCGACCGACCGAAGCGACGATGGACCCGCGCCGGGCCGACCGATGTTTGGACTACGTGAGGACGGCGGACTCGGCGCCCCCTACCATACGCGGCGATGGGACCCGCGCGATGGCCGGTCCGGCCCGAACCGGGGCACGGGACTCAAGGAGGATTCCCATGGCGACGGATCGCAAGGGGAGGCGGGCCGATCGGCGATCGTTTCGGCCGAACCTCGGTGAACAACTGGAAATGCGCTTGGTCCTGTCTCGGCCGCTAGGGCCGAACACGGTTGCGGTCCGATTGCACCCCAGTTGGGGGCCTGCTTGGGTGACCGGCCATTCAGGGCAGGTTGGGGTCCAAGTCGCGCGTGGCGGCCGGTCCGTGAACCTCACGACGGCCGACGGTCAGCTCTATCGGGTAGACGCGACCAACGAGGCGATCGTCCGGGCCATCCCGACAAAAGACGGTCGCGTGGACCTGGTCATCACCGGGTCCCGATTCGACTCCGAGGTCCTCATCAATCGGCTGCCGCACCCCTACTTCGCCACGATGGCCCACCAGTTCCCCAATAGCTCCACGACCGCGAACAACGTGCTTCGGGTCCGCAACATCACAGTCCGGACCGGGGCCGTCAAGGGCATCCTCGGCTACGGCACAGTTGAGCTTTCCGGCAAGATCACGGTACGCGACCCCAAGAACGCGAGCTTGACCATACCCGTTGACCGGATCGCCGTCTATTCCATGAGGACGGGCGCTCGGATCGAGGTCGCGGGCACCGTGAACACGCTCGACGTGAAAGACAGCGTGAACCTCACCGGGGCCAACGACGGCATCTATGTCAACCAAGACCTCAACTGGCTGAACATTGGCGGGCAGTTGAACCTGGCCAACGGCGCGGCCGTGGTCGTGGGGCGGGACCTCGGCGCGGTGGCCCAGCCCGACAAGGGGACGGCCAAAGGCGGACAGGGAGGCGAGGTCTTCGGCAACCTCAACTTGAGCAACGGGTCCCAGTTCACGGTCGGCCGCAACTTCACGACGGCGGTGGTGGTCCAAGGCAACTTCATTCGCAACGGCACGACGATCGTCGTCGGCCCGTTCGCGTTCAGCACCAACGTCTTCGCCCCCTGAGCTCGGCCTCAATGCCATCAAGGCACGGACGGCGCGAGGGAGACCCCGCCGCCCGCGCTCGACGCCAACGACCCGCGCGGCCAGCGTCAAGAGGCCGGGCAGCACCAGCCGTCGGGCAAAGGAAGAGATCATGGGCGGTCGCGCATCTCGAGTTTGCCTTCGGCGGCCTTGTGGCGATGCTGGAGCGCGATCATCAGCGCCTTGGTCGGACGCAAGGGAAGGATGGTCACGATCAGGATCAGCGGCAGCCAGAGCGCCGCGTGCAGCCAGAACGGCGGCTGATACAGCACCTCCATGATCAGCGCGGCGAACACCACGATGAAGCCGGCCGCGAGGATGATGAATACCGCGGGCCCGTCGCCGGAATCGAACGCCGAATAATCGAGCCCGCATTTGTCGCAGGCCGGCCTCAGCGTCAGGAAGCCCTGAAACAGCTTTCCCTCGCCGCAGGCGGGACAGCGGCAGGTGATCGCAGCTTTCAGAGGGGAAGGTTCGGTCATCGCTCGATCCTCTATACTCTCCAGCGCTCGTCCCCGCGAAGTATGACGCAAAAGAAAAAGGCGGCCGAAGCCGCCTTTCTCAGGCATTCCGATGAGCCGGGCTAATGTCCGCCGCCTGCGGCGCCGGCCGCCACATGCGCGCCCGAACCCCAGACATAGATGCAGG